>DFDR01000034.1:73932-108897 GCA_002369295.1 Desulfovibrionaceae bacterium UBA3823
AGCCCGAGTTCACGCAGGTGGACATGGAGCTCAGCTTCGTGCGCGAGGAAGACGTCATGACCTTGGCCGAGAACCTGGTTGCCCGCCTCTTCAAGGACGTCTTCGGCAGGGAGATAGCCACGCCCTTCAAGCGCATGACCTGGGACGAGGCCATGCGCCGCTTCGGCGTGGACAAGCCCGACACCCGCTTCGGCATGGAGCTCGTCGAGCTCACCGACGCCACCCGCGGCTCCGGCTTCAAGCTCTTCGCCCAGGCAGCCATGGTCAAGGCCATCAAGGTTGAAGGCGGCGAGAGCCTCTCGCGCAAGGACATCGATGCCTATACCGAGTTCGTGCGCATCTACGGCGCCCAGGGGCTTGCCTGGATCAAGATCAAGTCCGAAACGGAATGGCAGTCGCCCATCGCCAAGTTCCTCTCCGACAAGGAGAAGGAGGCCATCCGCACCCGTCTCGGCCTCAAGGTCGGCGACCTCGTCTTCTTCCAGGCCGGCGAACCCGAGATGGTCAACGCCGCCCTTGGCAACCTGCGCGTGCACATCGCTGAAAAGCTGGACCTCATTCCCAAGGACGCCTTCAACTTCCTCTGGGTGACTGAGTTCCCGCTCTTCGAGTACGACAAGGAAGAGCACCGCTACGTGGCCTGCCACCATCCCTTCACCTCCCCCATGCCGGGCCACATGGAGCTCATGACTTCCGATCCCGCCCATGCCAAGGCCAGGGCCTACGACATGGTTCTCAACGGCAACGAGATAGGCGGCGGCTCCATCCGCATCCATTCTGCGGAGACCCAGCGCCGCATGTTCGAAGCCCTCGGCTTCACTCCCGAGCGCGCTGAGAGCCAGTTCGGCTTCCTGCTCCACGCGCTCGAGTTCGGCGCCCCGCCGCACGGCGGCCTCGCCTTCGGCCTCGACAGGCTCGTCATGCTGCTCTCCGGCAGCCAGAGCATCCGCGACGTCATCGCCTTCCCCAAGACGCAGAAGGCCACATGCCTCATGACCGACGCCCCCAGCGAGGTCGCTTCGGCCCAGCTGCGCGAACTCGGCATCCGCCTGCGCGAAGCGCCCGACAAGGCCAAGGCCAAGGCCGCGCCGCAGGAAGCGGAAGCCAAGTCCGAATAATACCATGGCGCAGAATCCTCCGCAGCGGGGATTCGGGCGCCGTACCGCTGTGGCAAGGCCGGAAGAGGGGCTCGTGTCCCCTTTTTCCGGCCTTTGCCGAGGATTGCCCATGAAGCTCGACATAGTGCTCTATCCCGATCCGCGCCTTGGCAGAACCTGCGAGCCGGTTGCGGAAATTACGCCTGAAATCAAGCAGCTGGCTGAAGACATGCTGGAAACCATGTACGCCGCGCCTGGCGTTGGCCTGGCTGCCCCGCAGGTGGGCCGGCTCATCAGCATGGTCGTCTACGATCCTGCGGAAAAAGACCAGCCAAGGAACCCCCAGGTGCTCGTCAACCCCGAGGTGACGCTGACAGGCGAAACGATCACCAGCAGGCAGGAAGGCTGCCTCTCCGTGCCGCTCGACTACCGCGCCGACGTGGAGCGCTCCAGTTCCGTGCACCTCAAGTGCCTCGACCTCGAGGGCAATGTGGTGGAGCGCGACATCGACGGCTTCGAGGCCATCATCGTCCAGCACGAGACGGACCATCTCAAGGGCGTGCTCTTCATCGACAAGATAGGCCGCCTGCGCCGCGCCCTCTACGACGGAAAGGTGACCAAATGGAAGAAGCGCATGCAGAAAAAAGCCTAAGCGTCGTCTTCATGGGCACGCCGGCCTTTGCCGCGGACATCCTGCAGAGTCTGCTGGATGCGCCTGACGTCAAGGTGGCGGCCTGCTGGACCCAGCCCGACAAGGCTGCGGGACGAGGCAGAAAGCTGACGCCCTCGCCGGTCAAGCAGCTGGCGCTCAAGCAGGGGCTGCCCGTCTTCCAGCCGGCCTCCCTGCGTTCGCCCGAGGCCCAGGCTGAAGCTGTCCCCCTGCTGCAGTCCTTTGCTCCCGACTTTCTGGTCGTTGCCGCCTACGGCATGATCCTGCCCCAGGCCGTGCTCGACGTTCCGAAATGGGCACCCGTCAACGTGCACACATCGCTGCTTCCCCGCTACCGGGGGGCTGCCCCTGTCCAGCGCGCCCTCATGGACGGCCTCGAGGAGACGGGGGTGAGCATCATGCGCATGGAGGCTGGCCTCGACACCGGCCCCGTCTACGCTCAGCAGGCCGTGTCCTGCCAAGGCGAAAGCCAGGGATCGCTCTTCGTCAAGCTGGCCCAGGCCTCCGGCCCCCTGCTGCTCGAGACGCTTCGCGCCATTGCCGAAGGGCGGGCCGTGGAGCATCCCCAGGACGAGGCCTTGGCCACCTATGCAGCCAAGGTCGCCAAGCAGGAGGGCTGGATTGCCTTTGACAGAAAGGCGTCCCAGGTGGATGCCATGCTGCGCGGCCTCACGCCCGATCCCGGCGCCCACGCCCTCTTCCGTCTGGAAGACGGCAGGGAGCTTCCCTGCATCCTCGAGCAGGCCGAGCCTGCCGATGCGCCTGAAGCGCTTGCCCCAGGCGAGATCTGGGCCTCGCGCAGGAAACTTGTGATTGGCTGCGCCGAAGGGGCGCTCAGCGTGCTGCGAATCCGCCCCAGCGGCAAGAAGTCCATGGACCAGGGCGCCTTCATCAACGGCTTGCGTCTTGACCTAGGCCAGGGACGGCGCATCGGCCTTGCTGCCGGCTCACAGGCCTGCCAGTAGGCAGGGCAGGCTTCGCCATGAAAGCCCCGCAAGCCAGCCGTCTCCTCCAGCGCCTCAAGCCCTCGGCCCGCAAGGCAGCCCTTGAGACCCTTCTGCGCATCGACGAGGGCTTTCCTGTCCAGCAGGCGCTCTCTGAGGTGCTCGACAGGGCGGGACTTGACGAGCGCGGCCGCAGGCAGGCCACGGATCTGGCCTATACGGCCCTGCGCACGCAAAGCCGCTGCGCCTTCGTCGTGGACCGCCTGCTTCCCCGTCCGGAGAAGCTCCCTCCCCTCTTCAAGGCCTGTCTCGGCCTTGCCGCTGGCTCCCTGCTCTTCGAGGAGCATGCGCCGGCCCACGCCATTGTCCATGAGACTGTGGAGGATGTGCGCGCCCTTTTTGGCAAGGGACTGGTCGGCGTGGCCAACGGCGCGCTGAGAAGCCTCCAGCGCTTGGGCTCGGCCCCGCTGGAGCGGGACTTTTACCGCCTGAAGCCTGGCGATGCCGAGATCGACGTGGATGCCAGGTTCTACAGCCTGCCCCGCCGCATCGTCCGGCTGTGGCGCAGGGAGCTGGGGCCGGAAACGGCGGTCAGGCTCATGGAGCGCTCCTTCCGCCGTCCCTGCGCGGGCGTCCGCATCAACAGGGCGAAAGCCGGCTGGGAGCAGATCAGGCAGGAGCTGCTGGATGCAGGCGCAGAGTGCCTGCCTGGCGAGGCCTGCGATCTTCCCTGCGTCTTCTTCCGCGAAGGCGGCACGGGCAGGATAGGCAGGGAGCGCATGGCGGAACTTGCCGCTGCCGGCGCGCTCTCCCTGCAGGCCGCCGGCTCCCTCTGGGCCCTGCATGCGCTTGGCCTCTTCGAGCGCGAGGCGCCGCTCTGGGACGCCTGCGCCGGCTTCGGCGGCAAGACGCTGGCCCTGCTCGAGCAGGGAAGAAAGGTGCAGGCTGCCTCCGACATGGCCATGGGACGGCTGAGGCACCTTGAAGGCGAGTGCCGGCGTCTCGGGCTTCAAGCCCCTGCCGTCCTTCTTGCCGACGCCTCGAGGCTGCCCTGCCGGCAGCTCCCCGGCGATGTCCTGCTGGACGTGCCCTGCTCCGGCCTTGGCGTTCTGGCGCGCAGGCCGGACATTAGGCGAAGGGAGCTGAACTTCGCCGAATTCGCGGCCACGCAGGCGAAGATTCTGGAACAGGCCCTGGCCAAGGCCAAGCCTGGCGCCAGCGTCTGCTACCTCACCTGCACCGTGGACGAGCAGGAGAATGCCGGCCTTGTCCGCAGGGAGGCCTTTGCCGCCAGAGCAGACATCGTCTGCGAATGGCAGACGCCCGCAGACTCGCCTCTAGAGGGCATGTACGGCGCTGTGCTCAAAGTGCGGTAGCACTTCTTGGAGCAGATGCGGTAGCACCCTCTTGTGAGCAAGGCGCGCTGGCACCCTGCTCTCGCAAGTCGCGCGAGACGAGGCTGCAGCAGGGTGGCTGCAGGTGGAAGGGGGCTACGCCGTCTCTCCGCTCTCTCCCCCAGCAGAGTCCGGTTCGTCCGGCGCGTTCTTCACCTCGTTCGCCTCGTTCGTCTCGTTCGCGTCGCTGGCGTCCTTCAGCCCCAGCAGGCCCAGCAGGCGCAGCAGCTCGTCACCGCTGGCGAAGGCGAGGCTGATGCGGCCCTTGTCCGGCGTCCCGGAGAGGCTCGCCTTGACCTTGAGCAGCGCTGCCAGGCTTTTTTCGAGCTGCTTGAACTCGGGGCTCTTCCTGCGTCTGGCTGGCGTTGCGCGGGGATCGGCGCCTTCTTCGCTCCAGGGAAGGCTGCCGTGCTTCTTCCAGTGGGCCACGGCGTCCTCGCAGTCGCGCACGGAAAGCTTGTTTGCCAGAATGCGGGCCAGGAAGGCCGCCATGCCCGCTTCGTCGGGAGCAAGGGAGAGCAGGCAGCGGGCGTGGCCTGCCGAGATGGCGCCCTTCTCCAGGCTTTCCAGGGCCGACTCCGGCAGCTGAAGCAGGCGCAGGGCATTGGCCACCATGGAGCGGCTTTTGCCAAGGCGCTGGGCGAGCTCCTCCTGGGTGAGGGAAAGGCGCTCCTTCAGCTCCTGCAGGGCTCTCGCCTCCTCGGCAGGATTCAGATCCTCGCGCTGCAGGTTCTCGACAAGGGCGGCCACCATGACGTCCTGATCGCTCATTTCGCGCACGTAGGCCGGCACTTCCCTGAGGCCCGCCATCTTTGCTGCCCGCCAGCGCCGTTCGCCGGCGATGATTTCGTAGCGGCCGGGGGTCGCTGCGCTGCGCACCAGCAGGGGCTGGATGATGCCCTCAGTGCGTATGGAGCTTGCCAGTTCCTCCAGCGCCTCGCGCTCCATGCGCTTTCTCGGCTGTCTGGGATTGGGCTCCATGCAGTCGACGTCCAGCATGAGCGTCCTCGAGTCTCCAGTCTGGTCTGCCGCCTTTGCGGGCTGACTGGCAGCAACTCCCGGGAAGAGCGCGTCAAGTCCGCGTCCGAGTCCTTTGTTAGCCACCTCTGCTCCTCCTTGACTAATTTGTGATTTGCGTTTTCAGTTGGTTGATCAACATTTCACCTAAGGGAGATACGTCATGTTCAAGCCAGGACAGCATGTGCTGCACATGCGCGAAGCCAACACCAGCTATGAGTGCTTCCTGATTTCAGCGGCCCTCGGCCAGTACTGCGCCGACATTCTTCAGGCCGGGCTCTTCGAGCTTGGCGAGTGTAAGACCATGCCCAGCCATCTGAGCGCCGTCAACGGCGCCGACGGCAAGGCCTTTGCCTACATGCTCAGTCGCGAACTCTGGAACGCCATTCGCACGGACCTGAAGATCGCCGAGGCACAGCTGCGCTCCAAGGAGGGCGTGGTTGCCAAGGAGCCGCTGGACGACTTCAAAAAGTTTCTCGACTTCTGGGACTTCAGCTACGAGTACGACCCGGCCGTTGTCTGCCCCGTGTGCGGCAGCGAGACCGAGGATTGGCGCACGGATCCCTTCCATCCCTTCACTCTGGCCAATGCCAATATCGGAGGCCTGCTCGTCTTCCACTGCAAGGAGTGCGGTGCCACAATCCGGCAAAAGCACTTCAAGGACAAGATGGTTGCCGAGGTCACGCCAGCGCCCGAACTGCGCAAGCCCTAGTCCCGGGGCGTCCGTTCAACCACCTCCTGCGCCAGGTTCAGGTAGGCCTGCGCTCCCTTTGACTTTATGTCGTAGCGGATGATGGACTTGCCGTAGCTTGGCGCCTCCGAGAGCCTGACGTTCCTTGGAATGATCGTCTTCAGGAGGTGGTCCGGCATGCTGCGCCGCACTTCCTCCTTGACGTCGTTGGCGATGCGGTTGCGACCGTCGAACATGGTCAGGAGGACGCCCAGAATGCTGAGTTCCGGATTGAGCAGCTTCTTGACCTTCTGGTAGGTGCCAATCAGCTTGGCTATGCCTTCCAGGGCAAAAAACTCGCACTGCAGGGGGATGAGGATCTCCGTGCCGGCGCAGAGGGCGTTGAGGGTGATGAGGCCCAGCGACGGGGGGCAGTCCAGCAGGATGAATTCGTATTCGTCCTTGATCTGGGCCAGAATGTTCTTGAGGTATTGCTCCCTAGCTATTTCCGCAGCCAGCTCCACTTCGACGCCAACGAGGCTGATGGAAGACGGAATGAGGTGGAGGAATTGCGCGCGGGTTTCAAGTATGGCCCTGTGGACAGCCTCCCTTTCGGGCGTGTAGAAGATGCTGTAGAGATCAGCTTTGAGGTCTGCAGCATCAACGCCAAGTCCGCTTGTCGTGTTTGCCTGAGGATCGCAGTCGACAAGGAGCGTCTTGCGCTCCATGACGGCCAGAGCGGCCGAGAGGTTGATGGCAGTCGTGGTTTTGCCCACGCCACCTTTCTGGTTAGCTACGCATATGATACGTGCCATGTGCCGGAAACTCCTCAATAAGCCGATTGTTTCACGTGAAACAGTGGGCTGGACGGTGCTTTAAAACAAGTTGATAAATTATCTACGCTTTGTGTGTAAAACGTTTAATGGATAATGTCGTCGCAGTCAAAACTTTTCAGCCTCGCGATGGAAATTGTTTCACGTGAAACATTGCCTAGGACGCAAGAGGAATGAGAGGAGGGGTGTTTTTATGGTGAGCGATTCCGTCAAGCCAGCCTTGCTTCTGGTGGACGACGAGTCCGAAGTGACGTCCATTTTGTCCAAACGCCTTGTGAGACGTGGCTATGCCTGCAAAACTGCCGGAAACGGGCAGGAGGCTCTGGACGAAATGGCGAAGCAGGCCTGTCCCATCGTTATCATGGACGTCAAGATGCCGGTCATGGACGGGCTGACTGCACTTCAGCACATCTTGAAGCGCTGGCCCGGCACGCAGATCATTCTTCTCTCCGGCCACGCCGACATGCAGATCGCCGTGCAGGCCATGGACGAGGGGGCCTTTGGCTACCTGATGAAGCCTGTTGATTTCGATGACCTTTTGTTTAAAATAGAAGATGCTGACACGCAGATGCGCCTTGAAGCCCGGTCATAAGGGGCGCACCCCTTTTTCCCTACTTTTTTTGAGGATATCGATTCCCATGTGTAAAAAGACGCTTTTGTCCTGCGCCCTCGCAGGAGTGCTCCTGTTTCCCGCCTGCGCCCCTGCGCCGGCCTTGGCCTTGACTGCTGACGAACTGAAGCCTGCTCTGGAGCAGCTGCTCCGCGAGCGTCCCGAAGTGCTGCTCGACTTCCTGCGCGAGCACAGCGAAGCCGTGCTCGACGTTGCCCAGGCTGGCTCCAACCTCCGCCGCCAGGCGAACCTGGAAAAGCAGTGGGCCGAAGATGCCAAGACCGTGAAGACCGTGAAGACGGAAGGCCGTCCCTTTGTGGGCGCGCCCGATGCCAAGGTCCGCATCGTCGCCTTCTCCGACTTTACCTGCGGCTACTGCCAGCGTGCGGAGAAGGTGGTCGAGGAGCTCCTGCAGGAGTACGAAGGCAAGGTCTCCTTCGTGTTCAAGAACATGCCGCTGGAGCCCAAGGGCCTGAGTGGCCTGGCCTCCCAGTACTTCGTCGCCATTTCCATGCAGAGCGAGGACTTCGCCTGGAAGTTCTACCGCGAACTCTTTGCGCACCGCGACGAGCTGGTGGCCAACGGCGAAAAGTACATGCGCTCCGTGTGCCAGAGCATCGGCGTTGACATGCGCAAGCTGGATTCTGAGCGCCGGCGCAAGAAGGTTGCCTCCATCCTCGCCGAAGACCTCAAGGAAGCCGAGGACATGAAGATTGAGGGCACCCCCTACTTCCTGGTCAACAACCTCGTCATTCGCGGCGCCGTTTCCAAGGACCTCTTCCGCAGGGCCATCGAAATCGAGCTGAACAGGGTCAAGTAGTCCTGCAAGGCCTTTTTTTGGCAAAGAGAAAGGGCCCTCCGCCATGCGGAGGGCCCTTTCTGCTATTGAAGCGCGGCAGGCTGACTAGCCGGATACCCGGCGCACGCACACGAGCCGTTTTTTCCAATACTGGTTCTTGACGCTGTCAAGCCGTATTCTGGCACCCGGCTTGGGGCTGTGCACGAACTTGCTTCCGCCGGCGTAGATGCCCGTGTGCAGGCCTGTGCCTGAGCCGCCTGTGCGGAAGACCATGATGTCGCCGGCAAGGGGGGTCGAGACTTCGCGTCCCGCCCGTGCCTGGTCTGTGGTGACGCGGGGCACTTTGACGCCGTTGGCGCGGTAGGCCCAGTAGATGAGCCCGGAGCAGTCGAAGCCCTTGCTGGGGCTGCAGCCGCCCGTTCTGTAGCACTTGCCCATCTGGTTCATGGCGCTGCGCAGTGCACCGTTGGCCTGAGCCGTGGGCTCGTTGGAACTGGAATGGTATGTGGCGCAGCCACTCAGCACCATCGCGAAAAAGGCTATGGCCAGCGCTCTGCAGATGTTTCCTCTCGACATGGGACGAACCTCGGAAAAGAGGGTGTTGCTATTTGGACATATCGGCCGCTGAGCCAGAATCTTGAGCCCTTGGACACAGCCTTTTCCGTCGCGGGGCTTTCGGTGCGCGTCAAGCCTGTTGCACATATATGTGAAAACCGCTACACAGCATTGCGGTCCCCTGTCTGGGCCGTGTCTGGGCCATGTCTGGGGCGGGTTGGCCCGTCCCCCTTTCCTTCCAACATTTCCAGGAATGCTTCCAGGAACACCGATGAGCACGTCATCCATCACCGTCAGAGGCTATGTCGAGGCGCTTCCCCGCAAGAAGGACGAGCGCCAGGCGCGGGTTGCCATCGTGCAGGACGAAGTCGAGTACAGGGTGCTGACCAAGGGTGCCGGCGCCGACCTCGCCGACGAAGTGAGCGCTCAGGTCGAGGCTTCCGGCACCGTTGAAGAGCTGGACGGCATCAACTACATGACCGTGCGCTCCTACCGTCTTCTGGACGAGGACGGCGACTGGGGCGGCAAGGCCTAGGCCGCTGCGCCTGTCAAAAGGCTACGAGAAGAGCCCGCGCTGCCGGATGGTCTGGCGGGTGTGCGCCGCAAGGCGCGTCCGCTTGAAGGCAGAGAGGATGTCCTCGAGGAATGCCGAAGGACTGAGCTGCACCGCTTTGCCGTAGACGGTGCGCGTTCTGGCGCTCGAGAGGCAGAGCACCTCGGAGGCGCGCGTCAGGCCAACGTAGAGCAGCCTGCGCTCTTCTGCCCTGTCCGCACCGTCAAGACCGGAACCCGGACCGAAGAGCAGTTCGGGAACGAGCGGCAGCAGGCCCTGTTCGAGACCAGGCATGAAGACGGCGCGGAATTCGAGCCCCTTGGCCGCATGCAGGGTGAGAAGGCGCACGGATTCCGCCTTGGAGGCCAGCAGTTCTGCCTCGTTGAGCCAGCGCACCTCGTCGAGCAGCCCGCGCCATGATCCTGCCCTGCTCCATGCCCTGGCAAGGCGCTTCCATGGGTCGGAGGCAAGGTAGAGGGCCGTGCGCGGCGAGGTTTGGGCAAGCTTGTCTGCCAGCTTGCCGGGCGCGGCCGGCTCGCCTTCGCCTGCAAGGACTGCCGTCCATTCCTGAAGCGGCTCCGGCGCCGCCAGGGCTGCTCTGTCTGCAGGGGATGCGGCGAGTCCCCGGGCCAGCCTTTCCTCCACAAGGGCAAGCACAGCTGCCGTCGTCTCGTCCTGCCAGAAGGCGTCTGCGGAAGGACTCTGCACGGGAATGCCCCGCTCGCTGAGGGCGCGGGCTATGGCTGGCATCTGCAGCTTGAGGCGGACAAGCACGGCGATGTCCGAGGGGGCGAGATCCTGGACAAGGGGAGCGGACGCCGTCTTCTTCTGGTCCAGCAGGGTGTGCGACATGGCGCCGAGCATGGTCTGGATCCGGCCGGCTATCCAGACGGCCTCGGCTGCGTCCGAGGGCGCCTCGAAGTACCTGAGCTCGGCCTCAAGGGGGCGGACAGCCTTCAGCAGGCCCGAGGCCGGATGCGAGTGCATGGCAAGCCCGGCAGCCTCGAGGATAGGCTGGCTTGCCCGGTAGCTTTGCGAAAGGGCCATGGTCTCGAGCTCGGGCCAGTGCGCTTGAAGTTCGCGCTTGACGTCGGGCAGGGAGCCGCGGAAGCCGTAGATGGCCTGGTCGGGGTCGCCGATGCCGAAAAAGCCCCTGCCGTCTTCGGGGAGCATGCGGTAGAGCGCCTCAGCCTGAAGCGGGGAGATGTCCTGCACTTCGTCCACCAGCACGCTGCGGGGATGCAGGGCAAGGGATCCTTCCTTGAGGGCTTTGCCAAGCCACTCGAGCAGGCCCGTGAAGTCGAAGCAGGCGGGGTGGATATGGTGCAGAAGCCTCCGGTATTCGAGGAAGGCGGCCTGTAGCATCGGGTCCGAGTCCACGGCGCAGACTTCGCGCAGATAGGCCAGGCGCTCGGACAGGGTCTTCAGCCGGGCGGAGGGCAGTTCCGGCTCCAGCGAGAGCAGGGCCTGCTTCGCCAGTGACGCTGCGCAGGGGTCGGCCAGCAGCAGGGCATCGGGGCTGCGCTCCTGGATCAGTCGCCAGGCGAGAGCGTGGAAGGTGGTGCATTCGGGAAGAATACGGCCAGGAAGCATGGTGCGCAGGCGCTCGTTGACCTCTTCGGCGGCACGGCGGCTGAAGGTGAGCGCGACGATGTCTGCGGGATCCGAGCCGTCGTCGAGCAGGCCTGCCAGGCGCTCGGTCAGGATGCGCGTCTTGCCGGAGCCGGGACCTGCCAGCACGAGCAGGGGACGGCCCCGGTGGCGGACGGCCTGCTCCTGCTCTGCGCTGAGCAGGAAGCTCGCCTTCTCCCTGGCGGGACGCCTGCCTGGCGCTCTGCCCATGGCGAGAACGCTGCTGGCTGCCGATGCCTGCTCCCTGGGGGCTTTCTTGGAGCCGGCTTCCTGCTTGAGGGCGCCAAGGCGCGCCCTGGGAATCCTGCCGCCGGCCATCTCGCGGCGCTCCTCGTCGGTGAAGACGGCAACCGTGCCGAACTCGCCGTCGTAGCCGCCCTGGCGCACCAGCCGCCCTTCCCGGATGCGGGCAACGGCCTCGGCGAGGCGGTCCGAGTAGGCGGCAATGCGGTCCAGCGGAAGGCTTGCCAGAATGCCGAACTCGGAGCCGAGCTTTGCCAGTGCTTCGGCATAGGCCTCCTGCACTTTTTTAGCGGTCTGGCTCTTGCCGTGGATTTCGGCGAGCACCGAGGGCAGCGGAATGACGGGGTGCACGGCAGGCTCGTTGGCCAGCGCCGGCTCCGCCTTCCTGTCTGCCAGTTCCCAGACGCGGTGCATGACGCCGATGGTGAGCTTCTTGCCGCAGACGGGGCAGATGCCGTTATGGCGCTCGGCCTCCTCGGGCGTCATGACCACGCCGCAGTTCCTGTGGCCGTCCAGATGGTACTTGCCCTCTTCAGGGTAGATTTCGAGGGTGCCTTCGAAGCGCACGGCGCCGGGAGACATGTCGGGGATGCGCTGCGCAGCCAGCCTGAGGGCGCGGATCATGCCGCTGTAGCTGGGAGCGCCCGTGAAGACGTTGGACTCCCTGCCGAGGTTGGGACCCGAGTGGGCATCGGAGTTGGAGACGAGGGCGTAGCCGTCGAGGGCGCTCACGAGGCGGTTCATGGCCGGATCCGAGGAGAGTCCGGTCTCGAGGGCAAAGATGTGCTCCGTGAGGTCGCCAAAGCAGTCGCGGATGTCGTCGAAGCCGGACTTGGAACCGAAGAGCGAAAACCAGGGGGTCCAGATGTGGGCCGGGATGAGGACGGCATGCTCCGAGACGTTGAGCACAAGATCGAGGAGGTCCTTGGCGTCGAGGCCGAGTATGGGTCTGCCGTCCGAGTTGATGTTGCCTATCTGGGCAAGCTTGGCCGACAGCCTGTCTGCGTCCTCCAGCGACGGCACGATGACCACGTTGTGGTTTTTCCGCACCTTGCCGAGCTTCTTGTAGATGGAGCTGATCTCCGTCTGCAGGCAGAAGAGAGGCGGCGTGGCGGAGGCAAGGCCTTCCGGCAGCACCTGCTCCGGCGCCGGGACTGCCCGGTAGAAGCCCGAGGCTTCGTCGAAGGCGAGATCCCGCTTCAGCTCCTCGCGCCACTTGGGGTGGGTGAAGTCGCCCGTGCCGAGCACGTTGATGCCTTTGGCCATGGCCCATCCTGCAAGGTGGGGAATGTTCAGCTGCCTGCTGGTGGCCATGGAAAAGCGGGAGTGGATGTGCAGGTCGGCGATGAAGCTTTGGCCTGCGGGATAGTGCTGAGCAAGGGGAGAGCTCGGAGAGGACGGCATCAGTGCCTCCGGGGCATCCTGGCCTCATTCAAGCCAGGGACAGAAGTGCTTGGCGTCTGCGGAATAGGCCTGGCCGTTTTGCCCGCATGCTCCGTAGAGAACAAGATCCGGCAGGACAAGGGTGTCGCTGGCGCAGTCCTTGCGGGCTTCGGCTAGCACGCGCATGGCTGGCTGGCCGGGCCGTGCGCGGACGAAGAGGAGGCGGCGCAGGCCAAGGCCAGCCTGGGCCGCGGCCTGCACGAGCCTGGCCGTCTGCGCGGCCGGGTAGATGAAGTAGCCGTGGCCGCGGGCGACGAGAAGGCGCCTGGCTGCCTGGCAGAAGAGCTCGAGCGCCCCCCTGCCCCGCCTGGCCCTTTCGGCGAGGGGCGAGGCGCTGGACTTGCCCATGCCTTCGTCCCAGTAGGGAGGATTGGCCAGCACCAGGTCGAGATAGGGCCTGCCATCCTGCCTAGCCAGCTCCGCGCAGTCGGCCTGCTGGAAGGACAGGCGGGAGGCAAGCCCTGTTCTGGCGGCGTTTTCCCGTGCCGCCTGAGCGAGCTCGGGGACAAGCTCGAAGCCGAGGCCGGCGAGTCGCGGGTTGAGGAGGAGCAGGCCAATGAGCGAGGATCCTGCGCCTGCCCCAAGCTCGCCTGCCAGATGGCAGGCAGGGCTTTCCGCCTGCAGGGCCGGGGGAAGGAGCTGCTGGCGCAGCGGATTTTTCAGGGCGTGCGGAGCCTGGGCCTCGAATTCGCGCTGGGCGAAGCAGGCGAGCAGAAGGGAGTCCAGAGCAAAGCGCATGGCCCCCTCGGGCTGGACAAGTCCGTTGGGAAAGGCCTGGTCCTGCGCCACGGCCCTGCTCCTAGAGCAGCGGGTTGTCCCAGTTGAAGAGGCCTGGCCTGTTCAGCTGGGGCAGGGACTTGGGCACGTTCTCCTTCAGGGAGACGAAGAAGCTGTAGCCGGCCTTTTCAAGCTCCGCTTTATGCTCGAGAATGTTGAGCTGCCAGGCGGGGTAGATCCAGGTGTTCTCGCCGTACTGCCTGGCCCAGAAGGCCTCGCCGCGGGGCGTCATGAAGGGCTCGTTGAGGCGCACGCCGAGCGTGCCGAAGCGGCTCATGCCCACGGGCCAGGAGCCGGAGAGCACGATGCCCAGGGGAAGCGGGCTTGCCTTGGGCAGGGCCAGCAAGTCCGCGCCCGGCAGCTCCGGCGAGGCGACGGCTGAGGTGAAGCCCATCTGCTTGAGCACGCCGCAGGCCTGCGCGTTGGCGATGTTGCAGAAGGGGCCGGCCGTCAGGGCGATGTCCGGATCCCTGCGCATCTCTTCGGTGAAGAAGCCAATCTGCCAGGGCGCATTGCAGGTGAACCTGCGGGCGCCGGCACGCCAGAGCTGGGCCACGAGCTTCTGGAAGGTCTCCTCCTCGTCGGGCCAGATCACCGGCGGGAGCCACCAGCCGAAGCGGTTCATCACCGTGTGGGAGATGGCGGCCGACTTGGCGGAGAGCCAGAGGCAGGAGAGGAACTTCCGGGCGCCTCTCGTCTCCTTGCCCTCGGGCAGGCTCGCCTGCACTATCATGTCGGGAAGCTTTGCGCGCTGGCAGGGCTGCACGGCGCGGGGCCTGGCATGCACCATCCGGGTTGGCCTCGGTTCCATGAGGTCGAGCCTGGCCTGCCAGTCGGCAAGAATCTGCGTGAGCTCCTTTTCGCGGCGGTCGATGAGATAGACGGCAACGCCGGCCTTGGGCGTCTTGTGCTTGGGGATGCGCAGGAGGAGGGTTCCGCCCTTGGGCGTAAACTTGGGCACGGGCAGGGTCGTGTGCCAGTTTTCGTCCTCGACGCCGATGCGCAGGTAGTCCTTTGGCAGGAGCGGGATGAAGGGCTTGGTGTAGGGCAGGCCCTGCTGGTTGATGCCCGTCTTGCCGACGAGCAGGCCGGAGCTGGTCTGGCCTGCCGGATCCACCGGCACGGCGGGGCGCTGGGGCAGGAAGCGGGCCCGGGTGCGCGGACGGCCGAGGGCGAGGTCGAGAATGTCCTCGGCCATCTTCCTGGCCTTGGGATCGCCGGGATTGTCCCTGAGCAGCCGGTAGGCCGCAACGGCGTGGTAGACATAGTGCGGTCCCTTCTTGCGGCCTTCGATCTTCCAGGAGACGAGGTGGGGAATGCCGGTGACGGTCTTGACGAGCACGTCGAGGGAGAGGTCCTGGCAGGAGAAGTAGCGCCCGCTCTGGAACTTGGTCCCCTGGACGCGGAACTTGCCGTCCTGGCGGCCGGAGCGCTCTTCCCGGCGGTCTGCCGTGCGGTCGAAGCGGCTGAACCTGTCGGGCCTGCCTCCCCTGCCTCTGTCCTGGCGCTCGGAGCGCCTTGTGGCCTCGTCGCGCTGGACCTTCTGGTAGAGGCCCTGGAGGGCGCTGCCTCCCTGGGTGTAGATGCGCCGGCAAGGCTGCACGCAGCGCCCCCTCAGGCCGCTCTTGCCGCCCATGTAGCTGGACCAGTAGCAGCGTCCCGACACGCAGTAGCACAGCGCGCCGTGGATGAAGCACTCGAGCGCCACGCCGTCGGGGCAGGCTTCGGCCATCTGGCGCATCTCGTCGATGGACAGTTCCCTCGGGAGCACGACGCGGTCGGCGCCAAGGGCCTTGGCCTGCTGGAGCGCCTCGGGATGGGTGAGGTTGGCCAGCGTGGAGAGCGTGATGGAACCGGTGAAGCCGGCCTGGCGGGCCACGTCGATCATGGCCAGATCCTGGACGATGAGGCCGTCGCAGCCGACCTGGGACTCCAGGCGGTTGACGAGGCGGAAGGCCGGATCGAGCTCCTGCTGCTTGATGAGCGTGTTCATGGCCACCGTCACCCGGCAGCCCGCCTCGTGGGCGAGGTCCGTCAGCTTCGAGAGTTCGGTCAGGCCGAAGTTTTCTGCCTGCATGCGGGCCGAAAACTGCTTGAGTCCGAGATAGATGTTGTCTGCTCCGGCGGCGAGGGCGGCCAGGAAGCAGGAGACGTCGCCGGCAGGCGCGAGGATTTCTGGGCGTTCGGGGGTTGGCTCGGGGCCTTCGAATCGGCTCATGGCAAAGTCCAGTCGGTATGAAGTCGGGATGGCGTTGAAAAGGCGCTAGCAGCGGGAGGGATCGTAGTAGGAGGCAAACCACTCGTAGAAGCGGGCTATGCCCTCCTTGAGGGAGGTTCGGGGCGTCCAGCCCGTGAGGGCCTCCGCATCGCTGATGTCGGACCAGGTCGAGAGCACGTCGCCGTCCTGCATGGGGAGGTATTCCTTGACGGCGGCTCTTCCCATGACCTCCTCCAGGGTTTCGATGAAGCGCCCAAGCTCCACGGTCTGCCCCCGGCCGAGGTTGAGGATGCGCCAGGGGGCGGAGCTGGTGGCAGGATCCGCCGAGGCCGCGTCCCAGCCGGGATTGGCGGCAGGCGGCATGTCCAGCAGGCGGGCCATGGGCTCCACGATGTCGTCGATGTAGGTGAAGTCCCGGCGCATGCGGCCCTGGTTGAAGATCTTGATGGGCTCGCCCCGGCGCATGGCCGAGGCAAAGATGCTGAGCGCCATGTCCGGCCTGCCCCAGGGGCCGTAGACCGTGAAGAAGCGCAGGCCCGTGCAGGGGATGCCGTAGAGGTGGGCGTAGGCGTGGGCCATGAGTTCGTCGCTGCGCTTGGTGGCTGCGTAGAGGCTCACTGGATGGCTGGCGGCCTGGTGGGGCGTATAGGGCTGGGTGGCGTCGAGGCCGTAGACCGAGGACGAGGAGGCAAAGACGAGGTGCCTCACGGCATGCCTGCGGCAGCCCTCCAGGATGTTGGCAAAGCCGACGATGTTGGAGGAAATGTAGGCCATGGGATTGATCAGGCTGTACCTGACGCCGGCCTGGGCCGCCAGGTTGACCACGTGGGTGAAGCCGCCTTCCGCGAAAAGGCGCTCCATGCAGGCCTTGTCGGCCAGATCGCCCTTGACGAAGGAGAAGCCCTCCATGCCCTCGAGGAGGTGCAGGCGGTCCTCCTTGAGCCGCACGCTGTAGTAGTCGCAGAGATTGTCGATGCCGGTGACGCGGTGGCCTTGGCCAAGCAGAAGCCTGGCCAGGTGGAAACCGATAAAGCCGGCTGCGCCTGTGACGAGTGCATGCATGGAACGCTCCTTGGGGATCCCTGCTGTTCCGGAATTCCTTGGTGCGCGAAAAATAGGCCAAGAGCCTGCATCGCGCAAGCTTGCGCCCTGTTTTGAACTGCCGCTGGAGGAAGGCAGTGCGGGGCTGCCCGGGGGCTTGGGCGAACCGGCAAGGGGCTTGACTGGAGGATTTTTGCCCGTGACGACGCTTGCGGAAGTGGCCCCTCGCAAGGTATAGAAGCGGGCTTTGGACTGCAGTCCCGTTTTTGTCTGCAGGGTCTGCTTCAGGCAGAGCAGAACCGCACAGCTGCCGGGGGCTGCGGCAAAGCTGGAGTTGATCGACGTGAACAAGACTGATGCAAAGCAGGCGGGCCAGGCGAAAGCCGGCAACGGCGCGCAGGGCCAGTCCAAGGCCAGCGAGCAGGCCCGCAGAACCCTTCGCCGGAACTGGTATGACGGCCAGAACAGGGAGATAGTGGTCTACTACCTCATTGCTGTGGCCTTTCTGGAGCTCATTGTTGGTGCGGTGGCCTTCTTCTACGGCGTGGTGCACGCCGAGCCCATGGGGCCGGACGGCGTCCGCATGGCCAGCTTTCCCTGGGTGGGATGGCTCATTGCCGCCATACTCTCTCCGGTCGGCCTCCTGCTTATTCTCCACCTTTCCGGGCAGTACTTCTCCCGCTCCCTGAACGCCACCTCGGCCGAGGGCCTGGCGGACGCAGGCGGCGAGGAGGTGCCGGAGCGCGTGCAGCGCCTCTACGCCATCGTCAAGCATGCGCCGACCATCGTCGTGCTGCTGGGGCTCATCGTCCTTGGCGGGGCGCTCTTCTTCCTGGACAGCGCCATGGACGTGCTCCTCAGCATGGGGCGCGGCATCCTGCCCTACCTTCCCTGGATACTTGGAAGCCTCACCGTCTTTCTCATTGTCTGCTACATCGTCAGGCAGATTTTCATCGCCCGGCACAACAGGATGCAGCAGGAGTACGCCTACCGTCTCAAGGTGCTGGAGAAGACCGGCATCATCATTGCCAGCAAGGGCAGCGAGCCGCTAAAGCTGGAGGACGGACGCATAGTGCCCATCGAGAGCGGCAAGCCCCAGGCCGCCCTGCCCCCCTCTCCCGGCGCGGCTTCCAAGGAGGACGGCGCCGGCGAGCCCAGTGCGGCCGAGGACGTGGCGGATGCGGAAATCGTCGAGGAGCCGAGCCCTGCCAAGTAGCGCCGGCTCCTGCCTCGCCTTCCTTTCCTGAATTTCCTGAAAGCAAAGCGCGCCTCCCAAGGGGGGCGCGCTTTGCTTTGGCTATGGCTTGCCGCAGGCTACTGCTGCGGACGGAACTTCTCGTCGCGGGGCCTGACCCGGAGCGCTTCGGCAAGGACGGCGGCATCCTCCTGGGGCCTTGCCTTGACCTCGAGTTCGGCATTGCCGCCAAAGCAGGCGAAGCCGTCGGAGCCGAGCTCCACGTAGCCGGCAGAGATGATCTTGCCGTAGGGGAGCTGCTCGAACATGTCTGCATGGTCAACCCTGCGGGGGAAGACGAAGGGCACCGGCTGGCCGGAAAAGTCTTCGACGATCAAGTACTTCATGGCGAACCTCCACAAACAGGCAGACCGGACACGGCGGCGTGGTCCCTGCGGTTTTCGGGTTAAGGGCAGGCTTTGGCCGGGGCGCGCCTTGCTGCGGCCCGGACAGCGTCATCAACGATAGCGCCCAAGCTTTTAGTTTGTAAAGACAGTTTTCCTCTAACTGATTGTTTTTCAAAATGTTTTTTCTTTGCCCTGCAGGGCGTCCAGGCAGAAGGCTGTCCGCGGCTACTTTTTCCTGTTCTGCAGATACCCCCTCACGGCCTGGTTGTGCTCCTGGAGGGTTTTGCTGAAGGCGTGGGATCCGCCGTCCGTGACGGCTACGAAGTAGAGGAATTCGTGCTTTTCCGGATGAACCGCGGCCTTGAGGGCCGAGACGCCGAAGGAGCAGATGGGGGTGGGCGGGAGTCCCGGCAGCTTGTAGGTGTTGTAGAGATTGCGGGGATCCTGGAGATTGGCCTTGGTCAGGTTGCCGTTGAAGCTCTGGCCGAGGCCGTAGATCACCGTTGGGTCGGCCTGCAGGAGCATGCCCTTGGCCAGCCTGTTGGCGTAGACGCCGGCAACCCGGGGGCGCTCGGCGGCGATGGCGGTCTCCTTCTCCACGATGGAGGCAAGGATGACGGCGGTCTTCAGCTCGTCGCGGGAGGGCTTGCCCGAGGGCCAGACCTCCTGGGCCTTGCGCCAGAAGTTGTCCACCATCCTGCCCGCCACGGCACGGGCCTGGGCCCTGTCGAGGGGCTGGCCCTCAAGGAGGGTCTTGAGCAGGTAGGTGTCGGGCATGAGGAAGCCCTCCGCCGTCTCGAAGGGGATGCCGTAGTGGCGCAGGAACTCCGGATCCCTGATCACCTCGGCAAAGTCGCTGGCCTTGGCCATGCCGCTTTCTTCGATGAGGGCCGCCGTCTGCCACCAGGCGAGTCCTTCGGGAATGGTGATGCGGGTGAAGGCGGGCTTGCCGTTGACAAGGCTGTCCAGCACCTTCTCCGGCGTCCAGCCGGTGGAGAGCAGGAAGCGTCCCGCCTGGAGCTTCGAGCTCTGCTTCTTCCAGCGGGCAAGCAGGCGGAACTTGAACTCGTCCGCTACGATGCCCTTCTCTTCCAGCTGCCTGGCAATTCTGGCCAGCGTTGCGCCGGGCGCCACGTCGAAGTAGACCTCCTGGCCAGGCCTGGCGGGCGGGGTCTCCAGAAAGCGCTTGGCCTCCCAGACGCCCCAGCCGGCCGCGCACGCAGCCATGAGGACGAGGACGCAGAGTACCTTGACGAGCAGTTTCAGCATGGCTCCCCTCCGCTTTTCCGGTCTTGCTGGACTTTGTCGCGCCTAGTCCTGCTCTGGCCGGCCCTGCTTTTCCTGGCTCGGGCTCTTCCAGCGCACGTCCACCGGCCGGGCGCATTCGGGCTGGTGGAGATAGCTCTCAAGGATGCGCACCGCCGCCTGCTGGTCCAGCACGGCCTTGCGCCGCTTCCTGTCCCTGACTCCGGCCTCGGACAGATCCCAGGCCGCCTCTTCGGAGCTGAGCAGCTCCTCCATGAAGAGCACGGGACAGTCCGTGCGGTGCACGAGGCGGGAGGCGAAGTTGCGCACTTGGCGGGTCGTGAGGGACTCCGTGCCGTCCGGCATCAGGGGCAGGCCCACGACGACGGCGCCGGGCCGCTCCTGCCGGATGATCCCGGCAAGGGCCTCCAGCAGGGCCTTGCGGCTGGGGAAGGCGTTGAGGTCGAGGGTCGTCAGGGGATAGGCGAGCACGCCGTCCGGATCCGTGGCCGCAAGTCCGGTGCGGACGAGGCCGTAGTCGATGCCGACAAGCTTCATGGCGGGCGCGGACGTGGCTCCGGCCCCGGGGATCGCCCCTGGGGCCGGAATGCCCGGGCTAGAATATCTTGACGAGCCGGCGCACGTCTTCCATGGTGCCGCGGGCAAAGGCCCTGGCCTTCTCGTTGCCGGCCAGAAGGATGTCTCGGGCGACCTCGTCGCTGACCGCCTTCCTGCGCTCCTGGAGCGGATCGAGGAGGCTGTGCAGGTTCTTGAGGAAGATCTTCTTGCACTGCACGCAGCCAAGCTGGGCCGAGGTGCAGCCTTCCTTGATCTCCGCCTGCTCCTCGGGACTCGCCAGGAGCTCGTGGTAGGGGAAGAGGTTGCACTTCTCGGGACAGCCGGGGTCGGACTTCTTCACGCGCGGAGGATAGGTGAACATGGTCTTCACCTTGGCCTCGATGCTGCCGAACTCGTCGCTGAGGAAGATGCCGTTGTCGTAGCTCTTGGACATCTTGCGGCCGTCCAGGCCGGGGCACTTGGCCGCCGGCGTCAGCAGGGCCTTGGGCTCGGGGAAGTACTCGCCGTAGAGGAAATTGAAGCGGCGGCAGATTTCGCGGGTGAGCTCCATGTGCGGCAGCTGGTCCTCGCCCACCGGAACGCCCTGGGGGCGGTACATGAGGATGTCGGCAGCCATGAGGATGGGGTAGCAGAGAAAGCCCGTGTTGCTGAGGTCCTTGGTGGTGATCTGCTGCTGCTGTTCCTTGTAGGTGGGGTTGCGCTCCACCCAGGAGACGGGGGTGATCATCGAAAGCAGCAGGGAAAGCTCGGCGTGCTCCTTGAGGTCGGACTGGCGGAAGATGGTGCACTTGTCGGGATCAAGGCCTGCGCCTACCCAGTCCTTGACCATTTCCAGCGTGTTCTGCCGGAGCTGCTCGGTGCGGTTGAAGTCCGTGGTCAGGGCGTGCCAGTCTGCCACGAAGAAGAAGGCGCGCTGGGTGTTCTGGAGCTCCACCCAGTTCTTGAGGACGCCGAAATAGTGGCCGAGGTGGAGGGGACCGGTGGGACGCATGCCCGAACAGGTGCGGAGTTCGTTGTTCATGGGAAAAATCCTTACTGGAAGTTAGATGCCGAAGAGGCTGAGCACGAGCGTGTAGCTTCCCTGCAGAAGCGGAACGAGAATCTTGTCCAGCAGGCCTGCGACAATCAGGACCAGCAGGACGAGAAAGCCCCAGCGCTGCCAGGCGAGGTAGGAGAAGGCCGCGCGGGCAGGCAGAAAATAAGCCAGCACCTTGCTGCCGTCCAGAGGCGGAACCGGAAGCATGTTGAGGATGGCGAGGCAGAGGTTGATGCTCACGCCCGCGGCGAGCGTGGAGCCCAGAAAGAGCTCGGTGGGCGAGGCGCTGTAGGCAACGCCCGGATCAAGGACGAGGAAGAGCTTGAGCGCTCCTGCAAAGAGGAAAGCCAGGACGACGTTGGTCCCGGGGCCGGCGAGGGAGCAGAGCAGCATCCCCTTCCTGGGATCCCTGAAGTTGCGCATGTCCACGGGCACGGGCTTGGCCCAGCCGAAGACGAAGGCGCCGGAGAGGCTCGTGAGCACGAAGCACAGCAGGCCCATGGGGTCGATGTGCGGCAGGGGGTTGAGCGTGATGCGCCCCATGAGCTTGGCCGTGGGGTCGCCCATCTTGAGGGCCGCCCAGCCGTGGCCCACTTCGTGGAGGATGATGCCGAGGAAGGCGGGAATGAAGACGATGGCGAAGTGGCGCACCGTTTCGGCGAAGCTGGCGCTGCTGAACAGATCGAGCATGGCTTGTGCTGCTCCTTATGCGCCTTGCGCGGCGCGTTCGAAGTCGACCTTGATATCCTGGGGCTTGCCGAAGTAGACCCAGCTGGTGACGAGCACGTCCGGCCCCTGCAGGGCTGTCTCGTAGGCGTTGGAAGCGTTGATGCCGCCGGCCGCGAGCACGAGGGTGCCGGGAGAGGTCTGGCGGATGAGCCTGCAGGCTTGGGCGAGGTCTGCCGGGGAAAACTTGTCGAGCTGGATGGCATCGAGGCCTATGGCGGCAAGGCGGCCTGCCTCCTCCAGCGTGGATGCTTCGGCGACGAGGCGCTTTTCGGGGGCCTTGGCCCGCATCAGGGGCAGGCGCTCCTTGAGGGCGGCGATCTTGTCTTCGCCTTCCAGAAAGAGCATGTGCCTGTCGAAGACGAGGACGCTTTCGGAGAGCCCTGCCCTGTGCACCGAGGCGCCGCCGTCCGTGGCGGCTGCGAGGCACATCAGCTTGGCGCCGGGGAAATTCTTGCGCGTCACGGCCACGGCGATGTCCGGCCGCGCCCTGCGGGCGTTCTCTATGAGCTGCGCTGTGCGGGTGGCGATGCCCGTCATGTACTCGAGCACGTTCTGGGCCATCTTCCAGGCCCTGTGGAGCCCGGAGGCCCTGCCCGAGGCCGCAAGCAGGCAGGGGCAGCCTTCGGCCAGGCTGCCGTCTTCCAGCAACTCCTGGACATCGAGGCCCGCCTTGCGCAGGATTTTGGCGGCCAGGGCGATGCCGGAGACGGTGCAGCGGGGGGCCCGGGGAGAGAATCTCATGCGGCCGGACGCAGCGCCTATGCCGAGGGCGTCGGTCGTGAGGTCGCCGTAGGGGCAGTCCTCGAGGAGGAGGCTCTCGGCGAAGGCGTCGGAGAAGTGGAAGGGCATGGGCGTGCTCCTGATGGCGCTTTGGGGCTCAGCCTGCCGAGACGACGCGCTGGATGTCGATGGTCTGGCCGGGATAGATGGGCAGGTCTTCGGTGAGAAGCTGTCCGTCGCGGATGACGAGGGCCGTCTCCTCCATGATGCCGAGGCGCTGGAGAAGCTGGCGGACGTTCTTCGGCCGCTTGACGGTGCTGACGCTTCCCTGGGGGATGAAGCGGACGGTGACGGTCTGCTCGGCGCGGGGCGTGGAGTGTGTCTCGTCGTGCATGGCATGCCTTTGCCGCGCGCAGGCGGCGGTAGGGATATTCTATTCGAGTCCTTGCGGCGGGGCTTTTTCGGGTGGCTGCCCTGCCCTGCCCTGCTCCAGCCTGAGCCTATTCCTCTTCGTAGCCGGTGTCGTCGGGCAGATCCTTTCTGGCCGCGCACCCCCTGGCCAGTTCGTCGCAGCGCTCGTTCTCCGCATGGCCGGCGTGGCCGCGCAGCCACTTGAAGGTGACCTTGTGGGTCTTGAGCAGGGGCACGAGCCGCATCCAGAGGTCCACGTTCTTGACGGGCTTCTTGTCGCTCTTGATCCAGGCATGCCGGATCCAGCTGGCAAGCCAGCCCTTCTGGACGGCGTTGCACAGGTACTGCGAGTCGGAGTGGAGGGTGACCTCGCAGGGTTCCGTCAGCAGGGCCAGGGCATTGACGGCAGCCAGGATCTCCATGCGGTTGTTGGTGGTATGGGAGAAGCCGCCGCAGATTTCCTTGCGGGCCTCGGAGCCCTTCATGGTGAGGATGGCTGACCACCCGCCCGAGCCGGGATTGCCGAGGCAGGAGCCGTCCGTGTAGATGATGACGTGTTTCAAGCGTGTTCCTTGTGGAAGAAGGCCCTTGCGGGCAGATGGGGAAGAATGAGCATACCCCAAAGTTGGATGGGCCGCCAGCGATGAAAATGAAGGCAATCAGTGGTTCTTGACGAGAGGAGCATGTTTGGCTATATTCCAGTAGAGATATGCTGGTGTATTCGGCATCGGAACAACTGACCGTAGATAATTCAATGGCGTAGTTCGGTTGTGTCGTTGGAAGATGCCTTTTATCAACGCTTTCCTCAGTAGCAGGGGGTGGCTCGTAGGTCTGTGGCTGGCTTCCTGCATCTCGCTAGGCAGGAGATTCCGTCATGAGAATGAATCTTGAGAAGATCAACCCAGTAAGAGGGCTAAGGTAGAAAAGGGAATCGACTTAGTTGAAAAGTGGAACAAGAATGAAAATATCATAGATAAAATGATTATATTTGGTAGCTCAGTT
Source organism: Desulfovibrionaceae bacterium UBA3823 (assembly GCA_002369295.1). Taxonomy (GTDB): domain Bacteria; phylum Desulfobacterota; class Desulfovibrionia; order Desulfovibrionales; family Desulfovibrionaceae; genus Desulfovibrio. Next base: position 97,732 of record DFDR01000034.1, read on the forward strand.
ACTGACGACTGTACTGAAGAAAGTGATATAGATGTCTGTCTAGTGTCTGATTATACAACAGATAACAATGCATATTTTAGAATACATGGTGGTTTAGATAGGGTTATGGATGATGTTGTTGATATATTTAACTTTCAACGAATTGGAGGTAAACTGAAGAATGAAATTTTAAAAAATGGAGTTGTTGTGTATGAAAATTCATAGAGTAAAAGGTGATCTAGATTCTGTTTATAGGATATTATCAGTTGAAACAGAAGAAAAATCAGACTGTATTGATGTTGCTTCGTATCTTGTTCAATAAGCGATTGAGAAAAGTCTAAAATATCTTCTTCATGATGTTTACGGTGTGGATGATACGACGAGGGCATTTAAAATTCATAATATTTCAAGATTACTCGATTAATTAAATGAATTTGATCCTAATTTTGTTGAAAATCATGTTGAACTTCAAATTTTGGCTGGGACTGTTACCGAATGGGAAGCTCGTTCGAGGTACGAAGATTTGCTGCGTAGCAGCTATACTGAGGTTAGAAATGCCCTTGGCGTTGCTGAAAAGCTTTATGACGAGGTCAGAGCGATCGATGCCACGAGAAACATAGACAGCAATGCTGTGCTGGCTGAGCAGTCTTGGACGGGTTCTCGACAGGAAGAAGGACCATCAGAAGACGACATCTTTCGTTCAGTAGACAGCGAAATGCCTTTCTCTCAAGACGGTGAAGACTGCGGTCCTCGGTTTTGATCGGACGCTTCCCTGGCAAAAGGGCGGCAAAAGGGCGCACGCCGGAAGTCCTCCGGCGCACGCCCTGAAAGATGCGCGCTTGTGCCCGCAGTCTGCTAGTAGCGGTAGTTGTCGGGCTTGTAGGGGCCTTCAACCTTGATGCCGAGGTAGTCGGCCTGTTCCTGGCTGAGCCTGGTGAGCTTCGCGCCGATGCGGCCGAGGTGCAGGCGGGCCACTTCCTCGTCGAGATCCTTGGGTAGGGTGTAGACCTTCTTCTCGAGGGTCTTGTCCTGCCAGAGGCGCAGCTGGGCCAGCGTCTGGTTGGTGAAGCTGTTGGACATGACGAAGCTGGCGTGGCCGGTGGCGCAGCCCAGGTTCACGAGGCGGCCTTCGGCGAGCACGATGATGGAGCGGCCGGAGAGCAGCTTCCACTTGTCCACCTGGGGCTTGATGTTGGTCTTCACGCAGCCCTTGGTGGAGGTGAGGTAGGACATTTCGATTTCGCTGTCGAAGTGGCCGATGTTGCAGACGATGGCTTCGTCCTTCATCTGCTCCATGTGCTTGCCGGTGATGACGTGCACGTTGCCGGTGCAGGTGACGTAGATGTCGGCGATGGGCAGGGCGTCTTCCACGGTGCAGACTTCGAAGCCCTCCATGGCGGCCTGCAGAGCGCAGATGGGATCGATTTCGGAGACCAGCACGCGGGCGCCGAAGCCGCGCATGGACTGGGCGCAGCCCTTGCCCACGTCGCCGTAGCCGCACACCATGACGACCTTGCCGGCAATCATGATGTCCGTGGCGCGCTTGATGCCGTCGGCCAGGGACTCGCGGCAGCCGTAGAGGTTGTCGAACTTGGACTTGGTGACCGAGTCGTTGACGTTGATGGCCGGGAAGAGGAGCTTGCCCTGGGCGGCGAGCTGGTAGAGGCGGTGCACGCCGGTAGTGGTCTCTTCGGAGACGCCCTTCACATGGGCTGCGACTTCGTGCCAGTGACGGGGATCCTTCTCGTAGCGGGCCTTGAGGCGGGCCATGATGACGGCCTCCTCCTCGCAGGAGGCAGGCTTGTCGAAGAGGGAGGGATCCTCCTCGCAGGCGTAGCCCTTGTGGATGAGCAGGGTCGCGTCGCCGCCGTCGTCGACGATGAGGTCCGGTCCCTTGCCGTCGGGCCAGGTCTGCGCCATTTCGGTGCACCACCAGTAGTCTTCCAGAGATTCGCCCTTCCAGGCGAAGACCTTGGCGAGGCCGTCGGCGGCAATGGCCGCGGCCGCGTGGTCCTGGGTGGAGAAGATGTTGCACGAGGCCCAGCGTATGTCGGCGCCGAGTTCGTAGAGGGTCTTGATGAGCATGGCCGTCTGGATGGTCATGTGCAGGGAGCCCGTGATGCGCACGCCCTTGAGGGGCTTTTGCGGACCGTATTTCTTGATGCATTCCATAAGGCCCGGCATTTCGCGTTCGGAGAGCTGCATTTCCTTGCGTCCGAACTCGGCCTGTTCAATGTCCTTCACCAGATAGTCCAGCGACAGATCAAGATCTTTTACCATTATGCGATTCCTTGCGAGTGCGTGTTAGAGGGAAGAGATTGTTGGGGGAAAAGTGGTGCTAGCTGCGGGAGCCTGGATCCACGTAGGAGGTGACCAGCAGCAGCGTGAGGCCGCGGCCGACCTTCTGCTTGCGGATGTGCGTGCGGTTGAAGCCCGCTTCGCGCAGGAAAATGGCCAGCTTGCTTTCTTCGAAGCCGAGCCAGCGGTCGCCGAAGCGGGTGCGCATGGTCTCGTCGTCGTGGCGCAGAAAGTCCGAGACGAAGAGCCTGCCCTGGCTGTTGAGGATGCGCCTTGCCTCGGCAAGGGCCGGAGCAAGCTCCTCCAGATGGTGGAGCACTAGGTTGATGGAGGCGAAGTCCGCCTCCTGGTCGCGCAGGGGCAGATGGTCGAGGGCGCCGAGGCGCAGGGAGATCTTCTGCTCTGCACCGGGAATGTCCGCAAAGCGCCTGCGGCAGATGTCGAGCATGGGCTGGGAGCCGTCGACGCCCACGACGCCTTCTGCCCGGGCGAGCATGCGCACCAGCACAGTGCCCGTGCCGCAGCCGAGATCCACGGCAAGCCGGCAGTGTTCAGGCATGACGTCGCAGACGGTCTGCGGCAGGTCGAAGCCTTCGAGCACCTCTTTGCTGAGGTTGTCCCAGTCTTCAGCCACGCTGTTGAAGAACTGCCTGGTCTTGGCGTTCTTCTCCTCCAGCAGGCGGTTGCAGTGCACCGTGTCCTCCGGACCTTCGGGGATGTCCTCGAGATAGGGGGCAACAGCCTTGAGGAAGCCCTTCTGCGCTCCGTCGGCATCGGCATGGTAGAAGACCCACAGGCCGTCGCGGCGGCTGGTCAGCAGCCCCGCATCGGAGAGCACGCGCAGATGCCGCGAGATGCGGGACTGGCCCATCTTGAGCACCTTCACCAGCTCGTTGACGGACAGTTCGTGCTTGATGAGGAGCCGGAGCAGGCGGATTCGCGTTCCGTCGGCGAGGGCTTTGAAGAGGGTGACGGTCAAGGGATGCCTCCTAGGGAAGCTATTCATCAGAATAGATTGATACAGTATATTCGGATATTTTTATAAAGTCAATACTTGAGGGAAAAACGGCAAGTTAACGGAAGCGCCCCCCTGCCCTTCCTGCTGAAGGAGACGCAGAAGTGGACGGAAGGGGCGCCTTGAGGATAGGCTCCCTCATCGGAGGCAACGGCATGGCGCAGACGCAGGAAGAGGCAAACGCAGAGCTCAGGGCGCGCTTGAAGAAGCGCTGCCTGACCGTCGAGCGTGCGGGCAGCGGCCTGGCGCGCCTGCTGGACGCGCTGGCCGGCGGCGATGCCATGCGCCGGGAGTTCTGCGAACTGTGGCGCAACTGGAAGCTCGTCATGGGAAGCGACATCGCCCTCATGGCCGTGCCCCTCGGGCACAGGGACAGGCGTCTGCTCGTCGGCGCCGAGGACGGCATGGCCATGACAGAACTCGGCTTCCTGCGCGAGGAGATGGTGGCGCGGGCCAACGCCTTCTTTGAAAAGCCCTGGTTCAAAGAGTGCCAGATCATGGCGCTCCAGGGCAGGAAGGGGCTCGACAGGCCCCTGGAGGCAGACGGCGAGCCGGCCCGGCCTGCGCCGGAACCCGTGGAACGGCCTTCAGGCAGATGGCTTGCGGAGATGGATCCCGATTCGCCGGTGGCGCGCTGCTACCGCGCCTTTGCCGGCCGGAACGGGCAGCAGGGCCAGAACGGCGAAGAACGCTCCGCCGCTCAAGACGGCCCAGGCGCTTCGGATGCCGGCAAGTGACAAAGGCAAATGACAAGGCAAATGAGAAAGGCGCCTCCGGCATGGGCCGAAAGCGCCTTGGAAATTTGCGTGTGCTGGGCGCCTAGGCGTTGACTGCGCCGAGCATCTCCTCAACGGCAGGCTCGACTTCTTCCTTGAAGCCGCAGAGGCTGCGCAGCGCGATCTTGAGCATCTCGGGGGTCAGGCTGATCTGGAACGAGCCGTTCCAGATGGTGTAGATGCCGTTGTCGCAGGAGAGGCGGTAGGCCTTGCGGGACTTTTCGGCACCAGAGCGGACAATATAGTAGATCTGGTCGCTCGTGTCCGTAACGTAGAGTTTCTGGCGGGTTTGAATCCCAAACTCCTCGTCGTACCAGGAGCATTCAGAAAAAATCCGTCCCTTGAAAACAAAGTCTTCGCTGCCGTCAACCTTCAGGCATATCTCAGCCAGATTTCTGTCTTGTCCTTCCATGGTGAGCCCCCCCGCGTGAAGCCGAATAGGTGAATGCGTTGGTGGATAGCAGAGGGCTGAAGCGCCTGTCAACGGGCCGAGCGCTGGAAAACCCGTGCACTAGCGGTCTAACTGCCGGAAAACAGCGTGAAAGCGAAAGATTTGGGAAATTATTGCCAAGCAATATCTTCTTCGTCGAAGCTTAGGTACAAATTTTTTGCCTGCACTGCAGACAGCGCTGCGTCTACGGCCCCCGCTTGTCGTCCTCGTCTGCAGAGACATTGTGTACGAGGCTTGGCGGGAAGCGTCTGACGGCGAAGGTCAAGGCAAGGACGTAGGCAGTGGCGAAGAGGCTTACGGCAATGTCCCAGGGGTGCTCCGTCGAGAAGGAGAGGCGCATGAGGAGCGTCCCCATGACAAAGCCGGAGTTGCGGAAGACGGCGTGGAAGGAGGGCATGAACTGCTGGGCCAGGAGGACGACCGTGATGTCGGAAAAGATGAGCGCCGTGTAGATGGTCTCGAAGAAGTGCATGTCGCGCCGTCCCCCCACGTCCTCCCAAAGCTCCCTGCCGGCCGCCATGGCGAAGAAGACGAGCAGCAGGAGCGCCAGCAGCTTCTTGCAGGCAATGTAGCGGGGCAGCCGCTCGCAGATCGACTCGTACTTCTGCCGGTCTGCCATGCGGCAGTAGATGCCGAGGGCAACGAAGATGCACAGTCCCGCGGCCGTTGTTCCGCAGATGTAGGCGAAGTCGCCTGGACCGCTGATGGGATCCGGCAGGCGGGCCAGCTCCTTGAAGGCGTTGCGCAGGTGGATGAGCGCCAGAATCTCGAGCTGCTTGCCCATGGCCTGCGTGAAGGAGTTCGGTATGGTCAGGATAAGCTCCAGGATCTCCATGGCCAGGATGAGCGTGAAGGCAAGCTGTATGGCCGCGAAGTGGTTTGCGGGCGTGAGTCGCGCCAGGCTTTCCGGAAGCAGCCCCCGCATCCGGCATTCAATGGCCGCCAGCGCCAGCAGGTAGGTCCACAGGAAGAATTTGGCGATGCGCTTCTGCGAGGCGTTGCTGCCGCAAAGGCCTTCTATGGCGTCGAAGAGCCGTGCGGCCAGGGAAAGGATGGTGGCAGTCATGGGCTGGGTGCTTCCTTTGGTGTATTCGCGTGAAAATGCGGGCAGAAATGGATCTTGCCATGCGTGGCGCTTGGACGTATGGTTCTTTTTTTAAAAAATCTCTAGTCAGCCTCGCTTTCGAGGGGAGGGTTGTTCCATGCCGCAGAAGGGCCCCCACATTTCCATATCGCCTGACTTCGTCGTCAACCGCATCCTGCGCATCAACATCGACGACTTCGAGGGCTGGCCCGAATCCGTGAGGCAGCTTGCCATCTCCATTGCCGAGGAGCTTTTCCTTGCGGCCTACAATCCCTTTGTCAATGCGGACACGGTGCGCTCAAGCGTGCAGGAGCGCTACGAGCGCGAATCCATTTCCCTGGCCCACTACTATGCCACCGTGATAAGCGAAGGCATCACGATGTTCTGGTCGGCCCACGAAGCCGAGCTCGAGTTCCGCAGCCACCTTATCGAAGAGCTGCGCAAGATCCTACCCCTCGAGGGCATTCTTTCCGATCCTGCTTCGCTCGTGGCCGCCGAGACCGACGCCACGGACCTGCGCATGGAGCTGCCCTTGGCCGTGGTCGAGCCCGACACCGCAGAGCAGGTGGCCGCTCTCGTCAGGCTCGCCAACGACCTCAAGTTCGCGCTCATCCCCCGCGGCGGCGGCTCCGGCATGACCGGCGGCGCCGTGCCCGCCCGCAAGCGGACGGTCATCGTCAGCATGACCCGCATGTCCTTCATCAAGAGCATCGACCTCGAGAACATGACCGTTGTCTGCCAGGCTGGCTGCATCACCAACAACGTCATCCAGGCCGTCGCCAAGGCAGGCGCCCTCTTCTCGGTCGATCCCGCCTCCAAGCAGGCCTCCTCCATCGGCGGCAACGTTTCCGAGAATGCCGGCGGCCCCATGGCCTTCGAGTACGGCACCACCATCGACAACCTGCTCTGGTGGCGCATGGTGACGCCCACGGGCGAGATCATTTCCATTGAGCGCGAGAAGCATCCGCGCCACAAGATCCTCCCCGACGAGACCGCCGTCTTCGCCGTCAAGGACATCAGCGGAGGCGTCAGAAGCATAATCCACCTCAAGGGCAACGAGATCCGCCTGCCCGGGCTTGGCAAGGACGTCACCAACAAGGCTCTCGGGGGCTTGCCCGGCGTGCAGAAAGAGGGCACCGACGGCATCATCACCGAGGTCTGCTTCACCATCCATCCCAAGCCCAAGTTCAGCCGCGTCATGGCACTGGAGTTCTTCGGCCGCAGCATGCGCCCTGCGGCCGTCGTGGTTCGCGAACTCGTGGCCCTGCGCAACAGGATACGCGAGGAGGGCGACTACGCCCGCATTTCCGCACTCGAGGAGTTCAACGCCAAGTACGTCCAGGCCATCGACTACCAGACCAAGAGCACCCAGTACGAGGGCCAGCCCATCTCGGTCATCATCGTCCAGGTGGACGGCGACGATCCCTACCTGCTCGACAAGTGCGTCAACGACATCGTGGACGTGGTCGACAGGCAGGAATTCGTCGACATCGCCGTGGCCAGGGACGAGGCCGAGGCCGAGCGCTTCTGGGAGGATCGCCACCGCCTCTCCCTCATCGCCAGACGCACCTCGGGCTTCAAGATCAACGAGGACGTCGTCATCCCCATCACGCGCATTCCCGACTTTGCCCAGTTCCTCGAGCAGGTGAACCTCGAGTGCACGGCCCATTCCTACCGCAGGGCCATGCAGGAGATAGGCTCCCTCTATGGCTTCCCCATGGAGGACAAGGACTTCAACAAGGAGTTCACCTACGTCTCCAAGGCGGCCCTCGGCGGGGTGCTGTGCACCGACGTGTCCGACACCGAGCTGCTCCAGCGCTGCCGTGACTTCTTCGTCCGGCTGCGCGCCAAGTACCCCAAGCTCTCCCGCAAGATCGACAAGATAGAGGCCCGCATGGAGGCCTCCCGCCTCGTTGTGGCCAGCCACATGCACGCCGGCGACGGCAACTGCCACGTCAACATTCCAGTCAATTCCAACGACGCCGACATGCTTCGCCACTGCGAGGAAGTCGTCGAGCGCATCATGACCAAGTGTCAGGAAATGGGCGGCGTTGTTTCCGGCGAGCACGGCATCGGCATCACCAAGATCCACTTCCTCAGTCAGAAGCGCATTGACGAGTTCAAGGAATTCAAGGAGCACGTGGATCCGCGCGAGGTCATGAATCCGGCCAAGCTCGTCACCCACGACCTGCCGGTGCGCCCCTACACCTTCTCCTTCAACCGCCTCATCCAGGACATCTCCGAGTCGGGTCTTCCCGACAAGGACAAGCTCATCAGCATCCTGACCTCCGTGCAGACCTGCACGCGCTGCGGCAAGTGCAAGTCCGTCTGCCCCATGGCCAGCCCCGAGCGTTCCCTGCAGTTCCATCCGCGCAACAAGAATATGGCCTACGGCATGCTCGTCGAAGCCATCTACTATGCCCAGATCAACAACGGGCGCATCGACGAGGAGATACTCCGCGAGCTGCGCCGCCAGGTCGAGCACTGCACTGCCTGCGGACGCTGCATGTCCCAGTGCCCCATGAAGATTCCTTCGGGCGAAGTCGCCCTCACCCTGCGCGCCATGCTGGGCCACGAGGACGCCGGCGGCCACCCGATCAAGGAAAAGGTGCTTGACTGGGTTGTCAAGGACGTGTCCCAGCGCGTTCCCAAGCTGGCCAAGCTGGCCTCCGTTGGGCAGAAGATGCAGAACCGCTTCCTGCATTTCGTGCCCGAGTCCTGGCGCAGGCGCCTGGAATCGCCGGCCTTCTCCGGACCCGGCCCCGCCATGGGCTACACCAACCTCTACGAGTCCCTCAAGGTCCATCGCGGCAACGTCTTCGCCCCCGCCGGCTTCAAGGAGGGCATGGAAGCCGTCCTCTACTTCCCGGGCTGCGGCGGCGCCCTCTTCTACGACCGCATCGGCCTCTCGACGGTCATGCTCCTGCTCAAGGCAGGCTATGCCGTGGCCGTGCCGCCCAGCCATCTCTGCTGCGGCTATCCCCTCCTCGCAGCCGGCATGGAAACCGAGTACGAGGACAACAAGGCAAGGGACCGCCAGTACCTGGCTTCCATGCTCCGCAGCCTCGTCCAGAAGGGCTTTGCCTGCAGGCGCATCGTGACCAGCTGCCCCACCTGCCTCGACAGCCTCGAGCGCTTCGGCCTCAGCGAGGAGTTCCCGGATCTCGAGATCATCGATGCCGTCCAGCTCGCCCTGCCCCGTCTCGAGGAACGCGTTCCTGAGGACGAGCGCAGGACCCTGCCTGCCGGCACCAGCCTTCTCTACCACGGCTCCTGCCACTGCCCCTGGGCCGGCGTGCACCGCGTCAAGGGCCACCAGATGCTCATGAAGGCGGTCAAGGCCTTCAGCGGCGCCGAGCTTGTCCTGTCCCCCGGCTGCTGCGGCGAGTCCGGCATGGGAGCCATCACCTCGCCCGAGATCTACAACCGCCTGCGCGAGCGCAAAATCAAGCGGCTCAAGGCAGCCATGGGCGATTCCTACGACGGCGTCTTCCTCGTGTCCTGCCCTTCCTGCAAGATCGGCATCGCCCGCTGCCTCATCAACCTCAAGCGCAAAAACCACGTCGTGCATGTGGCTGAATTCATAGCCGGCGTCATCGACGGCGAGGAGAGGCGGCAGAGCTTCAAACGCAGGGTTCAGGAAGCTCGGGGCGAGGTCCGCGTCGTCCAGCTGGATGCGCCCGCCCCTGCGTCCGCCAAGCCGGCCGCCAAGTCTGTTGACAAGGCCTTGAAGCCTGCCCTATAGCCATAAACACCTTGGAGAAGTCGCCTGCAGTATGGCTTCAGACGGCGTCTTCAGGGACGACAGCCCAAGTTGCCAAGCAACATACCCTGCCTGGGCGCGGCGGGTATAAGTCCTAACATGGAGGCTGTGACTCCCCTTTGCAAGGAGGGGGGTGCAGATCGACTATTATGACGAAAGCAGAACTCGTGGAAAAGATTAAGGCTAAGGCTGGGCTTGAGAGCAAGCTGCAAGCGGAGAAGCTCCTCGCCGCGTGCGTTGATTCGCTCCAGGAAACCCTTGCTGGCGGAGAGTCCGTGGTGCTGACGGGCTTTGGAACCTTCAAGGTTGCCGAGCGCGCGGCCAGGAAGGTTCACAACCCCCGTACAAAGGAAGAATTTATCGTGCCTGCTTCCATGGTTGTTAAATTTGTGCCTGGCAAGCAGCTCAAGGAAGGCCTGCAGTCGAAATAAGATGAAGGAGACTGCGGTGCGCCGAATTTTCATGCGGAAGGATGGCAGAGTGGTTTAATGCGGCGGTCTTGAAAACCGTTGAGGGTGCAAGCCCTCCAGGGGTTCAAATCCCTTTCCTTCCGCCAAAATTTGTTTCATATAGGTTTGAAAAAGCCCGTAGCGCCTTGAGCAAAGCGGGCTTTTTTGTTGCCAATCAATCTTGCAATGCGTGGCGATATAAGAATTTGAGAACTGTTTTTGTCACTATACCTATAAGTGAGGAACGTGGATATTATGTATAAAATCACATTATCTAGAGTTCCCGGTCGGTTTTACCCCTACACCCTCTGTCGGGTGTTGAGTGCTTGATCAGTCAGGGCTGAATTTTCTGAAAATATTACCCTGACGGACTGCTCTCCTCAACCCCCTCCTTCTTCTTGTTCTTGGAGCCCTTGGGCCGCCCGCGTCCGCGCTTTGGCGGATACTTTGCATCGTGTGCGGCCTTGAGCTCGGCTTCCCGTTCGAGCGTCTTTTTGTTCTTCGATCCTTTCGGACGGCCGGGTCCGCGCTTCGGCTGCGCCTCCGCCGCGGCCTCACCCTCTGCCCTGGCCTGCGCTTCGCGTTCGAGCGTTTTCTTGTTTTTCGAACCTTTTGGACGGCCGGGCCCGCGCTTCTCGCCGGAGCCGCTCTGGACCTCGCCGTCCTGCTCTGCCCCGCCCTGGGCCGTGGCAGGAGCCTCCCTTTCCAGAGTCTTCCTGTTTTTCGAGCCCTTGGGACGTCCCTTCTTTCCCTTCTTCCCCTCTTCCCGATCCTCGCCGGACGGCTTCGCCGGCACGGGATCCTCCTCGAGCGGACGGTCGACGGCGGCGGGCGGCGCGTAGCAGAGCCGGCCTCCGGCAAGGGGCAGAGCGTGGGGGCATTCAATGCCCGCCGCCCTGAAGACGTCTGCCTCGTCCTTGTTCCGCGGATTGACGACAACCCGGGCCTTGTAGCGCATGCATGCCAGGAAATTCAAGGCGTTCAGGCTCGCCCAGGCACCCAGCCCGCCACTCTTCAGCCTGTGGTGGAGCAGTATCACGACAGTGGCCGCAATGTACGAGAGCAGCAGGTGTCCGCTGACTGTTTCCTGCGTCCAGCACCTCAGCGGGATGATCTTGGCATAGTTCTTGAGGAAGTCGAAAAGCTGCTCTGCGGCCTGGCGCTCGTAGTACTTCGGCAGGATTTCCCTGCAGGGATGCTCTCCGCCGGAAACGAGGGCAAACAGCCCTCCCTTCAGGAAAAGTTCGTAGACCTCGCTGTCCGCGAGATTGTTCTTTGAGGCCTTTTTGGGAAGCCTCTTCAGTTCGTCGCCGTACCTCTCAACATCTTTCCCAAGATACAGCCATGCAGA
>DFDR01000006.1:0-10532 GCA_002369295.1 Desulfovibrionaceae bacterium UBA3823
CGGTCCACGCGGACCACCTTTGCTGCAACGCCTACGCACATGACTCTACCCTCCTTGATGTTCTGTTGCCCGCAGTCCTTCCGGAACGCCTGTCCAGGGTCCCTTGAACCTCGGGATGCTCCCCGACACGGCAAAGTGGGGGAGATCGACGGCAGGGCCGCGCCACTGCGGAACGGCCTTGCGCAGCAGGCTGTCGCAGACGAGGGCCGTGAAGCCGCCCTCCGAGACCAGCCTGGCGAAGTCCTCTTCCTCCCTCAGCTGGAGGCAGTCCCTGCCCTGCCTGCCGGGAAGCCTGCCAAACCAGGTTGCGCACTGGCAGGACGTGCCCCCGCCGAGGCGCTGGAGCAGCCGGCCAACGGCGAGGGAGAGCACCTGCTGGTGCACGCACAGCACCTTGTGCCCCTTGAGGGCGCCAAGGCGCTGGACGAGTTCTGCGGGAAGCACGGGGAAGGCCGCTTCCCAGGGAATGCCGAAGCGCTCTTCGAGCAGGCGGCAAGCCCGCACCCCCGACGGCGAGACGGCAAGGCACCTCGATGCCGTCCCGACGCTCTGCAGTTCGCCGATGCCGGCGTCGAAGCCGTGCACGGCGGCGCGCCGCCAGCCCCGGGTCTCGAGAAAGCTCCTGATGGCCCTGCAGGCCTCAGGGCTTGCGTCCATGGACGAGGCGCCAAAGACGTCGATGCGTCCCGGGTCCCGTTCCGACGCGCCTGAAGCGGGGGCAAAGCGCCGGAGCAGGGTTTCCCACGCCAGGGCGCAGCCCTTGTCGTACCACTCGGCGCCATTGGTGGCGAAGGAGACCACGGGCAGGCCGCAGGCCTTTTCGCCCAGGTGCGCGAGGGCCTGGAAGTCGGTGCCGATGACGGCCGGCACCGGCGTGCCGACGATGGCGGCAAAGGGCGCATCGACGAGCCGCGTCAGCCTGGCCAGACGCTCGACGAGCAGGGCGTCGCGCCCGAGTATGGCGTCCATGTCCCGCAGGCCGGCGGAGAAGACGGGGAGCCCTCCGGCCAGCCAGGCGGGCATGTCGAAGCCGCAGATGTTGCCCGTGCAGCCGCCGGCGTCGCAGACGGCGACCACGGCGCCCGTGCCGTGGAGGGCCGCGACGGCGCCCGACTGGTCCGGCGCAAAGGGAGAAAGATGGCGCAGCAGACCCTTCACTGTCCTGCCTCCCTGAGCGCGGCTTCCATCTCGTCCAGCAGGGCGCAGAGGCCGGCGTAGCCGAAGGGCTGGCGCGGGGGGCACCAGTCCGTGCCGGGAAGCCGGGGGTGGTAGAACCTCGCGTCCTGCCCCAGGGCCAGATCCGCCCTGCAGCCTTCGCCCTGGCCTCCCTGGCCGTAGAAGAGCATGGTTGGCGAGAGGCTGGAATAGATTCTCGTGTCCGGGCTGAGGGCCGCAATGCGCGCCACGAGCGCGCGGTCGCCCCGCCCGGGAACGGCGAAGATCTCGGGGACGCGAAGGCCCATGCGCAGCAGGGCCAGCGCCAGATCAAAGGGCCTGGCGCACAGGACTTCGCCGACCGCGCAGGCAAGCCCCCGCCAGCGGGCGGCAAAGGCTTCCACGCGCCGCCCGGCCTCCTCGCGCCAGCGGCTGTCGTCGGTCCTGCGTCCGAGCACTTCGCCGAGCAGGCGGTACTGGTTGGCGATCTTGTCCGTCTGGAAGCTGCGGGAGAGCTGTGCCCAGGGCATGCCGAGGCGGCTGGCCAGATCCCTGGCGGCCAGGCCTGCCTCGGGGTCGAGGACGAGGTTGAAGGCTGAAGTCGCCATGGCCCGGTAGTCGTCCATGTTCTGGGCGCGGGAAAGCTCGCGCGTGCGCTTGATGCCTGCCTGGACGAGGATGCCGTAGAGCTCGCAGCCGTTCTGGAGAGGAGAAAAGTAGCCGAGAATGTTGCACGAGGCGGGATCGCGCGACGCCTTTTCCAGCAGCGAGTACAGGGAGACGCGGACTTCTTCCATTGGGGGCCTGCGGCTTTCCCGGGTCAGGGCGTACATGGTCGTGGCGATGACGGGAACTCCCGCCGCCTGCGAGGATTCGCGGCAGAGGCGGTCCACGTCTGTGGCGAGCAGGGCGTCCACGCAGGTGGTGCACAGGACGACCACGGATGGAGGCGAGGCCAGAAAGGCGCACAGCTCCTTCACGGCATCTGGAACGCGCTTGAGGTAGCGTCCCGTGACGATGTCCGTCCCGTCAAGCAGAAGATAGTGCGTGCGCGCCTCCAGATCCCTGTCCGTCCCGCCGAGGGCCGCCGTGTTCCGGCCGCAGCAGGCGGGCGCGATCAGGAGCATGACGGAGCCGGGAATGGCGAGCGAGGCCTTCTTGACGCCGACGCCGCGGGCGCCGGGCGCGTTGAAGGCCAGGGTCGCGGGCGAGCTGAAGACAAGGTGCCCGCGCTGGAGGGACAGGGGCAGCTTCCCCGGCTCCAGCGCGGCCACCTCGGCCGCCGTGGCAAAGTCAGGTCCGGGCATGTCCCTCTCCTTCCATGAGGATCCGGGCAAGTTCCCGGAAGCGCGCGGCTGCAGGGCAGGAGGGAGCGCCCTCCACTACCGTCGCGCCTCTGTCTTCGCACAGCGAAATGTCGTCGCTTCTGGGGATTTCGGCCAGCACCGGCAGACCGGCGCCCGCCGCGAAGGCAGCCACCTTCTCCCGTTCGCCAGGCACGTTGCGGGCGTTGAGCACGATGCCCCTGAGGCGGGCATAGCTTCTGTCCTTGAAGCTGCCGACCGCCGAGGCGATGTTGCCCGCGGCGTAGAGGGCCATCTTCTCGCCCGAGGTCACGATGAGCACGTCCTTGGCGTAGCCTTCGCGTATGGGAGCAGCAAAGCCGCCGCAGACCACGTCGCCAAGCACGTCGTAGAGCACCGCATCGGGCTTGACGGTCTCGAAGAGCTCCAGGTCACGGAGAATCTGGAAGGTGGCGACGATGCCGCGGCCGGCGCAGCCAAGGCCGGGCGTCGGCCCCCCCGTCTCGATGCACACCACGCCGCCGAAACCTTCGCGGCTGATCTCGGCAAGGTCCTCCGGCTCACGATCGTGCTCGCGCAGGTAGTCCATGACCGAGGGCACGGGACGGCCGCCGAGCAGGCTGACCGTGGAGTCCGCCTTGGGGTCGCAGCCTATCTGGATGACCTTGAGGCCAAGGCCAGCAAGGGCCGCGGAGATGTTGGAGGTGACGGTGGACTTGCCGATGCCCCCTTTGCCGTAGACGGCTATCTTCAGCATGGAAAACCTCCCTTGGGAAGCGGGATGGGCCTGCCGACGAGGCTTCGGGCCTCCCTGGCATGGCAGCGCCCCGAAAAGGCCCGGTGGACCACCGGCGCAAAGGCCGCCGCCTGCGGGCAGACGAGGCGGTAGAGGGGATCGGCGTAGACGGCGGAGGCCTTGGCAAGCGCCTCCTTGACGGTCGCCTCCGTGCAGGGCGCGGCATCGCCCTCCGCCAGCACGCCGGCGCTGTCGCCGAGCGGGGCAAGCGCCTTTGCCGAGATGCCAAGCAGGGCTTCCGCCTCGCAGGCCAGCGAGGCCGCAAAAACGCTTTCGCCGATGGCGAGCGTGCCCGTCCAGGCCTGCGGCGCGGGACGCCGCCGGCAGGGGAACTGGTCCTGGCCGGTGACGAAGGCTCGGCGCACGGCCCTGGCAACGTCGCCGGCGAAGTGCACGCCCAGCGGCGCCCCCGTCACGCAGGGAACGCCCCAGCGCTCGCGCAGGAGCCGCGCCACGCCCGCGCCCGCCGAGGAAACGGCGAGGCAGACGTCGGCCGAGCCGGCCTGGACCGCGTCCTCGAGGGTCGCGTCCATGGCGAGCAGGGAGACGGTCTTGAAGCCTTCGCCGGCGGCCCAGGACCGCAGATCTGCGGCAGTGTCCTCGAGGGGAAAGTCGAGCGGCGTTGCGCCTGCCATGCACAGGCGGATGCGCCCTCGGGGGGATGCCTGCTCCCTGCCGCGCCTGGCGAAGTGCCCGGCGACGGCCTCGAGCGCCTTCGAGGCGCCCCAGGAATAGGGATGCATGCCACTGGTGGGGATGCCGAAGACGGGAATGCCGAGGCGCTTGGAAAGGGCTCTGGCAAGGCCCTGGTAGTCGGTGTTCAGCATCAGGGGCACCGGCGAGCCGCACAGGGCAACGAAGCGGGGGCGCAGCTCCTCGGCCGCCTGGCAGACGCTTTCCGCAAGCCTCTCCTCGGCGCCGAACACCGCCTCGGACTCCGTGAGTCCGGAAATGTAGACCATGCTCTCCTGTGCCCACCAGCGCGGCTCGTCGAAGGTGGAATAGGTCGAGTTGCAGCCTGAGGCGTCGTGGACGACGGTCATGCCGCCAAGCTCGTAGAGCGCCGAGCACACGCCCGAGGTGTCGGCCGCATAGGGTGGAAGCAGGGTGGAGAAGAAGGTCACAGGCAGCTCCTCAGGCCGAGCCCCTTGCGCTGGATCAGGGTCTGCGCATCCTTGGGGCAGCGCCAGGCCTCTTCCATGAGCTCCGCCAGCCGGGCCATGCCGGAAAAGCCCCAGAAGCCGCCGCCGGCAACGATGTTGACGAAGCGGTCCGTTTCGGCGAGGTAGGCCGCCTTCTGGCCGACGGCGAGCGGACGGGCTCCCGCTTCGCACCAGGCGCCCCTCTGCCGCAGGCGCTCCCGCCGGAAGCGGAGTCCGGGCGAGAGGCAGGAGCAGACGGCCAGATCGGGCGCATGCGCCTGCAGCCAGCGAAAATCCTCCTCCTCTTCGGGAAAGAAGGCGTCGGCATAGACGGCCCCCATGCGGAAGCCCCGCTCGCAGAGCATGCGGGCAAGGCTCAGGGGCAGGGGAACGGCCGTATAGTCTACGGCCACGGGAGCGCCGCCCAGAGCCGCCCTGGCCTTCGCCAGGGCGCGCTCTGCCTCCTCCTCGAAGGGCGCGGCGTCGGGAGCCCCGGCGCCGAGGGCCATGGCCAGATCGGCCAGCTGCGCCCTGATAAGCGTCCCGGAAAAGCCGGCGTGCAGGCAGAGGGGCCGGAGTCCGAGGCGTCCGGCCATGTCCCTGAGGGCCGCGTCGGCCGCAGGCTGGGTCGAGATGCCGACGGCGGAGGCGGCCATGGCCTGGTAGTCCTCCCATGTTCGGCACAGGGTGATGTCCCGGATCCGGCATCCCGCCAGCTTGATGGTCTGAACAAGCTCGCTTTCGGGATCCGTGGGCCTGTCGTTGCCCACGATGCCGACGCTCCTGGCGTCGAGGGCCTCCTGCCTGGCCAGCGGCCTGTAGAGGGCCAGGCGCGTCAGCTCCTCTTCCGAACGGGTCCTGCGCATGGTCGGCGCCATGATGCTGTCCACGAAGCAGACGCCGGGAAATTCCCTGGCGAGCCGCTCCACGGCGGAGGCGTAGTCGAAGCCGGCGAAGAGGTGGATGCAGGAGGGATAGAGCAGCACGGCCCGGGGAAGGGTTTCGAGGCTTCGGAGAATGCCCGCCACGCCTTCGGCCAGGCTGTCCTCCAGCCTGCCCAGGCAGAGATCGCCTTCGCTGACGCCGACCCAGGACATGCGCTCGAGCGCCCCCATTTCGGCGGCCGTCATGACGACGCCCCGCAGGCATCCCCGGGCGCAGATGTAGACCAGCCGCGCCTCGGGCAGGAGCATGCCGGTGTTGACGATGTTCCACGGGCCCCTGGCAGGCGGATTGAACTCCAGGCCAGGGGCAAAGGGCGCAGGAAAGAGGGCCCGGGCTATGGGCACCGAGCTTTCCAGGCAGGCCTGGGCCGCGGCGGAGCAAAGGCCGGAACTCACTGTCCGCCACCTCCCGGGACCTCGAGCAGAGCCTTGGCCAGCCTGCGGTACTGGCCAGCCATGGCGCCACCGGGAAAGGCCTCCATGACGGTCTTGCCAAGCCGCTCGGCCTTCTGCACCTCCGGGCTCCAGTCGAGCGCGCCAAGCAGCCGCGAGCCGAAGTCGCCGGCAAGCCGCTCGGCCTCCCGCTCCTCGTCCCGCTCCCCGCCCGCAAGCCCCCGCCGGATCAGCACGAAGCCGGCAAGGGCCGCGTTGCCCCTGTCCTGGTGCTTCCTCACCGCCATGGCGATGTTGGCTGCGGCATAGAGGGACATGCGCTCGCCCGAGGTCAGCACGCAGACGCTGTCGGCAAAGCCCCGGCGCATGGGCATGGCGAACCCCCCGCAGACCACGTCGCCAAGCACGTCGTAGAAGGCCACGTCCGTGGCGAAGGTCCGGTAGGCGCCGGCCCGCTCCAGATACTCCAGGGCAAGGGCGACGCCACGGCCGGCGCAGCCGGAGCCGGGCTCGGGGCCTCCGGCTTCGGCGAGCGCGATGCCCTTCCAGCCTGTCTGCACGACCTCTCCGAGGGGGCATGTGCCCCCGCCCTGGCGCAGCCGCTCCAGTATGGTCGGCAGGGGCGCCCCGCTCCGGAGCAGGGCCGTGGAGTCCGCCTTGGGATCGCAGCCTATCTGCATCACGCCAAGTCCCGCCTCGGCATAGGCAGCCGAGAGGCAGGAGACAGTGGTGGACTTGCCTATGCCCCCCTTGCCGTAAACAGCAATCCTACGCATGCATCCCTTCCTTGCCGGCTGGCTCTTCCTGGCCGGCCTCGGCTCCGCGCGCTTCCTCCCCGCCGTCCAGGGCGCCGCAGGAGGCTAGGAGCCGCAGGGCCTTGCCGGCCAGCGCAAAGCTGTCCAGCAGGGGCTCTGCCGCCAGGGCCACGGCACGGCCTGCCTCGTCGAAGTGGCGGGAGGCAATTTCGGCCACGTCGGCTTCCCGGCGCTGGGCCGCCCTGGCCCAGATTTCCGCCAGGCGCAGGGCGCGCCTGGCCCGGCCCTGGCCCGCGCCCCTGCTCCGCACAAGGTCCATGGCCTGCAGCAGCCAGACCGCAAGGGCCTTGGCCTGCGAAGCCATTGCGCTGGCCTGGCAGAGCAGGCCTGCGGCGCTGAGCGTCCCGCCGGCCCTGGCTATGCGGACGCCTGCCTGCTGACGAAGTTCCCCGATCAGACGCTCGTAGCGCAGGACGCTGGCCGCGTCGGTCCTGCGGAACCGGACAAGGCACAGTTCCGAGGCGGCTTTCGCAAGACATCCCTTGATCTGGTTCAGCGATTCCGCCAGCGCGCCGAAGGCGGCGGAATCCGCGCGTCCTGCGGCCTCCAGGCGCTCAAGCCGGTACTGGAGGCTGTCGGCCTGCTGGCCTATGTCCCGTGCCAGCCCGGCGCAGGCCAGGACAAGGGCGAGTCCGGACAGGCCGGGCTCGGCCTCGCACAGGGCGCGTCTTGCGCTTTCAAGGCCGTCTGCCGTGCGGCGGGGAGCCTGGCCTTCGTCAAGTGCCCCGCCGGCGCGCGCATAGGCTGACAGCACCAGATCAAGGCTGCGGGCAAAGAGCTGCTCGCCCTCCCGCCCCTGACAGACGGGGCCTTCCGGGGCAGGCTGGGCGTCCGGGGCGAAAGGGATGCCGGGCTCAGGCCGTCGGCAGATCCCGGAAGGTGCGGGGCGGCGTTCCGCTTTCCCATGAACGGACGCCGCCCCGCCAGCCGGGGACGCCCCATCCCCGAGCAGCGGAAGAAGATGCGGAAAGACGCTGAGCGAGCGGGCGAGCACGCCCTGCATGGCGGCGATGAGCACCCCGAAATTGGTGGCCTCAACGCCGCATCTGGTCGCGCAGCGTATGCGGCTGGCCGCTTCGCGGGGGCTGAGCATGCAGCCGCCGCAGCAGACCACCAGGGCATAGGGGGAGCAGTCGTCCGGAAACTCGCGCCCCGACACGGTCTTGAACTGGAGATTCTTGCCGGTGCTCTGCCTGAGCCAGCGCGGAATCTTGACCGTGCCGATGTCCCCGCACTGCCTGTGGTGCGTGCATCCTTCGGCGATGAGCACCGTGTCGCCGTCCTTGAGCCGGCCCGCCATGGCCACGCCCCGTACAGCCTCCTCAAGAAAGCCCTTGCGGCGCGCCATGAGGATGGAGAACGATGTCAGGGGAACGCTTTCGGGAACGGCCTGGGCAGCCTTGGCAAAGACCTGGCTGTCGGTCACGGCGCAGGCGGGCAGCGCCTTCAGGCCGGCGAGGGCCTGGGCGATGCCGTCTTCCTTGACGACGAGGGCGCGGGCGCCGGCATCGAGAATGTCGCGTATTGCCTGCTGCTGGGGAAGAATGAGGCGCCCCTTGGGAGCCGCGGAGTCGACGGGCACTATGAGCAGCACCGTCGAGCCCGGCTGGACGAGGCCTTCGACGAGGCCTGGTGCCTCCCCGGCCGGCCGCTTCACGGCGCAGACGGCCTCCCGCAGTGCGCGCACGCCCCAGCCCTTGAGGGCGCTGGTCCAGATTTCGGGAATCTCGGCCTCGGTGTCGTCGCGGGGACATTCGGCAAGCTGATCCGCCTTGCTCCGCGCCCTGACGCAGGGGACGCCCTCCCGCCTGAAGGCGGAGAGCAGGTCTTTTTCCACCTTGGAAAGATCCTTCTGGGCGTCCGTGACCAGCACCGCCACGTCGGCGGCGGCCATGGCTTCGAAAGCCTTCTTCTTCCGCAGGTCTCCGAGGCCGCCCTCGTCGTCGATGCCCGGCGTGTCGGTCACGAGCACCGGTCCCAGAGGAAGCAGCTCCATGGCCTTGGACACGGGGTCGGTGGTGGTGCCGGCAACGGGGGAGACGATGCACAGGTTCTGGCCGAGGAAGGCGTTGACCAGGCTGGACTTGCCGGCATTGCGCAGGCCAAAGAAGGCAATGCGGATCCGCTCGCCTGAAGGGGTGTCGTTAAGCGTCATGTTCTCCTCCTGCGGCGCTTCCGCCGGCCAGGGGCATCCAGTCGCCCCGGCCCTGCCCCGGGCGGTATCCCATGGCCTCGACTTCAGCCCTGAGGCTGGCCAGGCTGGCTTCGCCGGACGTCCTGGGCTTGCCGTCGTAGATGGCGTAGTCGGCCTTGAACTCGTCGGGGGTGAAATTCGGCATGAGCACGTTGCAGCCGGAAAGGATGCCCTGGCGGCAGCCGCTGGGATCGAGGGTCCGCAGGGCCGTCGTCGCCGGCAGCAGAACATCGGGCAGCATGAGCCGGCAGACCGCGAGCAGAAAGAGCGTCAGGCCGGCGTCCCCCGGAGACATGCCGGCAAAGGGGGTGCCGGCGGCCGGCAGGAAGGGGCCGATGCCGATCATGTGCGGCCTGAAGGACTGCATGAAGGCCAGGTCCCTGGCCAGGGCCGTCGCCGTCTGCCCCGGCGTGCCGACCATCATGCCGCAGCCGGTCTGGAAGCCGATGTCCTTGAGGGCGTGCAGGCACGCCATCCTGTTCCACCAGCTCTGCCGTTCGCCGTGCAGCTGCCTGTAGTGGGCCGGGTCCGCCGTCTCGTGGCGCAGCAGGTAGCGCGAGGCGCCGGCTTCGAAAAACTTGCGGTAGCCTCCGAGACTTTTCTCGCCGAAGGAAAGGGTGACGGCCGCGCCGGGAAAGGACGCGAGCAGGCTCCTGACAAGACCGGCTATCCTTTCGTCCGTCAGGGCCGGATCTTCGCCGCCCTGCAGCACGAAGGTACGGATGCCGAGGCGGTAGGCCTGCCCGCAGCAGGCATGGATAGCCTCCTCGTCCATGCGGTACCGGCGAAGCGCCGCATTCTCCCGTCTGAGGCCGCAGTAGCGGCAGTCCCGGCTGCAGACGTTCGTCGTCTCCACGATGGCGCGGAAGTGGACGGTGCGCCCGAAGCGCAGCGCGGCGAGCTCGCCGGCTCTGGCCCTAGCCTCCTGCCGCAGGCTCCGGCTTTTGTCGAGCAGAAGCCTCTCGAACTCCGCCTCGGAGAGCGGGGCTCCGGCGCAGAGCCGGTCGAAAGCCTGGGCAGCGGCAGCGTTCATGGCGTTCCTTGGGGCGTGGCGACGGGGTTTTTCCTAACGACAGTGATGGACAAAGAGGGGCAGTCAAGGTAGGCTAAATTGTCCTGCCGGCATGGCAGGCCATAAAGCCGGCACGGCTCAGGACCGTGCCGGCTTTTCAGGAGCTCACATCGCGGCATGGGGCCGTTCCAGGCAACGGACGGCACCCATGCGCCCTGAAAGATCGGCAGGACCTATTCGTGCCCGTATGTCTTGATCATGTGCGGGATGTACCCGTCCTCGTACATGTACGGGTTGTTCTTGAATTCCTTCTCGCGCTTGTTGGGGTAGGCGCCTTCGGCCACAAGCTTCTTGATGCCTGCGGAGCGGTCGTACCACTTGGTGTGCAGATCCTCTTCCGCCTTGTGGCTCAGGGGCTTCTCGTAGTAGCGCTCGTACATGAGCTTGACCTGGGCGTTGTCCTGGGATGCGCGGTGGGGGAATTCGCTGGCGTCGGCGTCGGACTTGTAGACCGAGTTGATGCGGTCGGCCATGTAGCCTTTGATCTCCTTGACGGCGGCGTAGGCCTTGCTGGCCGTGCGCACGCCGAGGAGCAGGCCACCGGAGAGGATGCAGCAGGCCTTGAGAAAGCCGCGGCGCGTGATGTTGGCTATAGACATGTCTTCGCTCCTTAGGCCTGCTCGCCGCTGGCTTCGGCGAGGCGCCTGCGCAGGTTGGCGTAGAGGCTGGTGGCCTTGCGCTCGGCAGATTCAAGCAGAGTCGGCATGAGCGGCTGGC
>DFDR01000006.1:10586-10846 GCA_002369295.1 Desulfovibrionaceae bacterium UBA3823
CCGCAGACGCATCCGCCGGGACAGGCCATGAATTCGATGAAGTGGTAGGGCGACTTGCCTGCGCGGACCTCTTCGCAGATCTGGGCGAAGCGCTTGGCGCCGTGCACCACTGCCAGCTTCAGCTTGATGCCCTTGAGGGTGACGGTGAATTCCTTGAAGCCTTCAAGTCCACGGGTCTGCTTGAAGTCCCAGGAGTCGGGCTTCTTCTTCATCACAGCCTCGTAGGCGAAGCGCAGAGCCGCTTCCATGACGCCGCCGGT
>DFDR01000006.1:10900-13261 GCA_002369295.1 Desulfovibrionaceae bacterium UBA3823
ACGCCGCCGGTCACGCCGAAGATGGTCGCGCCGCCGGTGGACTCGCCCATGAGATCGTCCCGGCCCCCGTCGGGAAGGCTGTTGAAGTCGATGCCAGCCTTGCGGATCATGTAGGCCAGCTCGCGCGTGTTCAGGGTGGCGTCGATGTCGCGCATGTCGCCCCTGCCGAATTCGGGGCGAAGGCCCTCGTACTTTTTCGCCACGCAGGGCATGATGGAGACGGTGTAGATCTTTTCGGGATCGTAGCCGCGCTCCTTGGCGCCGTAGTTCTTTGCGATGCGGCCGTTCATGCCGATGGGGGACTTGCATGTGGAGAAGTGGGGGAGCAGGTCGGGATAGAAGGTTTCGGCATACTTCTGCCAGCCGGGACAGCAGGAGGTGAACTGGGGCAGATCCCTGTTGGCAAGCAGGCGTTCGACGAATTCGGACGCCTCCTCCCAGATCGTGACGTCGGCCGCAAATTCCGTATCCCAGCAGTGGGCGAAGTTCAGCTTCTTGAGGGCCGCCAGCATCTTGCCTGTCGTCACGCTGCCGGGCTCCATGCCGAAGGCTTCGCCCAGCGCGTAGCGCACGGCGGGCGCGGGCATGGCGATGCACTTGACGTCCTTGTCAGCCAGCTTTTCCTCAAGTTCCGGCACCCAGGTCTGGGTTTCGTAGATGGCGAACTCAGGGCAGTGCGTCAGGCACTGGCCGCAGTTGATGCAGGGCTCCGGATGCACAATTTTGTGCTTCAAGCCGGATTCGCCCTCAATGGCCCCCGTGGGGCAGTACTCCTGACAGGTGTCGCAGCCGATGCACTTGTCGGGATCGATCTGGACAAAGAAAAGCTTGTCGCCATCTGCCCCTCTGGGAGGGACGTTCATTTCGTAGTCGACATGCTCCATTGTTTCGCGCGCCATATCGCCTCCAGTAGATGCATAGAATAAGAGAAAGGAGCCGGCACCGGCCCTTGCCTCTGGCCTGAGGCCCGTTCGCGTGCCTCCTGCCGTCAATGTGATGTTTATAAAAATCGTGCTACCATTCTCAGCGCTTCATCGCCGAAGAGCGTGCTTGCGCCTTGTCCCCCAGCAGGGAAGTCTGTTCAGCGGATCGATGCCCTTGTCTAAAGTGTTACAATGCTAAAAAACGTGCTACTCCATGGCCAAGCAGCTACGTCCCCCCAGAAATCCGCCTTGCCGATGGCAAGGCACTGCAGAGAGCAACAGGGATGCCAGCATTGGTGCTACGAGTTTTAAAAACGTAACATTGCGCAGGACTCTTCTACGTCCAAGCGCAGACGCTGTCAACGGAAAGCCGCAGGCTGCGCTCCAGGTCAGTTCCACGAATGCCCCGGCAGGGCAGAAGCACCCCGCAGAGCAGATTCAGGCATGTCCGAGGGGGCAGGCTGTCCCCGGCCTGTATCCCCAGCCGCCTTCGGGCGCAGGGGCGGGAGAACCCTTCCGGGGTGCCGTGCCGGGCCTGCCCTGTCCTCAGCGAGCAAAGGAGGCGAGCGCGTGCCGACCGGCCAGACCATGAACAGGGTCTGGCTATTGCATGAAGGCTGTTCTCATCGCCCTGCCCTGCGTAAAGGCCACACGTGACCCATTACTGGAAACGACCGTCAGGAATGAGTCGGAAGACACCTTCGTCGAGAACCTGCCCGTCTATGGTCTGGATATAGCGGTTCCCGCTGAAGCGGGAGTTGCGTGTGTCCTGGAGCGCGTCTGGGCCGTTCAAGCGCCGTCCAGCAGACCGGCCACGTATCTTGCCTGTCGAGCAAGTTCTGGGGTGCCTACCTGGGGCCAGGCGACTGGCACGGAAGGAGTCATGACGGCGCCGGCCAGGGCCAGCGACGCGACAAGGCAGAAAAGCCTTCGGCGCGGAATGCAGAGCCGTCATGGCGAACATCTGGCCACCGGCGTTCCGACGGATGCAGGCATCATGGCGTAGCCATGGACGGCGATCAACGATACGGCCAGGATGCGGCCTTAGGCCTTCTTCGCTCGTGCTCGAGGATGCACCCTGGCAGGCAGGGCTTCCAGTTTCGCGTTGCACGCCTGCCGTTCAACTTCTGCTTGAAGGCGCCCTTCCCTTCCATACCCCTTCCCTTCCCGACTCTTCGGCCTCAGCGACAAGGCAGGCCGTCCCTGCCGGCGGGAGCGGGGGACGCTCTTCCTGGGCCTCGGAGGCAGACATCGCCTTCGCAAGGGCGCGCGCCCTGCATCTTTCTGATCCCTGCACTGTCCAACTCACAGAAATGCCATAGATTCCGTGGGTTATCCTCTCTTGACATGCCGTTGCGCATTGGCAGCATTAAGCCTGCGCATGGCGCGCTTCTCGCATCTGCGGGGATGATGTCGTTTTGCCTTGGAGGACAACGAA
>DFDR01000094.1 GCA_002369295.1 Desulfovibrionaceae bacterium UBA3823
ACGCCGGAAAGCCGGCGCCCGTCCTGGGCACGCCAGAACGGTCCGGCAAACATGCGCTGCTCACGTTCCAAAATTGGGAATGCTCTTCACGAATCTAGCGGCGACGGCTGACTCGCCGCCCGTGTATCCGTGCTCGTCCCTGAGGCGCTCGAAGATGCGCTGGAACGTACGGCTCTGCTTCGGCAGTCGCTCTTCCATGTCCTTCTGCATGCAGTCTGGGCCGCAGCTGGCCATCTTGTCCTTCATCACTGGGGATGCCCGCAGTGAAAACAGCTCTTTATGCTGACAGCTTGTTGTGACAGTTGAGGTGGCGCCGGAGCCCCGGCACTCCCAAGGTTCGAGGCAGAGCCAAACAAATCTCCCTGCCTGGCCCAAAAGCTGCGATGAAGCAGGGACTCGGCAGGGAGAACTGCGATGTGACGTGCGTACAGGGTGACTTCTAGTCCAACTCTCTGAGTTTACGCAGCTTTTTTATAGATCCACAACGTGGGAAACGATGAGTGCATCCCAATTCAGCAGGCCGGATTGCAACGGGCTGCACGGCAACACTCTAGGCGCCCGCCCATACCCTTCAGGGGACTCAGCGCAACGCCATGGCGGCAACTGGTATAATATGGTAAAAAACTGAATAATTTCAGTATATCCACATAGTTTTTTACTTCTTGCGGTCCCGAACGTAGTCGGCCATCTGGAGCAGTATGCCGCGCTCCTTGGCGTCGGGAACAGCATCGAGGGCTGTTCTGGCAAGGGAAAGGTAGCCTTCGGCCGCCTCGCGGGTCTTGGCGTCGTAGCCCCGCTCGCGGACAGCGGCGCAGATGGCATCGACGTCGGCCTGAGTAAATGTGCCTTGCTCGAAGGCCTTGTCGAAGGATGCCCTCGAGGCTGCGTCCAGGGCGTTGCGGTACATCTGCAGAGGAGGCGTGAGCTTGCCCTCGCGCAGGTCGCCGCCCGTAGGCTTGCCCGTGGCTTCTTCCGGCGCGCAGTCGAGCGCGTCGTCCACCATCTGGAAGGCCATGCCGATGTTTTCGCCGAAGGTTTTCAGGGCCTCCACGCCCGCTTCTGGAGCGCCGGCGAAGATGGCCCCCATTTCGCAGGCAGAGCGGATGAGGCAGGCGGTCTTGCCTTTGATGATGCTGGCGTACTCCTCCTGGGTGAGCCCTGTGTTGTGCATGGCGTGCAGCTCCAGAATCTCGCCGGCGCAGGTGTCGGCCGTGGCCCTGGAGAAGACCGCGCAGAGTCTGGGATCGCCGAAGGAGGCCACGCAGGCGTTGGCTTCGGAAAGCAGGGCATCGCCGGCCAGGATGGTCTCGGTCGTGCCGAAGACCGTGTGGCAGGCAGGCTTGCCCCGGCGGGTGGCCGCGCTGTCGATGACGTCGTCGTGCATGAGGGTGGCGGCGTGGAGCATTTCGAGCGTGCAGCCGAGCGTGTAGACGCGCTTGTCCTGGCAGCCGAAGAGGCGCGCCGCAAGGACGGTCAGCAGGGGGCGCAGGCGCTTGCCGCCCGAGACAACGGTATGCGAGGCCGCAGGGCGCACGGGCGCCGGCAGCGTCTGGAGAAGCGCATCGAGGGCCTGGTTGATGGCGGGCAGCTCGAGGGCGAGGCGGGCTTTCAGAAGGATAGTGGCCATGGTCTTTCCTTGCGGAGGCGGGGCTTGGCCGGCGTCCGCTCCGGAGAGGAAGGGACGCCGGCTGTGGAGATCTGGCGCTAGAGACGCTGGTAGTCGATGCCGGCGTCGAGCATGGCCTGCTTGTCGAGCAGACCCTTGACATCGAAGACGAGGGCCTTGGCGGGATCGCGGAACATGGCCTTCAGCCTTGCGGCATCGAGCTCGCCGTAGCTTCTGTGGGGCACGGCGAGAACCAGGGCGTCCAGATCCCTGAACTCCTCCAGGGGAACGAGATCGATGCCGTAGAGGCGCCTGGCCTCGGCCGGATAGGCCTCGGCGTCGGTCACGACCGGCTTCGCGCCGAACTCCTCGAGCTCGGCCACGATGTCGACGACGCGCGTGTTGCGCAGATCGGGCACGTTCTCCTTGAAGGTGAGGCCGAGCACGCCGACTTTGGCGTCCTTCACCGTCATGCCCATGCGGATCATGCGCTTCACGGTGCGCTGGGCGACGAGGCTTCCCATGGCGTCGTTGATGCGGCGCCCGGAGAGGATGACGTCGGGATGGTAGCCGAGCTCCTCGGCCTTGAAGGTGAGGTAGTAGGGATCCACGCCTATGCAGTGCCCGCCCACGAGGCCGGGCCTGAAGGGCAGGAAGTTCCACTTCGTGCCCGCGGCCTCGAGCACTTCGAGCGTGTCGATGTCCATGCGGCTGAAGATGACGGAGAGCTCGTTCATCAGGGCGATGTTGAGGTCGCGCTGGGTGTTCTCGATGACCTTGGCCGCCTCGGCCACCTTGATGGAGCTGGCTCTGTGGATGCCGGCCTTGACAACGGCGCCGTAGACGCGGGCCAGCAGATCCGCCGTTGCCTGGTCGGAGCCGGAAACGATTTTCTTGATGGTCTCGAGGGTGTGCACCTTGTCGCCGGGGTTGATGCGCTCGGGCGAGTAGCCGACCGTGAAGTCCTTCCCGAACTTGAGCCCGCTCTGGCGCTCGAGAATCGGGATGCAGACCTCCTCGGTGAGGCCGGGATAGACGGTGGACTCGTAGCAGACCACGCAGCCCCTGGAGAGGTTGGCGCCCACGGTGTTGCTGGAGCCGACGACCGGCGTCAGGTCGGGGCTGCGGTGGCTGTCGATGGGCGTGGGGACGGCCACGATGATCACGGCGGCCCGCTTCAGGGCCGCAGGATCGCTGGTGTACTCGATGGAGGCGCTCTGCAGCCGCGCATCGTCGACCTCGTTGGTGTGGTCGTGTCCGCCCTTGAGCTCGTCGATGCGGGCCTGGGCGATGTCGAAGCCGATGACGTCGAAGTGGTGGGAGAAGGCCACGGCCAGGGGAAGCCCCACGTAGCCGAGCCCAACGACGGCCAGAGGCCGCTTGCGGGCCGCGAGTGCGTCAAAGTCAATCATGAACAGGATCCTTTACTCAAGAGGCTATCTGTGACACTGAAAAGACATGTTGTCGGATTTTAATGCAGGACTCTTCTTCAAGGCCGTGGGCCTTGCCCTTTTCCTGGAAGGCGTGCTCTGGGCCGCTTCGCCCGGCGCCATGAAGCGCGCCATGGCCGAACTGCTCAGGCGGGACGATCAGTCGGTGCGCGCCGTCGGGCTCTGCGGCATGGGCCTTGGCCTGCTCGTCTGCTGGCTCTTCGGCTAGGCTCCTTTCTCGCCGACGTGCAGGCAGACGATGCCGCTGGTGAGCTTTTCGTAGCGCACCTTGGCAAAGCCGGCATCTTCCATCTCCTTCCTGAGCTCCCTGGCGCTCGGGAAGGCCATGATGGTGCGGGCAAGGTAGGCATAGGCGCCGCTGTCGCGGGAGACGAGCCGTCCAATGGCGGGCAGAAGGCGGGTCAGGTAGACGTTGTAGAGGCCGCCCCAGATTTTGTCCCTGCCGGAGCCGAACTCGAGGATGCAGGCCCTGCCGCCCGGAACCAGCACGCGGTGCATCTCCTTCAGCGCTTCGGCGCGCGGCAGAATGTTGCGTATGCCGAAGGCGATGGTGACGCTGTCCACCGAATTGTCAGGCAGGGGCAGGCGCTTCCCGTCGGCCGCCACGGGCAGGATGCCCGTCTCAAGCCGGCGCGCCAGCTTCTTCTGCCCGAGCGCCAGCATGGGCGGGCAGAAGTCCATGGCGATCACCTTGTACTCGGGATGGTTCCTGCGCAGGGCGAAGCTGACGTCCAGCGTGCCGGCTGCCAGGTCGAGAAAGCGGTGCGTGGGCCCCCGCCAGACGGAATTCGCCAGCTCCCGGCGCCACCAGCAGTCGATGCCGAGGGAAAGGACGTGGTTGAGCAGGTCGTAGAAGCGCGCAATGCGCCCGAACATGCCGGCAACGGCCTGGTCGTGCTCTCGGACGCCCCCGCTCACTTGTCGCCTCCCCTGGTCTTGGCCTTGGGTTCGGCCGGCGCGCTTTCAAGTATCGTGTTCAGGACAATCCTGTAGATGCTGGGGAAGACGTCGCCGATGTTGGCCGCTGAGACGGTGCGGCATTCGATGAGCTTGGCCGTCAGCTCCTTGGCTACCTGAAGAGCCTCTTTCTGGTCTTTGTCCATGGTCGCCACCTCAAGCGCGCTAAAAAAAACCCGTCACCGGGGAATGGCCAGACCCACCATGGATCAAGCCCGACGGGGAAAGAACGGAAACGGCAGCCCCCGCCCTTTTTTTGATGCTCGACCTCCCGCCAGACAATCCAGTGCCTGGCGGGAGGAGAAAAAATTGAGGTCTGAAGATAGCCTCTGGCATAGTCGATTGCAAGGGTTGCAGATCTTGCGGAAAAAGGCCGGATCAGCCTGCGTCCTCCATGTCGGCAACGAGCGCCGCAATCTCCTCGCGCAGTATCCTGGCGCAGATTTCGGCAGCCGTCTGCTCCACGGCCTTGGGCGTGGTGCGCTGCAGAGCCTGGTCCGCGTCCCTGCGCAGGGCGATCAGCGCCTCCTGGTTGCGCTCCTCCTTCTCCAGCAGGTGCGCTATGGCCCGGGAGAGCCGCTCGATGCCCTCCATGAGGGCCGGATCGGCCTCCTGAACCAGGTCGGCCTGCCGCTCAGCCATGGAGACGAGCTGGGCCACCTTGCGTTCCATGCTGAGCACGGCGGCGTCGATCCTGCCTTCCAGGGCGCCCATGCGCGAGGCAACTTCGGTGACGCTTCTCGCCTGGGCGGGCATGCGCTCTTCGACCTGCTCGCGCATCCGGCCCTCGAAGGCCGAAAGCCTCGCGCCCAGATCGGCAAGCTTGCCGGAAAGCTCGTTCTCCAGTTCGCTGCGGGATGCCGAGAGCAGGGCGACCTTCTCCTCCACGGCTGCAAGGCCGGCTTCCTGCCCTGCGCCGCTCTGGCTATCCAGCCTGGCGGCCATTTCGTCCAGCGTCGCGCGGATCTTGCTGCTGCCCGCTTCCTGGGCGTCCTTCACCGCATCGATGTCGGCGCGGAGGGTCGTTTCCAGCCTCGAGGCAAGCGCCGTGAAGCGGCTTTCAGCGCTGCTTCCGACCCTGTCTTCGATGGCAGCGAGGGATTCGGCCATGCTGTCGAGACGCTCTCTGGCCTCTCTGGCGCTCCGGCCTCCCTCCTCCTGCAGGCCGTCGAGGCGCTTGGCGAGGGCGGTCTGTCCGGAGACGATGCCTTCGCCTGCGGCTTCAGCCCGGCCAAGGCGGGCTTCGAGGCTGTCGAGACGCTGCGCCTGCCCTGCGCTCTGCCCGCCAAGCTCCTGCTGGGCGG
>DFDR01000084.1:0-32521 GCA_002369295.1 Desulfovibrionaceae bacterium UBA3823
TTTTTCACGAGTTCTGGGAGATGATTTCGGGAGTCCAATGAGCCGTTCGGGGTGATTCCAGCCCATCTGAAAGCGAATAGAGACCCCTTTCTGAAAAAAGTTCAGAAAAAGGCCATATGGGGGAGGTGCGGGCGGGGGCGCTCACGGATTCAGGGCCACATATGGCGATTGCGGTGCGCAACGCCCAGCAACGATGCCCCCGCAGCCCGCATGCAGCCGTTGCCGTGCATAGGCATCGCCAGTGTGCGCCCGAGGGTGTCCAGATGGAGAAAAGGCGCTCCGGCACTTCCCTCAGGAAAGGCCAGAGCGCCCTGCTGTTCATGGTCAGCGGTGCCTGTGCAGGCTACCTGCAGTTTTCCTCGAAGACCTTGCGGCCAAGTTCGAGGGCCTTGAGGTTGACCGCCTGCAGCTTGGGCGGCAGGAAGCGCTTCAGGGCGTCCTCGAAGACGTCTACGCCGAAGGGAAGGATGCCGGAGGCGCAGACGGCTGCCAGAAGGACGGTATTGCCCGCCTGCACGGCGCCGGCCTGGATGCCGAGGTCGCGGCAGGGGAGGAAGTGCACTGCGCCCGCCTGCTTGGCGACCTTGGCCTTGATCTCGTCGAGGGAAGGATAGGTCTCCTTGCCGAGGTTGACGCCCACGGGCGTCATGGGATCGGTGCTGGAAAAGACGGTGCCGCCGGGACGCAGGTAGGGCATGCCACGCAGGGTCTCGAGGGGCTCGAAGCCGAGGAGGAGGTCCGCCTCGCCGAGGTCGAGCTTGGGAGAGCGCCACCCGCCCAGCAGGAGGACGGACTGCACGACGCCGCCGCGCTGGGCCATGCCGTGCACCTCGCCGGCCACGACATCGAGGCCGGCATGGAGGGCGGTGCGGGCGAGCAGCGAGGTGGCCGTGAGGGAGCCCTGGCCGCCGACGCCAGTGAAGTAGATGCGGATCTTGTTCTGGGTTTCCATGTCGAGCCTCCCTTATCCACGCTTCACGAGTTTGAAGGCCTTGGGCGCGATCTGCAGGCACATGCCGCAGCCCGTGCACAGGGTGTCGTCCACGGCGTATTCGCCGTTCCTGCGGCAGAAGGCGGGACACGCGAAGGTCTCGAAGCAGCGCTTCGCGTCGTCGCCCTGCTGGGAGACCACGGCATAGCGCTCCATGCCCATCTTGAGACGCCTGCGGGCGTAGAGGGCGCAGGGCTCTTCGGAGATGAGCACGCGCACGCCCTTCATGCCCTTGAACTCCTCGAAGGCCTTGACCACGCTCTTCAGGCTGAAGGCCTTGACCTTCTTGATCTGCTCGACGCCGAAGCCCCTGACGATGGACTCGATGTCGAGGTGGGCGCAGAGGTCGCCGAGCATGTCCTGGCGCATGCCGGGGTTGGGCTGATGGCCGGTCATGGCTGTGGTGCCGTTGTCGAGGATGACGACGATGATGTCGACCTTGTTGAAGACGGCGTTGGCCAGGCCCGTCATGCCGGAGTGGAAGAAGGTGGAGTCGCCGATGAAGCCGACCACGGTCTTGCCGGAGCCGATGGCAAAGCCGGAGCCGCCGGAGACCGAGGAGCCCATGCAGAAGAGGAAGTCGGCGCAGCGCAGCGGCGGCAGCATGCCGAGGGTGTAGCAGCCGATGTCGCTCGAGTAGTAGACGTCGTCGCCGAAGACCTGGCGGGCTGCATAGAACACGGCCCTGTGGGAGCAGCCGGCGCAGAGGTTCGGCGGACGGCCGGGGAGATTGGGTTCGGGCTCGTTGACGGCCACCTCGCAGGAGCCGCCGAACCAGGCTGCCAGGGCCTGGCGCAGCAGGGTGGTGGAATACTCGTTCTGGATGGTCAGCACGCCGCCCTTGCCGGCGATCTCGCAGGCAATCCCGCGCTTCTGGGCCAGGGCGCGCACGTAGGTCTCGAGGAGGGGATCGTTTTCCTCGAGCACGAGGACGCGCCGGCAGTCCTTCAGGAAGGCGGCAATCTTCTCGTCGGGCAGGGGCCAGGTCATGCCGAGCTCGAGCACGCGCACCTTCTCTTCCCAGCCTTCGGCCATGAGGGCGTCGGCAAGGTAGTTGCGCGAGGCGCCGGAGACGATGACGCCGTCGGCCGGACAGGAGGCGGGCACGGTGACCCTGTTGTAGGGGCTGGCCTCGGAAATGGCCTGGGCCTTGGCCATCTGCTGCTCCAGCGCGATGTGGCGCAGGCGGGAAACGGCGGGCACGGGGACGAAGCGCCTGGGGTTGCGCTCGAAGGGAACCTTGGGCTGCTCGGCGTCGGGAAGCGCGCCGAAGACCACGGCGCCGCGCATGTGGCTGACGCGGGTGGTGGTGCGCAGGAGCACGGGCTGCTCGAGCTCGCGGGCGACGCGGAAGGCCTCTTTGGTCATGTCCTTGGCTTCCTGGGCCGTGGCGGGCTCGAAGCAGGGCAGGGACGCAGCCCTGGCGTAGTTGCGGTTGTCCTGCTCGTTCTGGGAAGAGTGGAAGCCGGGATCGTCGGCGGAGAGCACCACGAGGCCGCCGGGCAGGCCGGTGTAGGCCGTGGTGAAGAGGGGATCGGCTGCCACGTTGAGGCCCACGTGCTTCATGGTGACGAGGGCCATGGCGCCGGACAGGGCCGCGCCGCAGGCCACTTCCATGGCCACCTTCTCGTTCACCGAGTACTGCATGTAGTAGCGCGTGCCTGCGCCCCCTATCTTGTAGAAGGTGTCCGGCACCTCGGAGGACGGGGTGCCCGGGTAGCAGGTGACAACGTGGACGCCGGCCTCGAGGGCGCCGCGCACGATGGCCTCGTTGCTGAGCAGAAGGTGCCGCTCGCCCTGTTTGCCCTCAAGGAGGGGATTTGCGCTCATAGAAAAACCTCCGTGCCGGGGCTGGGCCCGGCGACATGATGCCTGAAAAAAAACGGTTCCCCCTGCGGGAGAACCGGCTACGGTTCAGATGCTGAATCTACTGGGCCTTGGGGGCAGGACTGGCGGGAGCGGGAGCGGGCTCTTCGGCCTGCTTGAGCATCCGCACCTCCTTCGCGCGGGCGCGGTAGTAGTCGGCCATGAGCCCTTCGGACTGGACCGCCACCTGCTCGAAGGCGGAGGCTGCCAGATCGGCCTTGCCGGCCTTGGCGGCGGCTTCGCCCAGCATGGCGCGCACCTGCATCGAGGCCTCCTTGGGCAGCTTGGCCGCGATGGGCTCGAGAATCTTCAGCCCCTCGTCGAACTTGCCGGCCGCGAAGAGCGAGCCGGCTTCGTTGACCGAGCCGAGCACGCCCAGGGGCATGTCGGCCAGGGAGCGGGCCACCCTGCCGTAGGCCTCGGCGGCCTTGGCGTAGTTCTGCTGGGCCAGGGCGCTCTGGGCCTCGACGGCGTAGACGGTGGCCTGCAGCCTCGCCGGCGCGTCCTTGGCGAGCTTTTCAAGGGTGTCCAGCTGCTCCGGCGCGGGCCGCTGGTGCATAATCTGGCCAAGCTCGCCCTGCAGCGCCTCCTGCTGGCTCTGCGTGTGCCAGCGCCAAGCGCCGGCCACGGCAAGGGCCGCGAGCAGGCCCACGACAACGCCGATGATGAGCTTGGCATTGTTCACGATGAACTGCAGAAGCGGACGGGTCTCCTGCGTCACCTCGGACTCGATGTCGCGGAGGAGGGAGGGATCCGCCGTCAGCGGCGTATTCTGTACTTGCGCCATAAACGCATTCTCCTTCTAAGGGAAGTCGGGAAAGGGCTGCTACTTGCAGAAGAGGATTTCCTGATAGTTTGGCAGGGGCCAGAGGTCGGCCGGCACCTCGCACTCGATGCGGTCGGCCACGGCGCGCAGGAGCCCGAGCACCGGCAGGACCTCCTCGCAGTAGCGGCGGGCTTGCTTGAGGCTGTCCTGGACGCGCTCGGCCTTGGCGCAGGTCTCCTCGAGCTTGGCCGTCTGGTCCTGGAGCAGGCGCAGATCATTGGTCACGGCGTCGAGGGAGGCGGTGCGCACGTCCTTGCCTATGGCCTGCATGGCCTGGGCGGTCTGGGCAAGCTCGCGCTGCCAGCGCACGGCGGCCGGGAAGACGACGGTGCGCGCCATGCGCACGGCGATGGTGGCCTCGGTGCGTATGGTCTTGCAGTACTGCTCCAGATAGATCTCCTCCCTGGCCTTGAGCTCGGCGCTGTTCATGATGTGCAGGCGCTCGTAGAGCTCCATGACTTCGGGCTTGACGAGCTCGGGAATGGCTTCGGGGGTGTTGCGCAGATTGGGCAGTCCCCGGCGCACCGCCTCCTTGTGCCAGACGTCGGAGTAGCCGTCGCCGTTGAAGATGACGGCGCTGTGCTCTTCGATGCAGTGGCACACGAAGCTCTGCACGGCGTCGTTGAAGCTCTTGCCGGCCGCCGTCTCGCGCTCCAGCCAGTCGGCTGCAAAGCCGAGGGAGTCGGCCATCATGGCGTTGAGGGCCGTGATGGAGTCGGCTGCCGACTGCGAGGACCCGAGGGCCCTGAACTCGAAGCGGTTGCCGACGAAGGCCACGGGGCTCGTGCGGTTGCGGTCGCCGGGATCCGTGGGCAGCGGAGGCAGGGTGTCGACGCCTATCTTCATGACGCGCTTCTTCGCGCCCTGCCCGGCATGCTCCAGATGGCCGGAGCGGTAGGCCTCGAAGACGCTGGTGAGCTGATCGCCGAGGAAGATGGACATGATGGCCGGCGGCGCCTCGTTGGCGCCCAGACGGTGGTCGTTGCTGGCCGAGGCCACGGTGGCGCGCAGAAGCCCGCCGTACTTGTGCACGGAGCGGATCATGGCGCAGCAGAAGACCAGGAACTTGGCGTTGGACTGCGGGGTGTCGCCGGGATCGAAGAGGGTGCCGAGATCGGCATTGCCTATGGAGTAGTTGACATGCTTGCCCGAGCCGTTGATGCAGCTGAAGGGCTTCTCGTGCAGCAGGCACTTGAGGCCGTAGTGCTTGGCCGTATTGCGCAGCGTGGACATGATCTGGTGGTTGTGGTCCACGGCGAGGTTGGCGGCCTCGAAGAGGGGGGCGATTTCGTACTGGCTCGGCGCGACCTCGTTGTGGCGGGTCTGCACCGGCACGGCGAGCTTGTAGAGCTCGCGCTCGACCTCCATCATGAAGGAGAGCACGCGCTGGGGGATGACGCCGAAGTACTGGTCGCTGAACTCCTGGCCCTTGGCAGGGCGCGCACCGAAGAGGGTGCGGCCCGTGACCATGAGGTCGCTGCGGGCGAAGTTGAAATTGTTGTCGATCAGGAAGTATTCCTGCTCGAGGCCGGCATAGGCCACGACCGGCAGATCCGTCTCGATGCCGAAGAGCTTGAGCACGCGGCTGGCCTGGCGGTTGAGGGCCTGGCCGGAGCGGATCATGGGCGTCTTCTTGTCGAGCGCCACGCCCGTCCAGGAGAGGAACATGGTGGGGATGCAGAGGAAGACGCCGTTGGGGTTCTCCTGCACGTAGGCCGGCGAGGTCACGTCCCAGGCGGTGTAGCCCCTGGCCTCGAAGGTGGAGCGCAGGCCGCCCGAGGGGAAGGAGGAGCCGTCGGCCTCGCCGCGGATGAGCATGGAGCCGGAAAACTCGGCGATCACGCCGCCGTTGCCGTCCGGGGTGAAGAAGCTGTCGTGCTTCTCCGCCGTCTGGCCGGTGAGGGGATAGAAGATGTGGGTGTAGTGCGTGGCGCCCTTCTCAATGGCCCAGTCCTTCATGACCGCGGCCACCGTGTCGGCAATGGCCGGGTCCATGGTCTCGCCGTAGCGTATGGTCTTCTGCAGGGAGCGGTAGACCTGCTTGGGCAGGCGCTCGCGCATGACCTTGTCGTTGAAGACGTTGCAGCCGTAGATGTCCATGGGCCGCGTTTCGTGGAAGTTGAAGGCCGAAGGCTGGGGCTTGTAGGTCGTGACCGCCTGGATGGCGCTGAGGCGGGCGCTGCTGGTGCTCATGGTGCTTCCTGATCAGCCGGAAGGGCTGCTTAGTTGACGGAGAGAATTTCGATGTCGAAGACGAGGTCCTTGCCGGCCATGGGGTTGTTGGCGTCGAGGGTGAGCTCGACGGCATCGACCTCGGAAATCACGGCGTACATGGTGCCCTGCTCGTTGGAAAGCTGGATGGGGGTGCCCACCACGCAGGGGATGCTGTCCGGCACCTGCTCCCTCGGCACCGTGAAGATGAGATTCTTGTCCACCGGGCCGTAGGCCTGGTCGCAGGGGATCTCCACGGTGAAGCGGTCGCCTGCGGCATGGCCCTTCACGGCGTTCTCGAAGCCGGGAATCATGCTGTGCCTGCCGACCGTGAACTCGAGGGGCTCGCGCCCCTCCTGGCGGGAGGAGTCGAACTGCGTTCCGTCAGGGAAGGTGCCGACGTAGTGGACCTTCACCGTGTCGCCGTTCTCGATGCCGGAGGCGATGCGCCTGTTCTCTTCCATGGCCTCGGCCATGTCCCTGTCCTGCATCTCCTTGATGCCCTTCTTCACGGCTTCGCTGTTCATCAGATCACTCATGCTCTGGTCTCCATGGGGGAAGGAGGGCCCTTCCGCCCGGTTGGCGTTCGCTGGGGAAAGGGGCCTCGCACAAGGGCCCGGAGGGGCCTCAGGGTCAGCGCCCCGGCATTGGGAATAGCCCTCGTCCATACCCGAAATTACAGGCTGAGGCAAGCAGGCCGCGCGACCGGATCCTGCCTGAATCCGGGGGGAGAAGGCCCGCGGCAAAACACCCCTGCGCGCGTCTGGCGCAACGCCTCCCGCCACGCTTCCCGGAGGCCTTTGGATGCAGCTTTTTTCCTGCAAAACCAAAGTCTTGACAGAGCGAAGCCTCGCCACGCATAATACTTTTTCCCTGTCTCTGAAGGCAGGCGACTTCAACGCCAGCGAGGTGCACCCATGTCCGACATCCGCTCGTCCTACACGGACGACATCAACTTCTACAGGGGCTGGTCCGCCAGGTCCCTGGCCGAGCGCTACGGCACGCCCCTCTACGTCTACAGCGAGGCGGTGCTCCGCGCCCGCTGCCGTGAGCTTATGGCCATGTGTCCGGTGGAGGGCTTCGGCGTGAACTACTCCGTCAAGGCCAACACCAACCCGGCCATCCTCGCCGTCTGCCGCGAGGAGGGCCTCACCGTGGACGCCATGAGTCCGGGCGAGCTCTACATGGACGAACTTGCGGGCTTCGGTCCGGACAAGATCCTCTACATCTCCAACAACATCGACCCCGAGGAGATGCGCAGCGCCATAGCCCGCCATCTCACCGTCAGCGTCGACTCCCTGGCACAGCTTGAACTCTACGGCTCCCTCAATCCGGGCGGCGACGTCATGATCCGCATCAATCCGGGCATTGGCGAAGGCCACAGCGACAAGGTGATCACCGCCGGCAAGGAAACCAAGTTCGCCATCTCGCCGGAGCTGCTCGGCGAGGCCTTCGCCCTGCTCGAAAAGCACGGCCTGCGCCTGCGCGGCGTGAACCAGCACATCGGCTCCCTGTTCATGCAGCCCGACGGCTACCTCAAGGCCGCAGGCATCCTGCTCGCCTGCGTCAAGGCCTTCCCCCGCAAGCTCAGAGACCAGATCGAGATCCTCGACTTCGGCGGAGGCTTCGGCATCCCCTACCGCAAATACGACGGCGAGGCCCGTCTCGACCTCAAGGCCCTGGGCGAAGACCTGGCCCGCCAGTGCGAAGCCTACCGCCAGGAAACCGGCTACCGCGGCCGCTTCCTCGTGGAGCCCGGCCGCTACGTCGTCGCCGAGTCGGGCATCCTGCTCGGCCGCGTCGAGGCGGTCAAGAACAACGGCGAGAACCGCTACGCCGGCACGAACGTCGGCTTCAGCGTCCTGGTGCGCCCCGCCATGTACGGCTCCTACCACGACTTCGAAATCTACGCGGAGCGCCAGGAGGATCGCCCCCTCATGGAGCAGACCGTGACGGGCAACATCTGCGAGTCCGGCGACGTGCTTGCCAAGAAGCGCCTCCTGCCCGAAATCAAGGAGGGCGACATTCTGGGCGTGCTCGATGCCGGCGCCTACGGCTACGCCATGGCCTCCACCTACAACCAGCGCCTGCGCCCCGCCGAAGTGCTGATCCGCGAGGACGGCACGCTCCAGCTCATCCGCAGGCGCGAAACCTTCGAAGACCTGGCGGCGGCCCTCTGCTAGCCGGCCGGCCCGCGCTCCCCAGCCAGCATCCCAGACCGAACCATGCCGGCAGTCGACCTCTCCGTCTCCCCCCGGGCCATCTGGCGCCTCGCCTGGCCCCAGACGCTCATGATGTATTGCGTCTTCATCATGTCGTTCACGCCCGTGTGGACGGCGGGGCGGATTGCTGCGGAGGTGCAGGCGGCCTTCGGCATGGCGGCCCAGTGCTTCATCTTCCTCTCCATCCTGTGCATGGGGCTCTCCTCGGGCGCCACGGCCGCCATCAGCCAGGCCCTCGGCGACAGGAACGAGCGCAGGGCCGGCTTCTACGTCTCGACCACGGTGGCGCTGAGCTTCCTGCTGGGCATGCTGCTGGCCGTGCCGGGCTGGCTTTTCGCCGATCATCTGGCCGGCGCCGTGGGCCTGCCGGAGGAGGCCCGCCCCGCGGCCAGCCAGATCTGGCGGATCATGATGGCAGGCCTTCCCCTGTCCTACGTCTACGACGCCACCTGCGTCATCTTCCGGGCAACGCGGCGCGTCGTCCCCCCGCTGGCAACGGCTGCCGGCATCATGCTGCTGCACGCCTGGCTGTGCATAGGCTTGGGACTCGGCTACCTCGGCCTGCCCGGCATCGGCCTCGAGGGCATTGCCTGGGCAGGGGTTGCGGCCAACTCCGCAGGCGCCGTCGCCAACTGCCTCCTGCTCTGGCGCCTGGGCTTCCTTGCCCGGCGCCGCATTCCGCGCAAGGCCTGGCTGAAGCGCGGCGTCCCCTACCTGCTCAAGGTGGCAGGCCCCGCCTGCATCGCCTCTCTGGTCTGGCACTCCGGCTACTTCGTGCTCTTTGTCCTGGTCTCCACGCTGCCCTTCAACCGGGTCGCCTCGCTCGCCGGCCTCACGGCCGGCCTGCGCATCGAGTCCATCCTCTTCCTGCCCGGCATGGCCTTCCACACGACGGCGGCCGTGATGGTCGGCAACTGCCTCGGCGCAGGGCGCAGGGAGGACGCCATGCGGGTCTCCTGGACGCTGATCAAGATCGCCGCGACCGTCATGTCGCTGGTGGCCCTGGCCATGTGGCCCTTCCGGCCGGAGCTGGCGGCCTTCCTCTCGGACGATGCGCCCACCCGGGACTGCATCGTTTCCTACCTCTCCTGGAACCTCGCCTCCACGCCCTTTTCCATCGCCTCCACGGTGCTCGGCGGGGTCATGGTCGGCGCCGGCGCCACGCGCTACAACCTGCTCACCTTCGGAACCACCTTCTGGGGACTGCGCATCCCTCTCGGCTGGTGGCTGGGACACGTGCTCTGGCAGGACGCCTCGGGCGTCTTCTGCGCCATGCTCGTCTCCCAGATAGTCCAGTCGCTGGCCATGTGCCGGGTGCTCCAGTCCAGACACTGGCAGAACTGCGCCATGCGCTCCCACCGCCGGGGCGACGGCTGACGGCGGCCCTCCCGCCTGGCCTGCCTCCGGCGCCAGGGGGTGACAAAACGCTCCTGCGACTTATCTTCGGTCCCTGCGGACCAGTCCGTCCCGGCGCGGCGCGCGCCTGCCCCCTCCACACCTACCCTGCAAGGAAGGACGATGCACTTCAACTTCACTCCCGTCTCTCTGGACGGCCTCGACGAATACTACCGCCTCTGGGAGCTCTGCCCCCTCCACTCCATAGACTACAGCCCCGTCAACCTCTGGGGCTGGCAGGAGCACTACGGCCTCGAATGGTGCTTTGAGGAAGATCTGTGCTGGATACGCCAGACCATCCCCTGCGGCACGGTGCTCTGGGCACCCCTTGGCGACTGGGCCGGCGCCGACTGGAAGCGCCTCCTCGAGCCCGGCATGGAGTTCATCCGCGTGCCCGACGAGCTGGCAGCCCTGTGGCAGGAGCGGCTGGGCTCGCGCATCTGCGCCGAACCCGACCGCGGCCAGTGGGAATACCTCTACCTGGCGACGGAGCTGGCAACGCTTCCCGGCAACCGCTTCCACAAGAAGAAGAACCACGTGAGCGCCTTCGTCAAGGCCTACGGCGCCCCCGACTACCGCCCCATGGACGCCAAGATGGTGGAGGACTGCCTGGCGCTGCAGGACGAGTGGTGCCAGTGGCACGACTGCGAAGGCTCTCCCTCGCTGGCAGCGGAAAACGGCGCCATCAACCAGGTGCTGGCCCACTGCTCGGCCTTCCGCAACCTCTGCGGCGGCTCGCTCTACGTGGACGGCGGCATCGCAGCCTTCGCCCTGGGCGAGCGCCTCGACCGCGACACCATGGGCGTGCACTACGAAAAGGGGCTGGCCAGCATCAAGGGCATCTACCAGGTGATCAACCAGACCTTTGCCCAGCGCGAATGCGCCGGCGTGCGCTGGATCAACCGCGCCCAGGATCTGGACGAGGAAGGCCTGCGCCACGCCAAGGAAAGCTACCGTCCTGCAGGCTTCCTGCAGAAGATGCGCGTCGCCATTGCCTAAGCGCAGGCATTGGACTAGCATCGCACCCGCCTTTTTGGGCCCGGGCCCTGTCCGCAGGAGCCTTCCGGCCTGCAACCCGCAACCAGGAGAACCCTCCCCATGTCCAGGCATGCCTGCGTCCTGCACCTCCTCTGCCTCGTCCTCGCCATCGCCCTCTTGGCATCCTGCTCCGGCAAGAAACAGGCCCGCCCCGTCCCGACGGCCTCCGGCGAGATAGCCGATCTGCGTGAATTCCCGCAGGATCTCAACCGCTACGCCAGCGGCAGCCGCAAGCCGCTCATGTCGCCCTCGACCCAGGCCTCCCAGGCCTCCCGCTGGCAAAGCCTCTTCTTCGGCCCCTGGCGCATGGAAAAGCCGTCAGTGGGCAAGAAGGAAGCCTCCACGCTCCTCAACGCCAAGGCGCGGGGCTGGAAGGACGGACAGCGCCGGTGGACCGAGGAGGAGTGGGCAGCCATGCGCTCCAACGCGAACATGGCCTCCTGGCCCAACGCCTGCCAGCCCGGCATCACCCTCAGGGCTGCCAACCTGCGCGAGATGCCGACGGCAACGCCCCGCTTCGTCCATCCCACGCCCGACGCGCGCAAGGATCCCTTCGACTACTTCCAGTACTCCCTCCTGCCCATGGGCATGCCGGTCTACATCTGCCACCGCTCCCTCGACGGCAGGTGGCTCTTCGTGGAGACGCCGCTGGTCAGCGGCTGGATGCAGTCCGCAGACATCGCTCCCGTCGGGGCCGACTTCGTCGCCCAGTGGAAGGGGGCGCGCCTTGGCTGCATCACGAAGGAGCACACCAGCCTGCTCGGCGAAAGCGCCGGCATAGGCACGGTGCTGCCCCTGCCCTCGGCAGGCACGGTCTACATGCCGGTGCGGGGCGCCAACGGCACGGCCGCCGTGCGCTCGGTCTCCTGTGCGGACGTCTCCCCCTGGCCTATCGTCATGACGCCTGCCAGCGTCGCGGCCCTCGGCAACCAGCTCATCGGCCAGCCCTACGGCTGGGGCGGCATGCTCGGCCTCAGGGACTGCTCGGCCATGACCCGCGACCTCATGACGCCCTACGGCATCTGGCTGCCCCGCAACTCCAGGGCCCAGGCGCGCACAGGCTATCCCATCTCCCTTGCCGGCATGAGCGTTGCCGAAAAGGAGGCGACCATCATGCGCAGCGGCGTGCCCTTCGCCTCGCTCGTCGGCATGAACGGCCACATCATGCTCTACGTGGGCACGTGCAACAACAGGCCCGCCATACTCCACGACTACTGGG
This sequence comes from Desulfovibrionaceae bacterium UBA3823, assembly GCA_002369295.1. Lineage (GTDB taxonomy): Bacteria > Desulfobacterota > Desulfovibrionia > Desulfovibrionales > Desulfovibrionaceae > Desulfovibrio. Next base: position 11,769 of record DFDR01000084.1, read on the forward strand.
GCGTGCACGTGGACGAACCCAAGGGCGAGGACCAGCGCCTCGTGATTGGGCGCGTCGTCGTCACGTCCATCACCCCCGGCAGAGAGCTGCCTGACCTCCACGATGGCAGAACCATCGGCGACCGCATGCACACCGTCACTATCCTTGGCAATGCCGTCAACTAGCCGGCCCTCGCCAGCCTGCGGGGTGCCAGACCGGACGGCCGCTTCCTGCACTGCGGAAAGCGACCTCGACGGCGATCTGGAGGGCGAACCCGATAGCGGGCTGGCTAGCCTGGCGCCGGCCGCAGGCGAAGCCCTCCTCGCCTTTGCGGCTGGCCCTGCCGATGCGGGCAAGCGCCTCGACCAGACGCTCGTGCGGGCGCTGGATGCCAATCCCGCCCTTGCCGGCGCATGGTCGCGCGAAGCGGTGAAAAAGGCCGTCAGGGAGGGGCGCTGCCTTGTGGACGGCAGGCCGCAGGACTCGCCTTCGGCCAAGGTCCGCCAGGGCGCCCGCATCGAATTTGCCCCCGGCCCCGGCCGGGATGCCGGCACGCTTGCCCCAGAGGAAGGCGAAATCGACCTGCGCTACAGCGACGGCGCCCTCTGCGTCGTTGCCAAGCCCGCAGGCCTCACGGTGCACCCCTGCCCCTCCTGCCCCTCGGGCACGCTGGTGCAGCGACTCGCCTTCCGCTTTCCCCAGATTCTGGCCATGGAGGGCCTGCGGCCAGGCATCGTGCACCGCATCGACAAGGACACCTCGGGCCTTCTATGCTGCGCCCTCAGCGAGAAGGCGCGGCTTGCCCTCAGCCAGGCCTTTGCCGAGCGGCGCGTGCGCAAGGAGTACCTCGCCCTCGTTGCGGGAAGGCTGCCCGGGGAAGGCGCCGTCGACGAGCCCCTCGGCCGCGATCCCCAAAGCAGGGTGCGCATGGCCCTCGTTCCGGAATCCCAGGGCGGACGGAGCGCCCATACGCGCTGGCGCTGTCTTTGGACCAGCCCCGACGGCTCGGCCAGCCTGGCGGCCGTGCGCATCCTCACGGGACGCACCCACCAGATCCGCGTCCACATGGCGAGCATAGGGCATCCCCTGCTCGGCGACGCCCTCTACGCCCCTGCGGGCATTGCCGCCATGGCGCCGCGGCAGATGCTCCACGCCTGGCGGCTTGCCTTCCGGCATCCCGAAACAGGCAAGGAGCTCGCCTTTGCCTGCGTCCCGCCCCCGGACTTCCAGGAGACCTGCCTGGCCAGGGGAAGGCGCCCCCAGTGCCTCGTGATCACGGGCAACCCCGGCTCCGGCAAGTCCACGCTGGCAGGCTTTCTCCGAGGCCTCGGCATCCCTGGCATCAGCGCCGACGAGCTCGTTGCCGGCTACTACGCCAAGGGCGGGGAGCTCGCCTCCTGGCTGTGCCAGCGCCTTGGCCCCGGCATCCTTGGCAGCGACGGCGCCGTCTCGCGCGAGACCCTCATGCAGGCCTTCGGGCAAAGCCCCGATCTGCGCGCAGAGACGGAAAGAATCGCCCACGCCATGGTCAAGGGCGACATCCAGGACTTCTTCGCCAGAGCGCTCCGCGAGGACTGGCCGAGGGCGCTGGCCGAGATTCCGCTCTACTTCGAATGCGGCTGGCACAAGGGCGCCTTCACGCCGGCGCCCCTCGCCGTCGGCGTCCGGGCAGGGCTGGAGGCGCGGGAGGCCCGTCTTGCCGGCAGCAGGGGCTGGAGCCGGGACAAGGCCAGAGCCATCGAAGGCTGGCAGTGGCCCGAAGAGAGGAAGATGGCTGCCTGCGATATGGTCGTGGAGAACAGGGGAAGCGTTGCCGAGCTCGAAGCGGCCGTCAAGGAAACGCTGCTCCCTAGGCTCTTGCGCCTGAAGGCGCAGGAAGAGGCGGAGCTGGCAACGAGCCTCGGGAACATCTGGAACCAGAACTAGGGGCCTGGCCGCCGGCAGCGGCAGGCACAGGCCAAGGCGCAGGAGGAATCAGGCCATGGCACGCGCAAAGGCAGCCGCCAAGACCAATGCGGCCCGCATGCTGGACGAACTCGGCATACCCTACACCATCCACGAAAGCGAAGTGGACCTCTCCGATCTCTCCGCCGTGGCCATGGCCCGCAAGATAGGCGCCGACCCCGAGCAGGTCTTCAAGACCCTCGTGGCCCGGGGCGACAGGACGGGCGTCCTCATGGCCTGCCTGCCGGGAAGCGCCGAGCTCGACCTCAAGGCCCTGGCGCAGGCTTCGGGCAACAAGCACGCCGAGATGGTGCAGCTCAAGGAGGTCCAGCCGCTCACGGGCTATCTGCGCGGCGGCTGCTCCCCGCTGGGGGCGAAGAAGGCCTATCCCGTCTTCATCGATGAAAGCGCCATGCTCTGGGACGAAATCTACGTGTCCGCAGGACAGCGCGGCGTCCAGCTCAAGCTGGCGCCTGACGATCTGCTCCGGGCCTGCCAGGCAAGCTACGCCCCCCTCGCCCGCACGCCGCACAGGCCGTAGGGGCAGGGGGCTGTGCGCTGGCCGCCCGGCGCGCCGGACGGCCAGCTGAACAGGGGGGTCGGCAAAGCGCGGCTAGCCCTGCTGGGCCATGAGCTCCGCCACGTTCTGGAACTTCTTCTTGGTCGCGCCGCAAACGGGGCACTTCCAGTCGTCGGGGAGATCCTCCCACTTGGTGCCCTTGGGGATCTTCCCCTTGCGGTCGCCGCGGTCAGGATCATAGACATAGCCGCAGTTGGTCGTGGGACAGCGCCACTGGTCCTTCATTTCAGACATGGCCAAGACTCCTTGAATTGGCTTGCTTGTTCTGCCTGGGGGTCGGGCAGCCACTCCCAGGCGCCGCGGGACGCCCCGTGGCCCTTGGCGGCGCATTCCGCGCAGATGCCGTCGAACTCGATCCTGGCGCTCAGAATGCGCGCAAAGCCGGGAACGAAGACGCCTGCGGGACTGGGCGCGGGAAGCGGGGGAAAGACGTCCGCCACCCGGCCGCAGACGGTGCAGCGCACATGCTGGTGGGGCATGAGGTTGCCGTCGTAGCGCTTGGTGTAGCCCGAAACTTCAAGGCGGAGGATCTGGCCGGTGTCGGCCAGAAAGTCGAGGTTGCGGTAGACGGTGCCGAGGCTGATGCGGGGGAGTCTGGCACGCACGAGGGTGAAGAGCTCGTCAGCCGTGGGATGGGATGTCAGCTTCCTGAGCTCCTCAAGAATAACGGCGCGCTGGCGCGTCATCCGTGTCTGCGTTGTTCTTGCCTGCTGCATGCCTGCTCCTTGGGCCACCTGGCCGGGTCGCCCTCCGCGGGTTGCGCTGAGGGCTTGTGCATTCATCTATCTGTAGCCAAAATATCCTATGCGGAGGCGCTTTCCTAGCGCCTTGTCCGCGGTTTGCGCTGGCAGTGCGGACAGATCACGCTGCTTCGCCCCGCCACCCTGATCCGGACCAGGGAACGCCCGCACGCCAGGCAGGCCTTGCCAGCCCGGCCGTACACGGCAAAGCTGTTCTGGAAGGCCCCCGGATTGCCGTCGGCGTCGCGGTAGTCGCTGATGGAGCTCCCGCATTCGGCAACTGCCCGCTCCAGCACCTGCCGGAGGCTTCGGAAGAGCCGGTCCTTCGCTTCCACGCAGAGGCTGTCCGCCGGCGTCTCCGGATGGATGCCGGCAGCAAAGAGCGATTCGTCGGCGTAGATGTTGCCAATGCCGGCAATGGCCTTCTGGTCCAGCAGCAGAGCCTTGATGCGGCGTCTGCCCCTCACGGCGGCGCGGAAGGCCTCCGCGTCCATCTCAAGGGGCTCCGGGCCCAGCGTCCGCCAGAAGGGCCAGGCAGCCAGCTCCCGCTCCCCGCCGGCCAGGATGTGCCCAAAGGTGCGCACGTCGTCGAAGCGCACGACCGTCGTGCAGGGCCAGGAATTGCCGCTGGCAAAGCCGAAGACGGCCCGGGTGCGGGATCCCGCCAGGGCTTCAAGGGCCTTGGGCGTGGCAGCGGCAAGGCCTTTGCGGGCGAGGAGGCTGCCTGTCATGCGCAGATGGACGGCGAGAAAGAGGCGCTCCTCCCCTCTGGCAAGCTCCACCAGCGCCAGCTTGCCCCTGCGCCGCACGCCGGAGACCGCCGCGCCCTCGAGGCTGGCAAGGGGACGGCCGCCCTTGAGCACGCAGGGCTTGAGCTCGCGCGCGCAAAGCAGAGTCCGCCCCTGGACGTGCGGACGCAGGGTGCGGACAACGGTTTCCACTTCGGGCAGTTCGGGCATGGCGCTGAATCCTTGGGCAGAGCAGTCTGCAGGCACCTGGAGGCGTGCTGCAACCTCTGCTTATCACAATTGATTCTCATTTGCAAAAACCTTTGCCAGTTGGAACATGGCCATGCTGTGCCTTCCCCGCTTTCAGCACCTCCCAAGGGCAGCCGGTCAAGCCAGGCTGAGGACAATTTCCCGGCTATCTGCACTTGCCTGCGCCAGGCAGCTTCAGACACGAGGCACATGGGCAGGCAGAGACACCAGGGGGAGACGGAGCAAAGCTCGGCAGGAGCGTGCCGGGGATGAGGCCAGTCCCTCTCTGTCAAGACATCCAGCCTCCGTGCAGGCAAAAATATTTTCCGCTTCCTGCTTTCCCGGCAGGCGCGCGACAAGGGCGCGGAATGTGTCCAGAAACTGTTTGGTCAGCCAACCTTTCCGCCAGCCGGCGACCGCGCGGAGGCTGGAAGAGTGTTTACTTTTTCGGGCTTTATGGTAGTTTGCGGCGAAAGGTGTCTCAGCCCTAAATCAATGAATAAATCCGCTCCCTTCCATGAGGATGGGCAGGGAGCGGCAGGCAGGACGGATTTTGGGAGACGCCGGCCCGCGACCCCCGTTGCCGGTCGGCAGGATGCTTCAGTTCATTCAAAGAGAGGATGTCTTATGAGTACTGGCCTTTTAGCTTTTTTTGCAATCATGCCCATTCTTGTGGCACTGATTCTGATGGTTCCGCTGCGCTGGCCCTCCACGCGCGCCATGCCGCTGGCCTTCCTGACCGGCGCCGTGCTCGCCATGAGCGTCTGGCACCTGTCTGGCCTGCGCATTGGCGCCCTTTTCATCGAAGGCGTCATTAATGCCATCGGCGTTCTGATCATCGTTTTCGGTGCCATTCTCATTTACTACACCCTGACCTACAGCGGCGCCATGGAGACCATCCAGGCCGGCATGACGAAAATCAGCCCCGACCGCCGCGTGCAGGCCATCATCATCGGCTACATGTTCGCGGCCTTCATTGAAGGCGCCGCCGGCTTCGGCACTCCGGCAGCCCTGGCTGCTCCCCTGCTCATGGGCCTCGGCTTCCCGCCCCTCTGCGCGGCCGTCATCTGCCTGTGCTTCAACTCCTTCCCCGTCACCTTCGGCGCCGTCGGCACGCCCGTCATCATGGGCTTTGCCAGCCTGAAGGACATCGGCATGAAGGCTCTCGGCACCGACAACCCCGACCTGCTCTTCAAGATCATCGGCGAGAACGTCACCCTGATGCACGGCGCGATGATCTTCATCCTGCCCATCTTCATGCTTGGCTTCATGACCCGCTTCTTCGGCAAGAACAAGTCCTGGGGCGAAGGCTTTGCGGCCTGGCCCTTCTGCATTCTCGCCGGCATCTGCTTCGCCGTCCCCTACTACCTCGTTGCGTGGCTGGCCGGTCCTGAAGTTCCCTCCCTCGTCGGCGGCATCGTCGGCCTTGCCGTGCTGATCTCCCTCGCCAAGGCTGGCGTCTGCATCCCCAGGGAAGTGTGGAACTTCGCTCCCCAGTCTGAATGGAAGCCCGAGTGGAGCGGCGAAATCCAGGCTTCTGACAAGACCGAATACAAGGAACACATGAGCCAGTTCATGGCGTGGCTCCCCTATGTTCTTTGCGGCATCATTCTCGTTCTTACCCGCGTTCTCGCCGCGATGCCTTCCACCAAGGCCACCATTCTCGCCATCTTCAAGAACCCCCTGCTCCACTGGGGCATGGCCGACATTCTGGGCGAGAAGGGCGTCAAGGCCTTCTTTGACCTGCTGTGGCTGCCCGGCACCGTTCCCTTCATCCTCGTTGCCCTGCTCACCATTCTGCTGCACGGCATGAGCGGCGAGAAGGTTGCCGGTGCCTGGAACACCACCTTCAAGAAGATGGTGGCCCCCACCATCGCCCTGATCGCAGCCGTTGCCCTCGTTTCCATCTTCAAGGGCACTGCCGCCAACACGGCCGGCCCCGACGGCTCCGCGCTGCCGTCCATGCCGCTGGCCATGGCCACCGTGTGCGCTGACGCCTTCAAGAACCTCTGGCCTGCCGTCGCCTCCTACATCGGCGGTCTTGGCGCCTTCATCACCGGCTCCAACACCGTGTCCGACATGCTGTTCGCGAACTTCCAGTGGGATGTCGCCCAGCAGCTCGGCTTCAACGTGAAGCAGTCCATCGCCATCGTGGCTGCCCAGGGCGCCGGCGGCGCCGCTGGCAACATGATCTGCATCCACAACATCGTTGCCGCCTGCGCCGTTCTCGGCCTCATCGGCCGCGAAGGCCAGATCCTGCGCCTCACCATCTGGCCCTTCCTGCTCTACACCATTCCGGTCGGCATCGTTGCCTCCATCCTGTGCTTCGTCTCCTACGCGTAGCGACTGAAGCCATCTAGGCCTATCCAGGCGGCGGCCCTCCGGGACCGCCGCCTTTTTTCGTCCGGAGGGCAGAGGGCCAAGACCCTGGACGACAAGCCCCGCCACAGGCGACAATCCACCATTGCACAGGCAAAGGACTTGGGCTATTTTGCGTGAGCTTGCCAGTTGTCTTTTTTTCCTGCGAGGTTGCCATGGCAGAGCACCAGACCAACCAGAACAAAAGCTTCTCCTCCCTGGCGCTGTGGGCCATGTCCTTCGGCTGCTGCGTCGGCTGGGGGGCCTTTGTCCTGCCTGGCAACGTATTCCTCCCCAAAGCCGGCCCCATCGGCGCGAGCAGCATGCTGGCCATCGGCGCGCTCGCCATGATCGTCATTGCCTATAACTACAAGTGCCTGATGCGCAGCCATCCCGACGGCGACGGCACCTTCTTCTACGTCAAGTCCGTGCTGGGGCACGACCACGGCTTCCTTTGCGGCTGGTTCCTCTGGCTCGTCTACGCGGCCATTATCTGGGCCAACGCCACAGCCGTTCCCCTGCTGGTATCGCATATTTTCGGCAACATCCTGCAGTTCGGATTCCACTACACGCTCTTCGGCCACCAGGTCTTCCTGGGCGAGGCGCTGGCCTCGGCGCTGTTCACCCTAGTGCTCGGAGGGCTGTGCATGCTGAACACCCGGCTGGCCGTCATGCTGAACGTGGTCTTCGCCCTGCTGCTGGCGCTTGGCGTCGGTGGCATCTTCACGTCCATGTACGTCAATCTGGACTGCGGCGCCAGCATTCTGCGCGACCACCCCTTTGCGCCCCAGCACAGCATCTATTTCCAGATTTTCAGCCTCCTTTCCCTCGCCCCGTGGGCCTTCGTCGGCTTCGAGGCCATCAGCCAAGTGTCTAGTGAATCGACCTGCACAAGCAGGCGATTCTTCCCGATTATGGTCGCAGCCATCGTCTGCGCGGCCCTCGCCTACGCCCTGCTCAACCTCATCGCCGCGGCACCCCTGCGCAATCTCGTCGACTGGGGCGACTACGCCTCGATCATCGAAGCCGGTGGCGAAGCCGTTCTGGCGGACATGCCCGTGCCGCACGCCGTGGAAAACCATCTGGGGCAGTCCGGCATAGCCGTCCTGACCCTCGCCGTCCTCGGCGCTCTGGGAACAGGCGTGCTGGGCTTCCTCACAGCTGCCAGCCGGCTCACCTGCACGCTCGCTGAAAACGGCGTCTTCGCGCCATTTCTGGCACACAAGACAAAGCAGGGCATCCCCCTCAACGCACTCCTGCTCCTCCTCGGCATTGCCTTGATCGTTCCGCTGGCCGGGCGCACGGCCATCGTCTGGATCGTCGACATAACGAGCGTGTGCGCCACCATAGCCTACGCCTACATCTCCGCATGCGCCTATCTCGTGGCGCGCAACGAGAAACGCTGGATCCCCGCCTGCATGGGCATCGTCGGCTTCATCCTCGCGCTCATCTTCAGCGTGTGCTCCTTCCTGCCGGCGATATGGAAGATCACCCAGCTCTCCCCCGAATCCTACTTCGTCTTCTCCGTCTGGGGCGTTCTCGGCTTTCTCATCTACCTCACCGTCTTCAGGCGGGACAAGCAGGAGCGCTTCGGGCACTCCACCTTCGTCTGGGTCGCCATGCTCTTCATGATCCTCGCCTCCTCCCTCATGTGGATGCGCCAGGCCGCCCACGATTCCGCTAAGCAGACGCTGCGCGAGGTGCGGGAATTCTACGACGAGCTCATGATCATCAAGCACAACCCCCGGCTGTCGCAGGCCTACCTGATCAAAAAGGAAGACGACTTCATCGAAGAGCACATGGGCACCTTCGGCGACCGCCTCATCAAGCACTCCATCTTCCAGATCGTGCTCATCGTGTTCTGCCTGCTCATGGTGTTCGCCGTGTACAACCAGATGCATTCCCGCCGGCGAGCGGCAGAGATGGAAAAATTCAAGGCGATGAACGTCAGCCGTGCCAAGAGCGAGTTCCTCTCCAAAGTCTCTCACGACATCCGCACGCCTATGAACGCCATCATCGGCTTCACCGACCTCGCCCTGACCAAGAGCGATGTCATTGCCCTTCACGACTACCTGCGCAAGATCAAGCTCTCGAGCAACCATCTGCTGACGCTGCTCAACGACGTGCTTGAAATGAGCCGCATCGAAAGCGGCAAGATCGAAATCCATCCAGCCCCGACGAGCATCCCGCAGATGCTGCACGACCTGCGCACCATCATCATCGGGCAGATCGTGGCCAAGGGGCATCAGCTCCATGTCAACGCCCAGCGCGTATACGACGAAGACGTTCTCTGCGACAAGCTGCGCCTGAACCAGATTCTGCTCAATCTCCTCTCCAATGCCATCAAGTACACTCCCGACGGCGGACAGATTGACGTCAACATCACCGAACTGGGGCGGGAGGGCGAATTTGCGGAATATGCCATTAGCGTCAAGGACAACGGCTTTGGCATGTCCCCCGAGTTCGCAGAGCATATCTTCGACTCCTTCTCCCGCGAGAACACCGACGACGTGGACAGAATCCAGGGCACGGGCCTCGGCATGTCCATTACGAAGAACCTCACGGAACTCATGGGCGGCACCATCAGTCTGACGACGGAAAAGGGCAAGGGCACGGAATTCATTCTGAACTTCCGCTTCCCAGTGGCAGAGAGCAAGGCCCCCTGCCCCGTGCCCGAGGCAATCAAGGGCATGCCCGTCCTCGTTATGGACGACGACCCCAACGCCTGCGAAGCCCTCAAGGAAACGCTCGCCGGCATGGGAGCACGGCCCGAAAGCACCACTTCCGGCAGGCAGGCCGTGAAAATCTTTGCGGAGTCAGCCAAGGCGGGAGCGCCCTTCGAGCTCTGCATCTCCGGCATGGTCATCCCCGACCTCTCTGGCCTGGAGATAGCCCGTGGCATGACGTCCGCGGCCAGAGAGGCCGGCGTCCGGCAGCCTGCGATCATCATCGTCACGGCCTACGACTGGCAGGACATACGCGAAGAGGCTCAGGAAGCCGGCGTCAGGGCCTTCTGCACTGAACCCGTCTTCGCCTCCGAGCTCCGCGCGGCCATTGCCAAGGCCCTTTCGCACGAAGAGCACGCCGAAGAGGCGGACACTGCATCCGCTGGGGATTCCGTCTTTGCGGGCAAGCGCGTTCTGCTGGTCGACGACATTGAGGTCAACCGCGAAATTGGCGTTGCCATGATGGAAATGCACGGCATCGAAGTCGAAACGGCATGCAACGGCAAGGAGGCCGTCGAGATGGTGAACAATGCCGAGGCGGGACGATACGACCTCGTGCTCATGGACGTGCAGATGCCTGTCATGAACGGCTACGACGCCACCAGGGCCATCCGCTCCCTTGCCGACCAGAACAAGGCGTCCGTCACCATCGTGGCCATGACGGCCAACGCCTTCGACGAAGACCGCAAGGCAGCCCTGCAGTCCGGCATGGACGGGCATCTGGCCAAGCCCATCGACATGGATCGCCTCAAGGACATGCTCAGCAAGACACTCTAGCCGCCGAGAGAACGGCATGCCGGCAGAGTCCCCTGCAGCGCGAGGGGCAAGGCGTCTTCACAACAGGACGCATGCGCCCAACGCGGGCACTCCCGCCGTCTCGGCCCTGCTGGCCTTGATTGACGGCCCTATGCTCTCCCTCTATACTTTTGCCAAGTTTCCGGCGTCCATCCCTTGCGGGAAGACGCGCCCCGTCCCTTTCTTTCCTCGCTTGGCCGGCTCCGCGGCCTTCGGGTCCGGCGGACACCAAGCAAACATCGGGAGGATTCAATGAAACGCTTCTCCATGCTGCTCGCCGTGCTCTTTGTCGCGTCAGGCCTCGTCATGACCCACGCCACTGGCGCATGCTCCGCGACCATCATCAAGATTGCCGGCATGAAACCCGAAGGCGAGCCTGAAACCAAGGTCATGCATCGATTTGGCGACATCCTCAAGGAACTCTCCGGCGGCAAGTACGAAGTCAAGGTGTTCCCCAACAGCCAGCTTGGCAAAGAAAGCGCCTACATCGCCAACACACGCAAGGGCGTAATACAGATGTGTGCCACAGGCACGCAGACGTCGTCCATGCAGCCCTCCATGGGCATGCTCGAGACGCCCATGCTCTACGACGACTATGCCCACGCCCGCCGCGCCATGAACGGCAAGACCTTCGAGCTCATCAACCAGGGTTTCCCGGAAAAGTCAGGCTTGATCATGATCAACGCCTTCCCGCTCGGCTTCCGCAACTTCTACACCAAGAAGGAAGTGCACAGCATCGACGACATCAAGGGCCTGCGCATGCGCGTCCCGAACATCCCGCTGTACACCAACTTCGCCAAGGAATGCGGCATCTCCGGCCAGCCCATGCCCTTCGCCGAAGTGCCTGCAGCGCTTGACCAGGGCATCATCGACGGCGGCGACTCCCCCTTCTCCGACATCGTTGCCGACAAGATGTACGAAAAGTGCCCCAAGATCACGACCACCCGCCACATCCTCGTGATCCACGCGCTCTACATCAACAAGGACTTCTTTGAGAAGCTGCCCGCCGAGGATCAGAAGTGGTTCATGGAAGCGGCCAAGAAGGCTGCCGACGAGTGCTGGGACAATGCCGAGAAGGTTGACGCCGAGGCCATCAAGGAAATCAAGGCCCACGGCGGCACCGTCTCCGAGCCCAGCGAAGCCCTGCACAAGTACATGCAGGAGGCCGGCAAGCGCAGCTGGACCCTCTTCACGGATCCCAACTCCAAGAACTTCGTTCCCAACGCCCAGGAGATCCTGGACAGCGCGGCCAGCTACCGCGCCAAGTAGCACGCCTTTTGCCGAGGGGTTCCCGCCGAATGGCAGGAACCCCTTTTTTCCAGGCCCCCTTTCCTGCCAATACGCTTCGCCACAGGAGCCGTCCATGGACAGCACTTCCCCAAGCGGCAGGCCGCAGTCTGCCAAAATCTCCGTTGCCCACGCGGGCAAGAAGCCGGCGCCCAAGGACTCCACAGGCGAGTTCCTCTTCCAGATTTTCTGCGCCGTCATCTTTCTCAGCATGATCGGGCTTGTCTCCTACAACGCCTTCCTCCGCTACGTCTTCAGGTCGAGCTTCCCGCCCAGCGAAGAATGGGCCCGCTTTCTCTTCATCTACATTACCTTCTTCGGCGCCATCGAAGCCTTCTACCGCCACAAGCACATCGCAGTCGATCTGGTCACCGACCACCTGCACGGGCTCTCCCGCAAGGTGTGCGACCTCATTGCCATCTGCTTCTCCCTCGGCGCCATGCTGCTCCTGCTCGTTGGCGGCGTGTCCTACGTCATGCAGACCATGGACACCTACTCCGTTGCCACGAACATCAACATGACCTTCATCAACGCAGTCCTGCCCATCTGCGCGGCAGCGGCCATCATCTTCTACCTGCGTGACCTCTGGCTCCTCCTGCGCACGCCGTCGGAGCAGGTCAATCCGAAGATTTCCAAGGAGGAGAAGATCGCCAGGCTCCTCAAGGAAAACATGTAGGGGGGAACACATGGAACTGCTCATCTTCCTCGGCGCCCTCTTCTTCTTCATGTGCTTCGGCGTTCCGCTGGCCATCGTGCTGGTGCTGTGCTCCATCGTGCTCATGTGGCACTCCGGCATGTGGGATCCCATGATTATCCCCAACACCATGCTGGACGGCACCAACAACTATCCCCTCATGGCCATCCCCTTCTTCGTCTTCGCAGGCGAAATCATGGCTGCCGGCGGCCTCTCCCACCGCGTCGTCGCCCTGGCCCAGCTCATGGTCGGCCGCATCCGCGGCGGTCTCGGCTACGCAGCCATCGTGGCCAGCATCATTTTCGCCGGCCTCATGGGCAGCTCCGTCGGCGAGGCAGCAGCCCTCGGCGGCCTGCTCCTGCCCATGATGCAGCAGGTAGGCTACGACAAGGGCCGCGCAGGCGCCGTCATCGCCTCGGGCGCCATCCTCGGCCCCATCATTCCCCCGAGCACCAACTTCATTATCCTCGGCGCCACCATCTCCGGGCTCTCCATCACCAAGCTCTTCATGATAGGCCTGACGCCCGGCATCCTCATCGGCCTCATCCTCATGGTCATGTGGTGGTTCATCGTCCGCAAGGACGGCTACAACGACACCACGACCTTCACCCGCGAGGAAGTGGTCCGCATCCTCAAGGACTCCACGCCCGCCTTCCTGCTGCCCGTGCTTCTGCTCGGCGGCATACGCTTCGGCATCTTCACGCCCACCGAAGGTGGCGCCTTCGCTGCCATCTACGCCATCGTGGTCTGCATGCTCTACTACCGAGAGCTCTCCCTCAGAGAGCTCGTCCGCGTGTCGGCCAGGGCCGCCCGCACCACGGCCGTCGTCATGTTCATCGTGGCCACGGCCTCGGCCGTCGGCTTCTTCATCACCATGGCGCAGATCCCCCAGCAGGTCGTGGCCCTCTTCGAGCCCCTCATCGACTCGCCCAAGCTCCTGCTCTGCGCGGTCATGGTCTTCATGCTCTTCATGGGCATGGTCATGGACCTCACGCCCAACATCCTGATCTTCGCCCCGGTCTTCTACCCGCTCATCCAACAGGCCAACATCGATCCCTACTACTTCGGCCTGCTCTTCATCCTGAACCTCGGCATCGGCGTCATCACGCCGCCCGTCGGCACGGTGCTCTACGTGGTGAGCGGCATCGGCGAAATCCGGTTCTCGCATCTGGTGAAGAAGCTCATGCCCTTCCTGCTCCTGGAAATCGCGGTGCTCTTCCTGCTGCTCTTCTTCCCGCAGCTCTCCATCGTCCCCATGAACTGGCTCATGTAGCGCAGCTCCTCATTTCCCTGCATGCGAAAGGCACCGGTCCGGAGCCTTTCTTGTCTGCCTTCTGTTTCCATGCAGCAGCCGACTATCCCCTTGAAATCAGGAGCAGTCCGAGGGGGCAGATAGCGGACTTACGTCAGCAGGTCCCTGAACCTCGCAGTTGCATTGTCGGGGGCGGATGCCGGCGCCTCTATGGCGAGTTCTATCGTTACGCCTGCATATGGCAGCCTTCATTGGATCGGCACCATGCCCAGCTTCCTCTTCGAGCCGGGTCCATAGGCATCATTTTTCGCTCCGGCCCCTCACCTGCGAGACCACCTGACTGCTCACCCAACAGGATCTCGGCCAGTCCATCTGCTGCGACATAGGCTGCGACCAGCTGTCCGATCTCTGCATTATCGATATGCTCAAGCCATTGAAGGCAGGGGCAGCAGGCAACTTAACGCTCTACAGCACATGCTGCCTGCGATACTGCACAGCATGCACTCCTCTTCAATCACATAGACACGCAAACAATGCACAAAGCTCCGGGCATTCTCGCAATTCATATACTGTTTTATTTTGTTATTAATTTATATTAATCTTCTTTTCTATTAATGCATTAAGTTCATCGATATTTTTACTTTTTCTGAAATTAGCATAAAATCAAGAAGTAGATTTATATCGTTTATTGTGGAAATATTGTGTATTAAATTGTAAGGTATATATACAAACCTATATTTTATGATATCAAATATTTTATACTTCAGTATATTTGCAAATTCCTTGTCTTTTTTTTAATGCTGTTGTGGCAGTAGCTTCAGCAGTAGCTTTAGTGGCAGCTTCAGTGGCTATTTCTTCACGCATACGCTTCACTCTTTCTGGAATGCCCATTTCTAAAGCCTCCTTTATGTTTATTATATATTCTCCGTGTTTTAATGCACCTGAAGACACTAAAAAATTATTCAACATAACAATAAATTTTCTTGCAAGCGATGCAGATACACGTTCAAGAGTTTCATTCAAACGTAACAAAAAACTTTTTACTGTTTCACAGTTGTAGAAATTTTTCCTTCGTTCAAGATAAAAGAAGTCAGCCACCACTCCTTTTTGTTGTGTCGAGTTTTTCTTGTGATAATCTATGAACATCAACAAAGAAAAAACCATTCATAGGATTAAATTCTTTTAATTCTTTAGGGATAAAACCAAAAACCTCATTAAAAGATGTCGCCGCGTTTCACTGCGACTCACCATTGTAGATTACAATAGGAAAAATTTGCATCAGTTGAGGACTTTTTCTTGAATCAAATGCAACATTTAAATCATAATTTTTGCTAATTTTACTCTTTGTTTTATCTCGATTCTCTTTATTTCTCTGCTCCCAGAGCCACTGCCAAAGCAAACCGGCGTATATAGTCATACGCACTGGCATAAGATGATGGACTTTCTTTTGAAATTCCATCAATATATACAACAGACATGGAGTTCCCTTATACTTTATCTGCCAGACAATGTCATTTACCCGCAAATGCCACGTTTCAGCAACATGCTCTGTCGGCAACATCTGCAATGTGGAAAAGTCGAGATCTTGGACAAAGTCAGCAGGCACAAAAGAGCACAAGAAACTTTGCACCATCTCTTTTTCGGAGAAGAAGCTCTTGTAGACGGAATCGCTCCTGATGCGGAGCTACTCGCTGGATTCATCGCTGTGTGTTTCTTTCTGCATGGTGATACTATAGGGGCGAGCCCTGAGCATAGCAAGTCAGAGGGCGTTTCGAGCGCACAGCCGGTACAGCCATCGACTCCCGCAAGCGCTCCTGTCGCGAAGAGAGAGGAAACACCGCCACGGAACTTGCCGTTGCTGTTGCCGGCAGGCCCTCCTTAACCAGCACAGCGGTCTCGTAGTCGCCCCACAGGCCCAGTGGCTCCGCCAGATACAGTCCCATGCGCAGGCCACCGGCTCCACCCCAGCCTTCACCGTGACGGAAGGGCGTTTGGCCATCAACGTGCCCTTGACCGTCCCCTTGAACAGGAGGCCTTCCACCGTGCCGTCCTTCCGGAAGGTCAGCCAGCACTGGCTGTCCGTCGACTGGCAGCTGGCGGCCCAGTCCCCGCCGAGGCCGGCAACGCAGCAGCGACAGGTCAGGATGCCTGCGTCCTGCCTGCAAAAAGCAACTCGAAGCCGGCAGGATCCGGCACGGCGCCGCCGTTCACGCTGACCGCAGACGCTGCCAGCGGACACAGCCTACGCAGTGCAGCCAGCAGGAAAGCGAAGGCAAGGACAAGGAAGCAGCGCAGCATGAAGCCATCCTGTCAGACCTCGATGCAGGCCGGGGAGCTGGTGCCCTTCTGGACAGCGAGTCGCGCAGAGCCGGAGCCAACGGGCATGGCACCGAAAGCGACCTTTGCGATCCCTGCAGCCATGGCGCCGCTCCCTTGCCCTGAAAAACGGATCAGCGCTCGGCGAGCGAACGCAGCAGGCTCACGGGATGCCGGCATTCGGCGCCGGTGGCGCCGGCAATCTGGAGCCGGCAGGTGCCGCACTCCGTGGCAACGGCCTGGCAGCCGCTGTCCCTGACCACGCCGAAGAGCTCGGCGCCCACCTTCATGGACACCTCGTGCTTCTCCTTCTTGAAGCCGTAGCTGCCGGAGATGCCGCAGCAGCCCGCGCTGGCGGGACGCACGTCGATGCCGAAGCGCCTGAGCAGCTCGAAGCCGGGCAAGCCTATACCGAGGGCCCGCATGTGGCAGGGCGCGTGATAGAGGTAGCGTCCGGCGTCAGGCCGCAGCTCGAGCTTGAGCTCGCCTCGGCTCTGGGCCTCGAGCAGAAACTCCTGGGCGTCCACGAGGGCGGAGTCGCAGTTCAGGGAGGAGACGAGCTCCGGGAAGAAGGTCGGCAGCTCCTCGCGGAACATGAGCTCGCAGGAGGGACAGGCCGTGAGCACGGGCACGCCCTGCGCCTTGAGCTTCTTCACCTCGATGAGGTTGCGCTTGGCGTTGACGCCGGCGTCGAGCATGAAGCCGCTGGCCACCATGGGCACGCCGCAGCAGCAGAAGGCGTCGGGACAGACGACCTCGTACCCTGCCCTGTTGAGAGCCCAGACGAGGTCGAGGCCGGCCTGGGGCTCGTAGAGGTCGATGTAGCAGCCGGGGAAGAGGGCGGCCTTCCTGCCGGTCTTCGGCTGCTTGAGGCCCTTGAGCAGGGTGCGGAAGCGCTTGGGCGCGTAGCTTGGCATGAAGGCTTGCCTGTCGATGCCGATCATGTCCAGGATGCCCCGCACGAGGCCGTTTTTCATCACGCCGTTCTTGAGGCCTGCGGGAAGGGGGCCGATGAGGTGCGCCAGCGTTTCGCTGTGGCTGACGATCCAGTCGCGCAGGAAATGCGGATGGGCCTTCTCGTACTCCCTGGCGCGGGCCATCATGTTGATGGAGGCGATGGACACGCCCTGCGGGCAGGCGATGTCGCAGTTCTTGCAGTTGGAGCACCAGGAGAGGGAAGGATCCTCCACCATGCCGAGCAGGCGGAAGCGCTCGTAGGCCGGGCCTATCATCCGGGGGCCGGGAAAGGCCTCGGTCTGGGCGGCCACAGGGCAGTAGACCGTGCAGGTCGTGCAGGCGATGCAGGCATCGGGATTGACGTGGACAGCGTTCATGGCGTTCCTCCTCCCCTACTTCCACGGCAGGACGGCGCTGGCAAAGCCGGTGGCCAGAGCGGTGCCGTTGCCGCTCTTTTCGAAGACGGGATCAAAGCCGCCTATGCTGCGGCCTGCCATGCGCACGTTCTCGGCAAAGGGCTCGAAGCCGTCCAGCGAAGGCTGCAGGCTCTCCGTCACCGGCACGCCGAGCATGGCAAAGGGCTGGGGCGCAAAGACGTCCTTCCTTGTCCACTCCGCCGTCTCCTCCGGCACGGGGAAGGAGAGGCCAAGCACCGGTGCGTGGCCCCGGCCGGGCTCCAGGGTGATGCCACCGCCGAGCACGCCGCCCGTGGCGAGGACGAAGCGGTCGGCCTCGAAGCGGCGCACCCCGTCCTCGTGGCTGGTGAAGAGGCCCGTCACCCGCCTGCCCTGACGGTCGGAGGCAAGCACTCTGGTGTTCTCGCACAGGCACACGCCCTCGCGCCGCAGGGCTTCGAGGAAGAGCCTCGAGAGGCGCATGCCCGTGACGCCTGGCGGCAAGGCCGCCATCTCGAGCACCGGACAGCCGGCGGCCTCGCAGACGACGCGGTGCAGGGCATCGCCGGGACGGGTGCCCAGCACCGGCGGCAGGAGCACGGCATCGAAGCCTCTGGCCTTGGCCGAAAGCTCCCGGCAGAAGGCCTCGAGCGCCTGGCCCCGCCCGTCGAGGGCGCGGGCGCAGTCGAGGGCCGTGGCCGTCCTGTAGCCGCCGGAGGCGGGATTCTTCAGCCAGGCAGCGGCGAATTCGGCGCCGCTCCAGGCTCCCTGCTTCGAGAGGCCGCTCATGGCCAGGGCCGGCGTGCAGTCGCGTATGCCCTCGACGTCGCAGACGAGCACCCGGCGGACATGGACCGCGGATCGGCCGTCCATGCTGGCAGGCACCAGGCAGGTGGCCTTTTCGGTGCCGGCCGCCGTGGGCACGAAGGTGTTGACGAGGCGGTCTCCTTCGAAGCCGGCGAGGGTCCAGCCGGCCGAGGCCGCCAGATCCCTGAGGAAGCGGCAGGCTTCAAGCACGCGCGCTTCGCCAAGGCGCACGTAGGGGTGCACGGGGGCGAGCTGGCCGAGGGCCTGCAGCGGATCGCCCTCGACGCGCCCCCTGGCTGTCATGCCGAGCACGTCCACGGCGCAGGTGCTGACACTCAGGGAGCCGGCGCCGGCGCAGACAAGGGTGACGCGCTGGCCCTGCCTGGCCGCGGCCAGGGCTGCGGCCATGCCCGCAAGACCTGCGCCCACGACGACGCAGTCCGAGCGACTGGTGAAGCGGGGCGCCGGCAGGGGCGCCTTTTCGTCAGGCTCGAGCCTGGGCTGCATGAAGTCCAGTTCGTCCGTCCCGCAGCCCTCCTGCTCGTCCATGGCAAGACTTGCGCAGTAGATGTCGCGGGTCATCTCGATCTCGCGGGCAAGCTGGCCCCAGTAGACGTAGCGTATGCCCTTCCAGCGCTCCTGCACGAAGCGGCGCAGATCCTTGAGCACGTTCTGCGCAAAGGGCACGCCGGCCTCCACGAGGGCCGAGGCGATGCGCAGGGCGCAGAAGGTGCCCTGGCAGGTGCCCATGCCGATGCGCGTGCGCAGGCGGATGTCGTTGAGGGAGTGGGTGGAGGGGCGGCTGGCCACGTACTGGATTTCGCGCCAGGAGATCATCTCGCACTCGCACATGAGCGGGTTGTAGTCCTTGCGGCCGGCCAGGGCGCAGTCCCCCTGCCCGACGCAGTCCCCGAACTCGTCGCCCAGGCGGTCGGCCACGAGCCCGACGCCCTGGGGCATGAAGATCCTGGCGCCCTTGGCGAGCAGCGCCGGATCGGGATCCGGAATGATGGGCTCCTCCGCCGTGCGGCAGGGCGCCGTCACGCCAAGCTTGGGCGCAACGATGTCGCAGACCTGTTCGGCCATGAGGCGGTAGGTGGTGAACTTGCCGCCAAAGACCGTGACGAAGCCCTCGAGACCCTCGGCTGCATGGTCGGCGATATGGAAGCCGCGGCTCACCGAGCGGCCCTCGGCGGAACCCGGCGTATAGAGGGGGCGGGTGCCGGCGAAGGCGCGCAGGATGCGGAAGGCGTTGATCTGGGGGAAGAGCGGCTTGCCCAGCTCCATGAGCCTGAGCACGTCCCTGGTCGAGGGAATGCTGTCTTCGGGATCCTTGACGCTCTGGGAGGTGGTGCCGAGGATGGTGATGGAGCCGTGGGGCACAAAGATGTCGCCGTCCGAGCTCTTGTGCAGGCGGTTGATGACGCGCTGGGAGAAGCGGTGGTTGAAGACGATGAGCGTGCCCTTGTCGGGGGTCACCGGCACGTCGAGGCCGGCAAGGCCGGCCACCCGGCCGCTCCAGGAGCCGGCCGCGTTCACCACGAACTGGCAGGCGATGTGCTCCGCCGTGCCGTCGAGGCGGTTCACCACGTCCACGCCGGTCACGCGGCCGCTGGCCTGGGTGATGCCGACGACCTCGCGGTAGGTGAGGATTTCGCCGCCGTAGCGCCTGGCGCTCATGGCGTTGTGCAGCACGAGCCTGAAGCCGTCGATGGATGCGTCGGGCACCCGGAAGACGCGCTTGACGTCGGGCGCCATGCCGGGCTCCAGGCTGAGGGCCTCGGCGGGCTCGAGCTCCTCGGCCGCGATGCCGGCCTCGGCGCAGCCCCTGACCCACTTGTCCACGTAGTCCGGGTCGTCCTGGGGCGTGAGCACGAAGAAGCCCTCGGTGTCGCGCACGCAGCCGTGGCCTATGCGGCGCAGGATCATGTTTTCGCGTATGCATTCCGCGGCCGCTTCGGTGTCGCTCACGGCGTAGCGGCCGCCGCTGTGCAGGAGGCCGTGGAAGCGGGAGCTTGTGCCGTTGCAGATGCCTCCCTTCTCCAGCAGGAGCGCGGGGATGCCGCGCATGGCAAGGTCGCGCAGCACGCCGGATCCGGTGGCGCCGCCGCCGATGATGACTACTGTCGTTTCCTTCACTTCAAGCCTCCAGAGGCCCTGTGCGGGCCAGAGCGCGGCGGAACGCAAGGGGGCTCTGCGGAACGGCAGGACAGACGGCGTCTGGCTCCGTTCCGGACGTCTTGCGCGCCGGCCTGCGGCAACGTATGCTCAAACGGTTCCAAGGCCT
The DNA here is from genome assembly GCA_002369295.1 of Desulfovibrionaceae bacterium UBA3823. Classification (GTDB taxonomy): domain Bacteria; phylum Desulfobacterota; class Desulfovibrionia; order Desulfovibrionales; family Desulfovibrionaceae; genus Desulfovibrio. Next base: position 31,863 of record DFDR01000084.1, read on the forward strand.
TCAGTTTAGACGATTGCACTGCAGGAGAAAAGCGCATGGGCATATGCTGGTCCGAAAAGAAGTGCGTGGTCCTCGACCTCGACGGCACGGTCTATCTGGGCGACATCCCCATCGAGGGCGCCGTGGCCGGCATCCTGCGCTGCTGGGATCGCCTCGACTTCCGCTTTTTGAGCAACAACACCTCCAAGTCGCCGGAAAGCTACGTGGCCAAGCTCAACCGCATGGGCATCCCTGCCAGGCTCGACCAGTTTCTCTGCCCCACGGCGCCGCTGGTCGATCACCTTCGCCAAAGCGGCGCAGCCTGCGCCTACGTGGTCGGCAACCGGGACTTCAGGGCTGACCTGGCCAGCCGCATGCCGGAGCTCAGGCAGCAGGAGGAGGGCGCCGAGTGCGTCGTCCTCGCCTACGACACCGAGCTCAGCTACGAGAAGCTGGCCCGCTCCTGCCTGCTCCTGCAGCGGCCCGGGGTCAAGTTCTACGCCACCCATCCCGATCTCGTCTGCCCCTCGCCCGAAGGGCCCCTGCCGGACGTGGGAAGCATGCTCAAGCTCTACGAGACGGCAACGGGAAGGACGCCGGACCAGATCTTCGGCAAGCCGGATCCCGAGGTGCTGGCGCCGGTGCTGGCCGCGTATCCCCGCTCCGCCGTGGTCATGGCG
>DFDR01000084.1:32594-33173 GCA_002369295.1 Desulfovibrionaceae bacterium UBA3823
CCGCCTCTCCACGGACAAGAAGCTTGCCGAGAACGCCGGCATCGACTTCATCTGCGTGCTCTCCGGCGAATGCACGGCCGACGACGTGGCTAGGGAGGCCATAGCCCCCGCGGTCCTCGTGGAGCAGCTCGGCCTGGCCCTGCCCTAGCGCCCTGCCCTGCCGGCATCTTGCCGTCCCTGGCCTGCGGCAGCCTGGCTTTTCGCCCCGGAGGGGGTGACAAAAGCCAGGCAGGCCTTATCTTGGCTTCTGGCCATAGCCCGGCCCCTGTCGCTCGTGTTTCGTTCCGCGTTGCATGGCAATGGAGGTGACCATGGCACACAACCTCACCCAGGGCAGCCCCGTCAGACTGATCTTCCGCTTTGCCCTGCCCCTGCTGCTCGGCAACCTGCTCCAGCAGATCTACAGCATGGTGGACACGCTCATCGTGGGCCGCACCATCGGCGTGCACGCCCTCGCCGGCGTCGGCGCCACCGGCTGCATGCTCTTTCTCGTGCTCGGCTTCCTCATGGGCATGACGCAGGGCTTTTCCATCGTGCTCGCCCAGCGCTACGGCGCCAGGGACATGCCAGGCCTGCGCC
>DFDR01000227.1 GCA_002369295.1 Desulfovibrionaceae bacterium UBA3823
TCCATAAAAATGTTGTTATTTTGTAGTCTAAATTAAATAGAATAAGTTTAAAATATATTTTATATTGTTGTTACGGTTAAACAGTCATATTGCCGATGTGTGGCGCTTGCGACAAGCAGAGTGCAGTCGCCTTCTGACAGCAAAGAGTACAGCACAGTATCGTTCCAAAATTTGGAATGAACAACGAGAGCGACGCTGACCTCACTCCAGGTTCACATGAGGCAAAGGCCACTGTCAGACTGTAGCGCGGACACGGCTTTGCCGTGCCGGAACGGGAACTTCCATTGGCCGGAATGCTGGATTCCTGCACTGTCGCGATCCCGAGGGCAACCTCCTTCTGCCAAGGCGCTCAGCCTGGCGAGTTCTTTTGCCACCGCCTGGAAACTCAGCGCCCCCGGGACCAGGCGCCCCATCTGCCTCTTCCCAAAGTTTTTTCAAAAAAACTCTTGACGGGAAAACTTTCTTGGGATACATCGCAATCTGCCCTGTCCCAGCGGACTGCGTTGTCTTTTTTCGCAAGCCCCTTGACGACAGCTCGACAGCACCTATCTTGGAGACACCCCCTTGCACGATACCAGCTAGGAGAAAAAAACTTTCAACATGCCAATACTAACATTATTTATGTCCTCCTCTGCCATCGCCCCCGGCGTTCGGCAGACATCCCTTCCCGGAGCAGTCACCCTGGCATGCCTGGCTTTGCTGGCACTCCTGACGATCCCTGCCTGTCCCCATTCCTGTCTGGCGCTGGACTGCGGGGGCGGGATCGACATGCCCACCCAGCAGGAGCTGGCCGCCAGCCACGTCAGGACGCTCTCCTCCAGCCTCGACGGCATAGCCGGCACGGACGCCTTCGATGCGGCCGAAGAGTGCGCGGAGTTCATCCGCCAGGTCTACCAGCTACGCCTGGGCAGCTTTCCCCAGTCCCTCAGCATCGACTGGACAAGCGTCAAGAACGCCGTGGCCAGCCAGATGGCGGGGGCTGCCAAGGAAGCCCTCGACTATGCCTGCGACTACGCGACCTCCAACGCGAAATCCTCGGTCGACGGCGTCCTCGCCAAAATCTCCGCCAGAAGCTCGGAAGCCACGCTGGACGCGGTGCGCGTCTCGCGCACCCGGGGGCTTACCGTCACCAATCCCGCGCCCGCCATCCTGGCGAGGCAGAAGCGGGCCCTGGACCAGAGCCTGCCCCGCTGGCGCATCGACGTCCCGGGCCTTTAGCTCCCTTCCTGCCTTCCCGCCCGTCTGCCTGCAGGCTGTCGGCTCCAGGCACGTCTTGCGGCCAGTCCACGGGCCAGTTCTGGCAGCTTGCCAGGACTGCAGGCGGGGACAGGCATCCCCGACAGCCATCCCCTCTCCAGTTCCCCGGCAGCAGGATCGCTTCCTGTCGCGGGGAACCTGGCCCCCCGCCCGACTGTCCCTGCGGGCGGAAACGACCTGCCGGCCAAGGCCGGCCAACCCTCAACCACGGCCCCGCGCCGCCCTCGGCGTCAGGGCCAGGAGCATTCATGCCTGCGCATTTTGACAGCGTCTTTACCCCCGGCGCCCGCTCTGCGGACGCCGCTTCCAGGTCCAAGTTCCAGAAGGCTCTCTCCGGCTGCCTTGTGCTCCGCGTCGAGCGCTACGAGCTCAAGCCCGTGCTTGACGCCCAGGGCAGGCCCCTGCTCGCCCCCAAGAAGGACGCCGAGGGCAGGCCCGTGCTCGGTCCTGACGGCCAGCGCGTGCTCGTCGAGCAGACGGAGGCCGTGGGCGTCTACGGCACGACCTGCTGTACCGGCAAAAAGGTCTACATGCGCCTTTCCACCGAAGAGGAGCTCAAGGCCGACGGCTACGCCAAGAGCGTCTCGAACCGGAACTCCATCAACGTGATCCGCCTCGGCGCGTCCGAGGTCATTGTCCGGGGACGCCGCGGCGAGATGGCCGATCCCGGCTCCCTTCCGCCGGATCAGCGCCCCTTATGGCGCTGCGAAGGGTCCACCGCCCTCCGCGACGCCCGGGGCGGCCTGCGCACGACCCCTGACGGCTACGCGGAGATGCGCTGCCGCTGGATTTCGGCCTACTGCAACTTTCAGGACAAGGCCGGCCGGCAGGTCGACTTGCTCAGCCACATCAGCACGGACAAGTACGCCACGCTCTCGGTCTCCCTGCGCTCCGACAGGGATCAATACCCCAGCGCCGTCAACTACTACGGCATCTTTGCCGACAGCGTGAAGTCCTCCGCCCAGCAGCGCGGAGTGCACTTCGAAGAAGCCTGCAGGAAGGCCACGCAGGGCATCATCGAGGCCTGGCAGCAGCAGGGAGGCAAGGGACAGCCCGAACACTTCGGCAGGCTTGCGGTGACCACCTGGAACCCCGACATGTCCCTGCGCTTCGACTTCGGCGGCCCCCAGGAAGCGGAGTGCCAGCGGCGCCTGGTCGCCTTCCTTGCCGATCCCAAGTTCCAGAACGTCTGGAAGACGGACAGCCAGGGCATTGAGCGGGAGCGCCGCAGCTTCTGCCAGCCCGAGTTCCTGGTCCGCCTGCTCAACGGCAAGGGCGAGATCTGCGGGGCAGCGCGCGTGCGCCCCTGGACCTTCGCCAACCGCCAGCGCGACCTCGCGGCCGAGGGCAGGAGCGAGGAAGCCAGTCTGCTCGGGACGCCCGAGGGCAAGGCCGCCTGGATCACCGCGCTGGGCCGGCAGCCCATGTCTGGCGGCATGGAGGAAATCCGCGGCCTGGACGTGCTCTGCGGCGAATGCTCGCGCGTGGGCCAGGTCTATGAAAATACCAGCACCTTCGGCTCGCAGAACGGTTCCCAGCACGAGAGCACGATCCAGCAGACCAGGCGCATGCTCCGCCTGGCACTCGGCCACACCCAGTCCATTCTGCCCCGCCGGGGGCGCCTGAACATCGGCTGCTCCCAGTGCTTCATCTGCTACAACGCGGACGGCATCGTCAACGGATTCTACCAGACCAGCGACGCCATCCGCTACCGCAACGCCGTCCTGCTCGGCCCCAAGGGCGAAACCCTTGCCTGCTCGCCCCGGTTCGCCAGCGAGCTCAATGAGGAAAACCGCCTGCGCAGCGACCTCGCCTATGCCCTGAGCGTCGTCCATGGCCAGGCGCAGGCCCAGAGCCAGAGCCAGGCGCAGGCCCAGAGCAAGACCCAGGGCCAGACCCAGGCCCAGGGCCAGGCGCAGGCGCAGTCCCAGAGCCAGGCGCAGGAACAGCCGGTCCAGCCCCTGCGCTCCGAGGCCCCCCGCCCTGCCGAAGGCCAGACCCCTGCGCCGGATGCCTGCCAGACTGCGCCGAGGCCGGCTCCGGCAAGCCCTGGCGAGGCGGCCGCGCCCCAGTCTGAACCCGACGACGAGGGCTTCAGGCCCGGCTTCTAGCCAAGAAGGTCCCGCCGATCAGAAAGGCTCCCCCTGCCGAGGCGGGGGGAGCCTGTCATGCTTTGGCTTGAGCCGGGCGCCTAGAAGGCGTCGGCCTCGCTGCGGACGTTTTCCAGCACCTCGAGGTAGCGGGGCAGGAACTTGACGAAGGAGCCCGCATCGGACAGCGTCTCGACCGCGCAGGCGCAGAAGAAGCCGCCGCTTTCCTCGTCGTCGGCCAGATAGACCTTGGCCAGCTCGTAGGCGTCCATGAGCTCGGCGCTTTTCGTCAGGATCTCGCCGCGGCGTTCGGCCGGAAAGTTCTGGGAGAAGGTCATGAGACGGATGGCGTCCGCATCGTCCGCATCGAAGCAGACAAAGTATTCGGACCCGTCGCGCACGAAGCCGACGTCGCCGTCGTCGCCCACGGAGGGCTCGTAGCCGAGCTTCTTGATGCCGTCGACGATGGACTGCGTTCTCTTGTTCATAAAGGCGTCCTCCAGGGTTAAACGTGCCTGCCCTGCGGGAGGCAGAGTGCGCCGCGCCGGAAGGCCGGGCCAGGCCCGGCCGGGCTTCCCCCGCTGGCATAGGGCAGGATCACGCATCGGGCGCAAAAAAGCAAGAATATTGTTTGCCTAAACAGCCGTGGCCAGGCCTGCCCGACAAGCGCTTCCCGCGCGCCCGGGGCAGCCGCCGGGACTAGCATTCGGGCAGTTCGGAGACGGCTTCCTGCAGGATGCCGATGTAGTCGCCCAGATACTGGACGAAGGACTCGACATCGGCGTAGGTCTCGACGGCGCAGGTGACGAAGAGGGTGCCGTCGTCGCCGTCCGTAAGGTAGGTCTTGGCCACGCGGTAGCTCGAGGTGAGCTCGTTGAGCTGTTCGAGCAGCTCGACGCGCCTGTCGGCATCATAGCTGTCGCTGAGCCAGATCACGCGGAAGTAGTCCTGCTCGTCGTCTTCGCTGGCGAAGCAGACGTAGTAGGTGTCCTCGTCGACTTCAAAGGAAATGTCGCCGTCCTCCTCGATTTGGGATTCGTAGCCTTCCTCTTCCAGGGCTTCGACGACAGCTTGCTTGATATCGTCCATGGGCTTGTCCTCCAGGGGGCCGAAGCGCTGGCGCGCTTCGCGCTTCTGCGCCGTTCCGGCAGGTGCCGGGCTGGCGCGGGATGGTCGGGAAAGGGGCTTTTGCCAGCATCCTGCGGAAGGGATGG
>DFDR01000173.1:0-1087 GCA_002369295.1 Desulfovibrionaceae bacterium UBA3823
AGGCCGGCGCCATCGAGGCCGGCGGCCACAAGGTGGCTGCTCTGCCCCACAGGGACGGCAGGCTTGCCGCGCAAGACGTGCGCAGGGCCTTCCGTGACTGGCAGGAGGACGCCAACCGCGACCACATGCCCATGCCGGGCCTGGTCTACCTTTCCCAGCCCACGGAGTGCGGCACGCTCTACTCCCTGGCCGAGCTCGAAGCCCTGGGCGAAGCCTGCCGCGAAGCCGGCATGCTTCTCTACGTCGACGGCGCGAGGCTGGCCTACGCCCTCGGCTGTCCGGCCAACGACGCCAGCCTTGCCGACATCGCCAGCATTGCCGACGCCTTCTACATCGGGGGCACCAAGTGCGGAGCCCTTTTCGGGGAGGCCGTCGTTTTCCCGAGGCCGGGCACGGCGCCCCGCTTCTTCACGCAGGTCAAGCGCGCAGGCGCCCTGCTCGCCAAGGGCCGCATCGCTGGCATCCAGTTCCAGGCACTCTTTGAGGACGGCCTGTACGCCAGGCTGGGACGGCAGGCGGTGGCCGCCGCAGACCGGATCAGGGATGCCCTTTGCGCCAAGGGCTTCCGGCTGGCCTATCCCTCGCCGACCAACCAGATCTTTGTCGAGCTGTCTGCCGAAGAGCGGGCTGGCCTTGAGCGCATTGCCGACATTGCCTTCTGGGAGAAGAGCGGGGAAGGCCGGGCGGTCATGCGCATCGCCACGAGCTGGGCCACTCGCAGGGAGGATGTGGACGAGCTGCTGGCGCAGCTGTAGTCGCCAGAGGGCGAAGGCCGGCGCGTGCGGGGCCGGATGCCGCGCGCAGAAAGCAGCCTGCGGACGCCCAGGCTGGCTGGCCTGAGGCGCCGCGCGGCTCAGTACCAGTCGTGCTTCTCGCGGCGCTCCAGGGAGCCGATGGCCGCCATCTCGGAGGCCGTGAGCTCGAAGCCGAAGATGTCCAGGTTCTCTGCCTGATGCGAGGGATTGCTGGAGCCGGGAATGACGGCAACGCCGTTCTGCACGTTCCAGCGCAGCATCACCTGGGCTGCCGTCTTGCCGTGCCTGGAGGCGATGTCCTGCAGGACGGGATCGGCGAAGAGCTCCCGCTG
>DFDR01000173.1:1240-2451 GCA_002369295.1 Desulfovibrionaceae bacterium UBA3823
GGGTGGATCTCGTTCTGCACGAGGACGGGCTTCACGCGCACCTGAGGCAGAAAGGCGTCCAGTTCGGCCTGGTAGAAGCAGGAGAGGCCGAGCGAGCGGATGAGCCCCCGCCCGGCATGGTCCTCCATGGCCCTGTAGGCAGCGACGTCGTCCCTGCCCGGGTGGTGGAGGAGCATGATGTCGCACCAGCCTAGATCCAGCTTGGCCAGGCTCTCCTCGATGGCGCTGGCGGGCTGGGCGTACTGGTCGGGATAGAGCTTGGTCGCGACGGCTATCTCCTCCCTCGAGGCGATGCCGTCCGCCACGGCCCTGCGGACCGCTATGCCGACCTCCCGCTCGTTGCCGTACATGTGGGCCGTGTCGATGAGCCGGCAGCCGAGCCTGATGGCGCCGTACACGGCGTCGATGCAGGCCGTGCCCTTGAGGCTGTAGGTGCCGAGCCCCACGAGGGGGAGGCCGCGTCCGTTGCTGAGCTTCGTCATGGGAGCCCTCCCTGGGGCGGGATGCGCGCAGCTTCCAGCACTGCCGGCGGCAGGCAGGAAAAGGCCGGCAGCCGCGCCAAGCGCCCCTGCAAGAAACTGTCTGCGCCGCATCCGCTCCCTCCTGGTTCGCTGGAGCCGCCGGCGGCTACTTGAAGGCCTTGGTGAAGAAGGCGCCCATCCTGTCGAAGGGGATGACGTCCAGCCTGTCGTAGAGGTCGGTGTGGACGGCGCCGGGAATGATCAGGAGCTCCTTGTTGTCCCCCTTCAGCTGCTTGAAGGCGTCTCTGGAAAAGTAGACGGAGTGGGCCTTTTCGCCGTGGACGACGAGCACGGCGCTCTCGATTTCGCCGCTGTAGGCCAGAAGCTTGGCGTTGAGGAAAGAGATGGCGGAGGTCTTGTTCCAGCCGCCGTTGGAGTTGAGGGAGCGGGCGTGGTAGCCGCGGGGCGTCTTGTAGTAGTCGAAGTAGTCCTTGACGAAGAAGGGGGCGTCGTCGGGGATCTTGTCCGGCACGCCGCCGGCAAGGGCGAAGCTTCCAGCCCTGGCGTCCGCAGTGCGCTGCGCGCTGAGCTGGCGGCGCAGCTCCTGGCGCCCCTTGGCGTCCATGGCGTCGAAGTAGCCTCTGGCGGTCACGCGGGTCATGTCGTACATGGTCGAAGCCACAGTTGCCTTGATGCGCGTATCGACGGCGGCCGCGTTGAGCGCGATGCCTCCCCAGCCGCAGATGCCGA
>DFDR01000173.1:2522-3979 GCA_002369295.1 Desulfovibrionaceae bacterium UBA3823
GATGATGCCGATGCGCTCCGGATCCACGCTGGGCTGGAGGGAGAGGAAGTCCACGGCTGCCGAAAAGTCTTCGGTGTTGATGTCGGGCGAGGCCACGAAGCGGGGCTCGCCTCCGCTCTCGCCTGTGAACGAGGGGTCGAAGGCGATGGCAACAAAGCCCCGTTCGGCCATGGCCTGGGCGTACAGCCCCGAAGCCTGCTCCTTGACGGCGCCGAAGGGGCCGCTGACGGCGATGGCCGGAAGCTTTCCGCTGGCCCCCTTGGGCTCGTAGACGTCGCAGGCCAGTGCGATGCCGAAGCGGTTGGTAAACGATGCCTTGCGGTGGCTGACCTTGCCGCTCAGGGCGAAAGTCTTGTCCCAGTCGCTGGTCATGGCGAGCTCCTTTGCGCGCTCCGCGCGCGATGCCTTGTCCGGTGCAGAGGCAGATGCCATGGCGCCGCCGGCCGCGAGGCAGAGCAGCGTCAGCACAATGGCTAGGAAACGGCGTGCATTCATCATGGATTCCTTGCTTTCCGGCGCCGAATTGCGGGAATGCCGTTCGCGGCGCAGCGCCGGTGCGCCTGCAGGACGGCCTGCGTTGTGCTGAACGGGCGCGGGCCTGTTCCGGGCACGTTGTAGAGGAGGCGCTGAGATATTGCTAATACTTTGTTTGCATGACTTGCCATGCCCGCAAGGCATTGAGCAATGCTTGACGCGGCCATGGGCAGAAGCCACGGGGCGCCGGCAGGCAGACAGGGCCGGCCGGCGCCGCCTGGCGGGCCAGGCACGGCGCATCGCCAGGCCTTTCTGCCCCCGCGCGCCGTCCTCCGGCAGACATGCGGGGCCTTCCACGGCAAAGACCTCTGCTCCGCAGATTGACATGTCCGCCGGGCATGCTACTTGTCGGTCCTGCCTGATGGAGGACCCCATGGACTTGCGCACGCTCCGCTACTTTCTCGCCGTGGCCCGCGAAGGCACCATCTCCGCGGCCGCGCAATCCCTGCACGTCACCCAGCCCACGCTGTCCCGCCAGATGATGGAGCTTGAAGACGAGCTTGGCGCGCCGCTCTTTGCACGGGGCAGGCGGCGCATAGCCCTGACGGAAGAGGGGCGCTTTCTCGAGCAGCGCGCCGAGGAGATGGTGGCGCTGGCCGAGAGGACGCTGGCCGAATTCCGCGCACCGGAAGACGGCGTCAGCGGCGAGGTCGCCATCGGCGGCGGCGAGACGGACGCCATGCGCTTCGTGGCCCGCGCGGCCGTCCACGTGCGGGAGGCCAGCCCCCAGGTGACCTTCCGCCTCTTCAGCGGCAACGCGCTGAACGTGGCAGAGCGCCTGGAGCAGGGACTGCTCGACTTCGGCGTCTTCGTGGAGCCGGCCGACCTGGCAGACTACGAGTTCCTCAGGCTGCCTGCCACGGACACGTGGGGGCTTTTGACGCGCAGGGACGGGCCGCTGGCGGGGCGGCCGTGCGTGCGGC
>DFDR01000143.1:0-1478 GCA_002369295.1 Desulfovibrionaceae bacterium UBA3823
CCCGCCGCTCGCGACCTTCGAGCACGAGCCTGGCCGCCGTGATGGCCCCGCCGGCCGAGGCCAGATGCGAGTCGGTGATGACGGCCGGGACGCTGGGCAGGCAGAAGTGCACGCGCTCTATGTCCTTGTGGCTGCACAGGCTCGGACGGTGCTCGGTGATGCCCTCGATGTCGAAGAGCCCCTCCTCCTTGAGCTGGTCGCGGGTGTAGAGCAGGCGCTCCTCCCGCTCGGGGTGCGTCGGAGAGATGGCCCAGTCGAAGGCCGGGAAGAACACGACGCCCAGCGATGCAGGGGCTTTCGTGAAGAGCTTCTTGTCCATGTCTCGCCTCCTTGGCGGCTTCGCGCCTGTCCCTCGGGAGCCTGTCCCTGGCTGGGACGGGGCTCCCGCGCCTATTCTTGACCTTGGGACGCGAAAATAGCAACAGCCGCAAGACGGCCGCGGCTACGCATCGTCCCCGTTCTCAAAGATGTCGGCGCCATAGCGCAGTTCGGCGGACAGCGAGGCATAATGCGAGGCAGCCTCCGCCAGCGCGAGGTTCGACGTGCAGAGCACCGTGAAGCTCGTCTCCCCCGTCTCGTCGCGGACAACGACAAAGCCGCCTCCCTCGGGAAAGCGGAAGACGCTTGCCGTCATGAGTTCGGGGTCGCCTGCGGTGCAGACAGGATCAAACTCGCTGTCCTCCAGCTTCGCCATAAGCTCCTCGTTGCGGCATTCGCGCACATGGAGTGCGCCGTCGAACGAGGCTTCATAGACTTCCTGTGGCTTGATCATGGCTCCATCCTTTCAGCAGCGTTTCCAGATGTCCGAGGCACTGCGCCTGCACCTCCGCAGGCGGCCTCGAGGCATCGACAATTTTGACACGTTCCGGCTCCTCGCAGGCAATGGCGAGAAAGCCTCCTCTAACCTTGGCATGGAAAGCCAGGCTCTCGGCATCGAACCGTCCCCCGGACGAGACGGTGCCAAGGCGCTCGTTGCGCCGGCGGGCCCTTGCCAGTCCCTCCTCCACGGGCAGGTCGAGGAGCAGGGTCAGGTCCGGGACAAGCCCCCCTGCGGCCTCGGCGCTGAGCCGGCGCAGGGCCGCAGGCTCAAGGCCGCGGGCATAGCCCTGGTAGGCCAGCGTGGAGTCGGCATAGCGGTCGCAGAGCACAACGCAGCCCTGCTCCAGTGCGGGGCGAACCACCTCAGCCACGTGCTGGGCGCGGTCCGCCAGAAAGAGGAAGAGCTCCGCCCTGGAGGCGATGACGCTCTTCTGGTCGAGCAGGATCGAGCGCAGCGTCCTGCCAAGGGCGCATCCGCCGGGCTCCTGGGTCAGGAGCACCCTGCGGCCCTGCCGCTTCAGCCCGTCCGCAACGGCGGCAATGGCAGTGCTTTTGCCTGCGCCTTCAATGCCTTCAAATGTAATGAACATGCGCTTCCCCTACAGGTTCAGCAGAGAGCCTGGCTGCCTGCCGCGGCCCTTGCCCTTGCCTCGCCCCTC
>DFDR01000143.1:1534-4736 GCA_002369295.1 Desulfovibrionaceae bacterium UBA3823
CTTGCCTCGCCCCTCCTTGTCCTGCGCCGGCCTGCCGCGCTTGCCGGGCCTGCCGGTTCCGGCTGCCGCAGAGGGCGCGGGAGCCGGCGCTGCTTCCGGCACTGGATCGGGCGCCTTGGCCTGTTCAGCGGCCTCGGCAGGCGGCGCTTCGGGATCGATCTTCTGTTCCCCGGCCCTGGACGGCTCCGGACGCAGAGGCGGCGCAAGCGCCGCAGTCCGGCGTTCAAGACTGGCTTGCGCAGGCTCTGCGGGCTCGCCGACGTCGGCACTGGCTTCAGCCAGCGCGTCCTCAGAGCCATGGTCTTCGTGAGAAGCCCCGGTCTCCACGAGCACGGACACCCCCTCGGCACCGGCTGCGCCGCCGTCAATGGCGGACGCGCAGCCAGTCAGCGCATCCTCTGAGCCCTGCTCCTCCGGCAGGGCAGAACGTTCGCCCAGCGCCGGCAGCGACGCATCCAGATCGATGCCGGCATCCCCAAAGGCAGCCTGGAGATCAGCCAGCGCCTCGGAGCCCTGGACAGCGGCCGGATCGGCCGGTTCGGCCGGATCGGCCCCAGAGCCGCGCCCTGCGTCAAAGGCGAAGCGCAGATCGGAAGGCTCGGCCAAGGCGCCAGCGGCAGGACAAGGAGCCGCCTCGGGACGCGGCGAGGAACCGGGGGCCGCCGTTCCATCAAAGGCCGCGCTCAAGTCGGCAGGCTCCACGCCGTCTCCAACGGCAAGGCCTGCTTCGGCAAGGGCCGCCATGGCCTCGGCCGGCAGCTCCTCTGCGCCTGCAGCCGCTTCGCCAAGTCCGTCCGGCAGGCGCTGCCAGTCGGCATCGGGCGCATCGGCGGGAATGGGCGCCTCTTCCAGCCACTGCGGGACTTCATCGGCAGTGCCGGCGCCCGCAGGTTCCGATTCAGCCGGCACGTACTCAAAAGGGACGAAATCGCCGTCATGCTCCGGCGCAGGATCGGACGCGGCTGGCGGAGGCGGAGGCGGGGCGGCCGCGAAGCCTGCAGCCTGCGCAGGCTCCTTGCGGCTCCCGCCTGCTTCAGGCGTCTTTTCCGGCCTGAAGACGGGATCTTCGCCGCGCAGGCGCCTGTACTCGTTCACCTGCATTTCGCCGATGAGGCGCTCCCTGGTGTTCAGGTGGGAGGAGAGCATGTCCGCGTGGTGGAGCGTGAAGGCCTCCATGGACGCCGGCGCCTTCACGGCGCCGAATTCGGGCTGGCCGTGGTGGCTCAAAAGAAGATGGCAGAAGTGGGCGGCAACGCCTTCGGGCAGGCCGCTGGCATCGAGGAGGGGCTTGAGCATCTGCACGCCGAGCACCATGTGGCCGACGAGATTGCCGGCAAGCGTGTACTCGGTGGCAAAGCCGGCATTGCGCATTTCCTCGAGCTTGCCTACGTCGTGGAAGAGGGCGCCAGCCAGGAGCGTCTGGCGATCCATGGCAGGATAGAGGCCGGCCATGGCGCGGCAGATCTTGAAGACTTCAAGGGTATGGACGCAGAGCCCCCCGGCCCCCACATGGTGCATGGAGGCCGCCGCCGAGGCCGACTTGAAGGCCTCGGCCCGTGCGGGATCGCCGAAAAAGCCGTCGATGACGCGCTTCCAGGCTGGGCTGGCAAACTCCTCCGCCGCCAGCGCCATGAGCTCGTCGAAGGCCCTCTCGCCGTCGTAGTCCGAAGGCGGGGAGAACCACTCGGCCCTGTCCCGGGCCGGCACGGACTCCGGCGCGACGAGCTCTGCCGCGTTTGCCGAGATCTGGCGCGTTCCCTTCCATTCGTTGAACTTCCCGCCCTGAATGCGGACTAGATCGCCTGCAGCCAGCCTGTCGGGATGCAGGACGCCAGAGAAGTCGCTCCATATCTTGCCGTCGATGGAGCCAGTCTTGTCCACCAGTCTGAGCTTCCAGAAGTCCTGGCCTGACTTCGTGACCATGCGCTCCGCGCGCGCCACGGCAAAAATGCCGCTCACTGCGGTGGACCGCTCGGACAAGTCCTTGATCCACTGGCCTTTTTCCATGACTTTGCCCTGCTCCTCGGTTAAGGTGTCTGCATGCGCCGGAGCTCGGCCTCCCGGCGCCGTCCAGGCGGCCCGAAGCAGGGGCCCTTCCCCGGGGGACGGCAGCGGCCTTCGCCCTGCCTTCCCGCAGACCGAGGTGGAGATTTCCTTGTTTCACAGCGCTTGTCAATTGTCGCGCCTTCTTCGGCACGACAGCCCAGGCCGCGGATTCAGGCAAGGCATTGCGCCATCCACCGGCAACTCCTTATCACGCACAGCACCATGAACGTACTCATCACCAACGACGACGGCATCCGCGCCCCGGGCCTGCGCGCCCTGTACCAGGCCCTCAGGGAGCGCGGCCACGACGTCCACGTGGTCGCCCCCATGCGCCAGCAGTCTGGCGTCGGCCACTCCCTCACGGTCTTCGAGCCCCTGCGGGCCCTCCAGTTCGACGAAGCGGACTTCCACGGCCTTGGCATCTACGGCACGCCCACCGACTGCGTGAAGCTCGCCCTCTCCTCCCTGCTGGAACAGCGCCCCGACATCGTGCTTTCCGGCATCAACCTCGGCCCCAACTGCGGTCCCGACATCCTCTACTCGGGCACCGTCGGCGCAGCCACCGAGGCCTGCCACGAGAACCTGCCCACCATGGCCATCTCCGACGACGAGTCCGAGCCCGTGGACCTGCTGGAAAAGGCCCGCCATGCGGTCAGGCTCGCCGAAACCATCGACTTTGCCCAGTTCCCGCCGAGGCGCGTCATCAACGTGAACTACCCCAGAGGCCCCTTCGCAAGCAACAAGGGCGTGCGCGTCTGCGCCCAGACGACGGCCGTGTGGAAGAACGGCTACCTCGAGCGCAGAGACCCGAGGGGCAACCGCTACTGGTGGCTGGAGGGCGAGATCCCGCCGGAAACCATCAACCAGGGTTCGGACAGGGACCTGCTCACGCGCGGCTACGTCACCGTCACGCCCCTGTACTTCGACTTCACGGATCAGGAAAGCCTGGATCTGCTCGACGGCATGGATCTGGCCCCGTCAAAATAGTCCTTTCCATTGTCGGGCGGGGACTATCCGTATATACTGAAACAAACGGGGGCTGCCCAATTCCGGGTGGCCGAAACACAGGAGCACGCTTATGCCTCTCATCGGACCCAAGGAAATGTTCGAGGCCGCCTATGCTGGCCATTTCGCCATCGGCGCTTTCAACGTCAAC
>DFDR01000143.1:4786-9405 GCA_002369295.1 Desulfovibrionaceae bacterium UBA3823
TCAACGTCAACAACATGGAAATCATTCAGGGCATCATGCTGGCTGCCTCTGAAGAGAAATCCCCCGTCATCCTGCAGGTCTCTGCCGGCGCCCGCAAATACGCCGGCCAGCGCTACATCATGAAGCTCGTCGAAGCAGCCCTCGCCGACGATCCGAGCATTCCCGTCTGCGTGCACCTCGACCACGGCCCGTCCTTCGAGATGTGCCGCGACTGCATCGACGGCGGCTTCACCTCCGTCATGATCGACGGCTCCGCCCTCCCCTACGAGGAAAACATCGCCGTCACCAAGAAGGTCGTCGAGTACGCCCATCCGCGCGGCGTGTGGGTCGAGGCTGAACTTGGCAAGCTCGCCGGCATCGAAGAGCACGTCCAGTCCGCCGAGCACCAGTTCACCGATCCCGACCAGGCCGTCGACTTTGTCGAAAAGACCGGATGCGACTCCCTCGCCGTTGCCATCGGCACCAGCCACGGCGCCTACAAATTCAAAGGCGAGGCGAAACTTGACTTCGAGCGCCTTGAGACCATCTGCAAAAAGCTCCCCAACTACCCCCTGGTGCTCCACGGCGCCTCTTCCGTGCCGCATGAGTTCGTCGAAGAGTGCAACAAGTACGGCGGCGCCGTCGGCGACGCCCGCGGCGTGCCGGAAGACATGCTCCGCAAGGCTGCCTCCATGGGCGTGTGCAAGATCAACGTCGATACGGACATCCGCCTCGCGCTGACCGCCTCCATCCGCAAGTTCATGGTCGAGCATCCTGAAGCCTTCGACCCGCGCCAGTACCTCACCCCCGCCCGCCAGGCCGTGAAGATGATGGTCGCCCGCAAGATCCGCGACGTCATGGGCTCCTCCAACAAGATCGCCGCCCTCAAGCTCGCCTAGCAGGCTTTCCGCCTTTTCCATATTGCCAACGAAGAAGGCGCAGGTTCCACCTGCGCCTTCTTGCGCTGCAAGCCGGCTGAGGCGTCAGCGTATGTCGAGGTATTTGTGCATCTGCAGGGAAAGGCGCCAGCCGCGCTCCATGCAGGTCTGGATGCACAGCGCCGTCGCCTCCCTTCCCTGGCTCACGGGCTGCAGGCAGACCATGGCAGGCGGAAGGGCCGCCAGCTTCTGCTCATAGCGCTCGATGTCGGCGCGGGTCTGGACGGGCAGCTTCACCTCGTTGGCTCTGGCCCAGCTCGCTTCGAGCGGAGCCCTCGCCTTGGGCGAGAGCGTCACGAAGACGCCGCCTGCGCAGCGCAGGGGCTCGGTGCCGCTTGTCTCCAGCTGCACGGCAAGCCCCGCCTCCATAAGGCGCCTCGTCAGGGGCAGAATGTCCTGGCTGCAGGGCTCGCCGCCCGTCAGCACGCAATGCATGCCTGGAAGGCTCCTGGCTGCGACGAAATCGGCAAGCCTGCCTGCCTCGAATGCGCTCCAGGCGCCAGAGGACGCCGTCTTTTCCGCCACCAGCGGGCTTTCGTCCGGCAGGCGCAGGGCCTCGTCGGCGCGCTGGGCGTAGCCGGTGTCGCACCAGGGACAGCCAACCTGGCAGCCCTGGAGGCGGATGAAGGCCGCAGGCGTGCCCGTGAAGCGCCCCTCGCCCTGAAGGGACCAGAAAATCTCGTTGACCCTGAGGCGGACCTGCCCTCCCGGCAATGTGCCGCCAGACATTACCCGGCACTCCATGTCGCCCAGCTCGCGTCCGTCTCGTAGACCGTCACCGAGACGACTCCAACGCCCTCCATGCCGGCGCGCTCCATGGCCTCGGGAAAGAGCTTCGTGCCAAGATGGGCGGCCATGTTCTCCGCCGTGGGATTGAAGGGCACGGAACGCAGGGAATCGTCGTTCAGCACAGCCTGGAGATGCCCGCACAGCGGATCCTCGCTAAAGAGCAGGGTGCGGTGGTCCCAGGCCTCGTCCAGAGCGCCGAAGAGCACCTTCTTGACGTCCGCAAAGTCCACGATCATGCCGAGACTGTTCATGGCCTTGGCCGTCAGCGTGACGCGGATGCGGTAGTTGTGGCCGTGCAGGCGCTCGCAGCGGCCGCAGTAGTCGAAGAGCCGGTGCGCCGCGGCGATGACGTGCTCGCGGGTGATCGAAATCATGGCGAAACCTCCTGTGCAGCCGGCGCCGTCGGCGCCAGGCGGAGAGGCACTCTACCTCCATTGTCCTTGAAAATGAACTGCCAGCCCCGGGGAGTCCTTCGGCCGGCGTCTTGCCGCAACCCTCCCAGAAGACTACAAGGGGATTCGCCCTTTTTCCCCAGACGCAGGAACTGCCATGTTCAAGGCCCTTGCAGGCACGCTGACCTTTCCTCCAGACCTTCCGCTCTTTGCGGAACATTTTCCCAGCGCCCCCTGCGTGCCGGGTTCGCTCGTCGTGGAGGCGCTGCGTCTGGAGGCAGAGCGCCACTTCCCCACCCTTCGCGTCACGGAAGCGTCCAGGTTCCGCTTCCGCAGATTCCTTGTGCCTGGCAGCCATCCCTATGCCTTGGAACTGGACGAGGCCAGCGCAACGATTGCCTGCAGCGTCGGGGAGTCCAGCTCCCCTTCTGCCACAGGCTTGTTTCACGTGAAACAGCGCCGGGAGCTCTAGACCTTGAGCAACACCTCTTTTCAGCCGATTCTTGTTGCCGGCGCCGGTTCTGCCCTGGCTCAAACCCTGCAGACAGCGCTTGAGTCCAAGGGCCTTCCCTTCTGCGGAGCCTGCAGCTCGCAGGAGGGCCTGGCAGCCTGCCAGGCCCGAGGATGGCCCGCCATTCCGCTGGGAGACATCGAAACGCTCCCCGAGCGCGCCGAAGCCCTTGTGGGCGCCCCCATCGAGGCGCTGGTGGACTTCCTCCACTCGCCCCTGGAATGCCTGCTGCCCCAGGCCGGTCCTGCGGACATAGACCAGTGGGCCATCAGGGATATCGCCCAGCGGGCGCGTCTCCTGCGCGCCTGCTCGCGGGCCATGCTGGCGCGTCGCCGGGGACGCTGCCTCTTCGTCTCCTCCTCGGCAGCCCTGCGTCCCGGCAAGGGGCAGGGCTTCTACGCTGCAGCCAAGCTTGCCGGCGAATCCCTCTACCGCTCCATCGGCCTCGAGCTTGCCTCCAGAGGCGTCACGGCCTGCTCCCTGCGCCTGAGCTGGATCGATGCCGGACGGGGAGCCGCCTTTCTTGCAGGACGCCGCCAAAAGGCCGAAGGGCTGATGCCGGCAGGACGCCTCGTGACGGCCCGCCAGGCAACAGACGCTCTGCTTTTTCTCCTGCAGGAGGGATCGGCCGCCTTCAATGCGGTCGCGCTCGACCTCGACGGCGGCTTTTCCGCCGTGAAGCCGGTCTGCTGACCGCCTTCCACACTTCGCTGCCGGCACGGGATTCTGCCCCGCCGCCAAGCTCCTCACGCACGCCACCCCCAACCAACCGGACCGCCATGAACAGCAACGACATCCTTGCTTCGCTTTGCGTCATCATCGACGAGATCATGGAGTGCGGCCAAGACAAGCTCTCAGGCCGCACCCGCGTCATGCAGGATCTTGCCTGCGAATCCATCGACCTGCTTGAGATAGGAGCCCGCATTGCCCAGGCCTTCCATATCCGCGTGGACGACGACGCCATGTTTCTGCGCTCGCTGCGCGCCAAGGTCGAGGCATCAGGCCAAGGCGCAGACGTAAAGGCAGTCATTGCCGAAGCCTATCCCTGGCTTTCCCCTGCACGCGTGCAGGAGATGGCGGACTCGCTTGCCGAAGGAACGCCCCTCCTGCGTCTGGACGACATCGCAGCCTACGTGGCCCACTGCCTCGGGCAGAGCTAAGCCGTCCAGAAGCTTCCCAGCGAATCCTTACGAAGGAGACTTTCCATGCACGGCGAATGCGTCGTCACGGGCCTCGGCCTTGTCTCGAGTCTCGGCTGGAACCAGGAGAGCGTCGCCCGGGCCTTCCGGGAGGACCTGACCGGCTTTGCCGAAAGCCGCGCCCTTCCCGGCCAGGCCGTCTGCCCCGTGCGCGACATGGGCGACGACGCGCCCTTTGCCTTCCTCTCCTCATGGCGCTTCCGCAGATACCTGAGCAGGCCAGCCTTCCTCGCCGTGCTTGCCGGCCTCAGGGCGGCAGCCGACGGCGCCCCTGCGGGCCTTCCCCCAGACTGCGCCCTCGTGGGCACGGCCTCCCCCACCCTGGACTTTGCCAGAGAAAAGACGCTGCCCCCTGGCGACGGCACCCTCCTCGATGCGCTCTGGCTTCTGCGCTGGCTCCCCAACACAGCCCTCTCCGCGCTGGCGCGCCTGCTGGCCGTCCACGGGTCCGGCCTTGCCGTCGGCAGCGCCTGCGCCTCGTCGCTGGACGCCCTGGGCGAGGGGCTGCTGCGCCTGCGCCACGGCATGGCGCCAGCCTGTCTTGTCGCCTGCGGCGACTCCAGGCTGAGTTCAGGCGGACTCATGGGCTACGCCAAGGCAAGCACGCTGAGCCGGGAGCCGGATCCCCTGCAGGCCTCACGGCCCTTCGATCGCCAGCGCTCCGGCTTCGTGCCAGGCGAAGGCGGCGCTGCCTTCCTGCTTGAGACGAAAGCAAGCGCCGAGGCTCGCGGCGCCAGGATGCTTGGCCGTCTCCTGGGCTATGCCGCCACCATGGACGCCGGCAGCCTCACAGCCCCGGACGCCGGCGGCC
>DFDR01000143.1:9463-29040 GCA_002369295.1 Desulfovibrionaceae bacterium UBA3823
CCGCCATGCCGAATCGGCTGTCCGGGGCGCGATTGCCGATGCCGGACTCGAGCCTTCGGACATCGCCTGGGTGAGCGCCCACGGCACGGGAACCAGACTCAACGACGAGATCGAGGCCTGCATGCTGGCGCGCGTCTTCCCGCACGCCTCACCTCTGATCACGGCCCTCAAGTCCTGGACAGGGCACTGTGCGAGCGCCTGCGGCGCCGTCGAGACCGCCCTGCTCTGGCACGCGTCCCGCATCGGCATCCTGCCCCGGATCCGCAGTCTCGCAGAACCGGAGCCGAAGGGCCTGCGCCTTGTCCAGGGGACGCATGCGCCCTTCCCCAAGGGACCGGGGCTTGTGGAGAACTTCGGCTTTGGCGGGCAGAACGCGGCCCTCGTCGTGGAGTTTGCCTGATGACAAGAGCCCTTGATCGCATCCCCGGCTCCATCCCCGATCCCTTCTGCCTCCTCGACGCCGTCCGCGCCTGGGACAGGGAGGAGATAGAAGCAGAACGCAGCTTTCGTGCATCGCCCGCCTGGCAGGCGCTGGAGGCAGCGGCCCAAGCCTGTGCCCTGCACCAGCGCGCGCTGGCGGACTTCACGCGCCACGCCTTTCTCTTGAGCATTCAGCGCTTTCCCCTGGAGCCCGCCCGCCTCGAGGGGCGCTATGCCATCGCTGGCAGAGTGCTCGGCCAGAGCGGCCAGTCGGCCCTGTACCGCGTCCGCCTTGCTCCGCTCAGCGCCGATCCGTCTGCCCTGCAGTGCTGTCTGGAAGGTCAGATAGCCATCGGACTTGCGCCCTACGGAGAGCGCTTCCGGCAGGATCGGCTCGAAGCGCGCTTCCGCGAGCGCTGGCGCAGGCTCGCCACGCAGCAGGCCAGCCGAGATGCCAGTCAGGATGCCGGCCAGGACGCCAGCCATGGAGGATGCAGACTATGCCCCAGCCTTTTGCCATGACGCTCAAGGCCTCCCTTGAAGCCCGGGTGCGCGAAGCCGAAAGGCGGGGGCTTGGCCGCAGGCCCATTCTGGTGCGCGAGCTGGGCAGGGGGCCCGTGATCGAGCAGGACGGCAAACCCTGCCTGAGCTTCCTCTCCAACGACTACCTGGGCCTGGCCGCAGACCCTGCCTGGCGCAGGGACGTCGCCGAGAGCTTTGCCAGGGAGGCACCCTCGGCATCGGCCTCCAGGCTTGCGGGCGGACGCAGCCGCATAGCCGAGGAGGCCGAGTGCGCCTATGCCGAGTACTTCGGCTTCGACGAGTGCCTCTTCCTGCCGAGCGGCTACCAGGCCAACCTCGCCCTGGTCACGGGCCTGCTCCAGGCAGGCCAGACGGTCTTCGCGGACCGGCGCGTGCACGCCAGCACCGGCCACGCCCTCATGGAAGCAAGAGCGGATCTGCACACCTACCGACACGGCGACCTCGGGCACCTCAAGCGGCGCCTCGAGCGGGCCGGCACAACGGCGGTCGAGCCCGTGGTGCTCACCGAATCCCTCTTCAGCATGGACGGATCTGCCAGCGATCCCGCAGGCTTTGCCAGCCTGAAGGCGCGCAGGCCCTTCTTCCTCGCCGTGGACGAGGCGCACGCCGCTGGCTGCCTTGGCCCCGGCGGACGGGGCCTCTTTGCCGAGCTTCCCGGCACGGCCGACGCCATGCTCGGCACCTTCGGCAAGGGGCTTGGCTACTTCGGCGCCTTTCTGCTGCTGCCGGCAGGCTTCAGGCACCTTTTGGAGCACCTTGCCTCGCCTGTCATGCATTCGACGGCCCTGCCCCCAGCCCACGCCAGAGGAGCCCTGCGGCTGCTCGCCCGGCTGCCCGGCCTCGACGGCGCACGGGAGCGCCTGGCAGACCATGCCGAAACGTTCCGGGCGCTGCTGGCTGAAAGAGATATCCCGTCTGCAGGCACAAGGCACATCGTGGCTGTTCCCGTGGGCAGCGAGGCGAAGGCTGGCCAGCTTGCGGCCAGTCTTGCCAGACAGGGTATCCTGGCCCTGGCTGCGCGCTTTCCCACGGTGCCGGCCGGACAGGCCATCCTGCGCTTCAGCATCACGGCCCTGCACGACAGAACCATGCTTGCGGCAGCTGCCGACGCGCTGGCCCATGCCCTGCAGGACTGCCGGAACGGGAGCCTGGCGCAGGCCTGAGGAAAGGGGCTGTGCGGGGCTTGACCGCTAGCCCCGGCGCCCCCGGCGCACGATCCCTGGCAGCGTGGAGAGGGCGAAGAAGCCGGTGGCAACGAGGACGATGGTGGCGCCGCTTGCCGTGCCGAGCCAGTCCTCGAGGGAGAGCACGAGCCCAAGGCATGCTGAGACCACGCTGATGGCAATGGCCCACCAGAACATGCCCCGCGAGGAGCGCGCGATGTTTCTGGCAGCCGCAGCCGGCACGATGAGCAGGGCTGTCACGAGCAGGACGCCCACGGCCCAGACCGAGAAAATGACGACGACCGCCAGCATGGCTGCGAAGAGGTACTGCCACAGGCCCGTGTGGATGCCGTGGGCCCTGGCCATGACAGGATTCAGGGCGATGAGGAAGAGCTGGTTGGCGCCGGCGGCCTGGAAGGCCAGCATGGCCGGAAAGAGGGCCATGAGGAAGCGGATCTCCTGATCGCTGATGGTGAGGATGTCGCCGAAGAGGAACTGCTGCATGTCGCGGGCAACGGCGGGCGAACGGCTCACCACGGCAAGGCCGAACGCCACAACGGCAGAGAAGACAACGCCGATGGCCACATCCGAGGAAATGGCGGTGTGGCGCTTGAGGGCGATAATGGAAAGGCCCACGAGTATGCCGAAGACGGGCATGGCCAGGTGCGGATCCACGGCGAGCAGCATGCCGATGCCGGCCCCCGCAAAGGCAGAGTGGCCTATGGCGTCGGAATAGAAGGCCATGCGGAAGTGGACTATCTGGACGCCGAGCATGGCCGTCATGGGCGCAAGGAGCAGAAGCCCCAGCATGGCCCGCTGCATGAAGCGCAGCTCCAGGCAGTCCAGGGGAATGCACCCGATGAGGGAGAGCAGGAAATCAAGCATGTCCGCCTCCGTGCCGGCAGGCGCAGGTCTGCCCGGCAGCGGCCGCTCCGTCTTGATCCTGCGTGGCCGCGGCTCCTTGATCCGATTGGTCCGATTTATCCGATGCCGGCTCGCCGGCCAGAGGCAGCAGGCAGGCAGGTCCTGCCGGCAGCACGCCTTCATGTCCCATGGGGCAGGCGCAGGCGGACTGCACCAGCCCCTCCTCTTCCATGCCGAAGGCGCCGCACTTGGGACACTGGAGATGCGGCTCCGAGCACTGGTCGGGATAGAGGTGAATGGGGACGCCGAAGATCTTGATGAGATTTCGTGCCGTGAGCACGGCGCGCGGGGGCCCCTCGACCACGCTTCCCTCGTGGACGCAGACCACGTGGGTGGCATAGTGGGCAGCCAGGGGAAGGTTGTGGCTCACCATGGCGATGGTGAGGCCGCAGCGTCGCCTGGCGTTGTCGAGCATCTCCCAGAAGAGGCGCTCTCCCTTGAGATCGACGCCGGCAGCCGGTTCGTCAAGCATGAGGAGCGCGGGGTTGCGGAGCAGCGCCGAGGCAAGCAGCACCCGGCGCATCTGGCCGCCCGAGAGATCGCCCAGGCGGAGCTTCGCGCAGTCCGGCAGGCCGACCTGCTCCAGCGCCTCGCGCGTCCGGGCAAGCGCCTTTTTGCCGAAGCCGAACCAGAGGGGCCTGCGGGAGATCCCGAGGCTCAGGAATTCCTCCACCGTCACCGGCGTCTGCACGTCGTAGTTGAGATTCTGGGGAACGTAGCCTATGCGGCCGGCGCAACGCGCCGACAGGCGTATAGAGCCGGCGTAGGGAACCTCGCCCAGCAGACAGAGCAGAAGCGTCGTCTTGCCCGCTCCGTTGGGGCCGACGAAGACCGTGCAGCCTCCCTCGGGGAGGGAGGCGCTGACCCCTTCCAGCACCGTGCGCCCAGAAAAGCGCACCGTCAGGTCGCGTATGGCTACAGCAGTTCCGTTCATCATTGCCACATGCTTTTGCAGGCTTGCATCGAGAGACGCAGCAATCTTCCTTCCGCAAGGATTTTTGTCAACCTGCCCCTGCCCCTGCCGCTTGCCGATGCGCGAAACTGCGGATCTGTCGAGCCTTTTCTTTCGGAGGGGCATCTGCTAAGGAAACTGCTTTCCAGCGGTGCGGTTCCGGCGACTGGCCTGCTGCATCAGGGAGGGCATCTTGTCCGCATACAAGGTCGTAGCCAAACATATCAAGGGTATTGTGCCAGCCCCCGTGCCAGCCAGGGGCGTCTCCAGCCTTGCCGTCCTGCTGGGCGTGCTGGCTCTGCTGGCCATGCTGGCCTGGCAGTCGCCGGCGCTTGCCAGCGGCGCCAAGGACGGGGCGCAGGCGGGCTTGCAAGCCTCGGATGGGAAAAATCCGGCCAAAAGCACCCCAAGCGGGGCCGCCGGCGCCGAGGGAGCGAAGCCCTTGCCGGACGCGAAAGACGCGCAGACCAGTGCCAAGGCGGACGGCAAGGACAGGAAGGACGCCAGTGACCCCGCCGGCGGCGAAGCTCGGGAAGGCGCAAAGCAGGAGACGCCTAGCAAGGAAGCATCTGGCAAGGAGACGCCCGGCAAGGCCGATGCAGGCCAGGCTGGCGAAGCGCCGAAGGAGCAGGCCGGCGCAGGCGGCGGGAACAAGGACGGTTCCAGCGGCAAAGGCGACGGGGACAAGCCAAGCAAGAAGGACGGCGGGGACAAGCCAGACAAGAAGGACAGGAAGGACGCCAAGGAAAACGAAGGCGGAACCGCCGGTGACGGCTACTCGAAGAAGCAGCTCTGGCCTCCGGTCGGAGCGCTCATCACTTCGCCCTACGGCGCCATCAGGGGCACTTACCGCGTCTTCGGCTCCTCAGGCGTGCGCCGGCACGGCGGCGTGGACTTTCGGGCCCACCTTGGCTGGCCTGTCACCGCTCTGCGCGACGGCACGGTTCTGCAGGCCGGCCCCCGGGGAGCCGCCGGCATCGCCGTGGATCTGAAGATGAAGGACGGCAGGCGCGCCCTCTACTTCCACCTCTCGAAGGTCCTTGTGAAGCCCGGCGAGACCGTCTCGCGCGGCCAGCATCTCGGCCTCGTGGGCTGCACGGGCAGGACCACGGGCGCCCATCTGCATTTCGCCATGAAGGACGAAAGAGGCGCGACCATCGATCCCACCCCGCACATCCAGGGACTCTGGGAACTCTTCGATCCGCCGGCCAGCGATCTGCAGGGCACCATTCAGCCCCAGTCCTGCGACGGACATCGCCATCCCGGAGGCTACCCCTGGGCAGGCAGGAACTACCGGAGCGACTGGCGCGGCAAGCCCTGGCGCGGCAGGCACTACGGCCCCCTGCTCGACGGCAGCTACTTCTACCTTGGCAACAGCATCTTCGGCAGGCACGCCCCCCCTGCCATCCGGGGCAACCGCCGACTGAGGGGCAACCAGCAGTACCTGCGCATGCGCAGGGCTCTGCAGGACAGCTCGCACTACCATATCCAGGATCCCATTCCCTCCTGGGAAAGCCAGCACTGAAAGCCCTAGCAGACCCTGCGAAGGACAGTCCGCGGCCAGGGATGCGCTGAACAGTTCGGCTTCGGCTCGACTCCCCCTCGACATGGCAAGGGGCGAGTCGAGCCATCTCGCTGAAAAACGCCTTGCGTCAGCGTTTCCCTAGATGTCCACGAGCTCCACTTCCTCCTCCTTCAGTTCACGGCCAAGGAAGAGGCTGCCCGTGCGCACGAAGCGCGCGGTGTTGTCGGTGGCCATGAAGCGGACGCTGCCCCGCTCCTTCGACGGCGTGGCAAGGCCTGCGGCCGCAAGGTACTCGTCTACGGCTTCGGCCGTGGTCTGGGCAGAGTCCACAAGGCTCACGCCGGGGCCTACCACGCGGGCCAGGGCGCCCTTGAGGAGCGGAAAGTGAGTGCAGCCGAGCAGAATGGTGTCGGGACGGCTTTCGCCCTCGAAGAGATCGCCCACGTAGCGCCGGCAGACGCCCTCCACCACCTCGCCCTCCATCCAGCCCTCCTCGGCGAGAGGAACGAAGAGCGTGCAGGCCCGGCCGACGACCCTGGCCTTGGGGTCCAGCTCCGCGATGGCGCGCTGGTAGGCGCCGCCGTGGATGGTGGCCTCTGTGGCGAGCACGGCGATGCAGCCCTTCTTCGTGGCCCTGACGGCCGCCTTGGCGCCCGGCTTGATGACGCCCTGCACGGGAATGCCGGGAAAGGCCTCGCAGAGCGAGGGCAGCGCCGCGGATGTCGCCGTGTTGCAGGCGATGACGAGCATCTTGACCTCGCCCTGCTCCACAAGCTTGCGGGCCGCGTTGAGCGTATATTGGATGATGGTCTCGCGGGACTTGGTGCCGTAGGGCAGACGGGCCGTGTCGCCGAGGAAGCGGTAGCTCTCGCAAGGCAGGCGTTCGGTCAGCGCCCTGAGCACCGTGAGGCCGCCCATGCCGGAGTCGAAAAGTCCAATGGGGAGCAAGCGGTTGTCTTGCATTGTGCGCCTCTCTTGTGCTGGTTTGGGCGCAGGGGCAGAGCACGGCAGAGCCGGTGCGCCGAATGGGCCGCAAGGTAGCCGAAATCCTTGCGCGCGGCAAACTCTAGAAAAGTACGGCGTCCACGGCCCTTGTCTTTTCCCGCAGTCCGGATAAAAATGCCATTTTTCCAAGGCTCTCCCGCCTTGGCCTACTTCCGCCGCCTTCCGCGTCCTCTGCGGAAAGGCGGGCCCCAGGATGGACCCCATGCTCGCAATTCTCGACTACAAGGCCGGCAACCAGACCAGCGTCCTGCGGGCGCTGAACCACCTTGGCGTGCCGGCCGCCATCACGGACGATCCGGCTGTGCTCAGGGCTGCCGAGGGCATAGTCTTCCCCGGCGTCGGCTCGGCAGGCCAGGCCATGGATCTGCTCGCCAGCTCCGGCCTCGGCGAGGTGCTCAAGGAGGCGGCCGCCAAGGGGCAGCCCGTGCTCGGCATCTGCCTCGGCTGCCAGATCCTGCTCGAGCGCAGCGAAGAGCGCGACACACCAACCCTCGGCATACTCAAGGGCGAATGCCGGCGCTTCCCCCAGGGCCTGAAGCAGCCGGACGGCACCCCGGCCCCCGTGCCCCACATGGGCTGGAACACGCTCTCCTTCAAGCGGGAGGATCCGCTCTTCGAAGGCGTCAGCCGGGACGCCCAGTTCTACTTCGTGCACAGCTACTACACCGTGCCCGACGAAAGCCTCGTCATTGCCGCCACGGACTACGGCATGGAGTTCTGCTCCGCCTACGGCCGCGAGGGCCTCTGGGCCGTGCAGTTCCACCCCGAGAAGAGCGGGCGCTATGGCCTCATGATCCTCAGGAACTTCTACCGCTACTGCAAGGGGGCCGGCCATGCTGTCTAAACGCGTCATCCCCTGCCTGGACGTGCGCAACGGCAAGCTCACCAAGGGCGTCAAGTTCGCCAACAACGTGGACATCGGCGACCCCGTGGAGAGCGCCAGAAAGTACTACGAGGAAGGCGCCGACGAAATCGTCTTCTACGACATCACCGCCTCGGCGGAAAACCGCGGCATCTTCATCGACGTCGTGGAGCGCGTGGCCTCCACCATCTTCATTCCCTTCTCCGTGGGAGGCGGCATCTCCTCCGTAGCCGACATGCGCCAGGTGCTCCTCGCCGGCGCAGAGAAGATCTCCATCAACTCGGCCGCCGTGAAGAACCCCCGCCTCATTGCCGAGGGCGCCGAGGCCTTCGGCAGCCAGGCCGTGGTGGTGGGCATGGACGTTTTGCAGGTGGAAAAGTCAGAGAGCATCCCCTCAGGCTACGAGGTTGTCATCCACGGCGGACGAAAGCCCATGGGCATCGACGCCATCGAGTGGGCCCGCACATGCCAGGAGCTCGGCGCAGGGGAGCTGTGCATCAACTCCATCGATGCCGACGGCGCCAAGGCCGGCTACGAGCTCACCCTCACCCGCCTCGTCGTGGACGCCGTGACCATTCCCGTCATCGCGTCCGGCGGCGCGGGATCGCCCCAGCACATGGTGGACGCCGTGACCAAGGCAGGCGCCTCGGCGGCCCTCATCGCCTCCATCGTGCACTACGGCGAGTACACCCTGCGCGAGTGCAAGGAGTACATGGCCGCCCACGGCGCCCCTGTCAGGCTCGACTGGTAGGCAGCCGTGATAGCCTTCAATCCCTTCCTCAAAATTCAGGCCAGAATGGTGGCCGACCGCATGCCCAGACTCGCCGTGGCCTACTCTGGCGGCCTCGACAGCCGCTTCCTCTGCTTTGCGGCCTCCCGCGCCGGCGCCAGCGTGCTGGCCCTGCATTGCCATGGCCCCCACATCCCGAAGGAAGAAACGGAAGAGGCCATCGCCTTTGCCCGCGAAGCGAGACTCAGGCTCGAGCTCGTGCAGGCCGACCCCCTGGCGCTGCCAGAAGTGGCCTGCGGCGCGAAGCTGCGCTGCTACGCCTGCAAGAAGCTGATGCTCTCGCGCATCAAGGCCCGCCTCAAGGAGCTCGGGGAAGAGGACAGGGTGCTCTGCGACGGCAGCAACACGGACGATCTCGCCGTCTTCCGCCCTGGCCGCAAGGCCCTCGAGGAGGAGGGCGTGCGCTCGCCCCTGTGCGAGTGCGGCATCGCCAAGCAGGATCTGCTCGATCTGGCCCAGACCATGCCGAGCCTCGCTCCCTCCCGCCCGCCGCGCCCCTGCCTGCTCACGCGCCTTGCCTATGGCGTGCCTCCCAGCGCCGGGCTGCTGGAACGTCTGGCCAGAGCCGAAGCCGGCCTTGCCAGGCTGAAAGACGAGACCGGCCAGCCCCTGCTCGGGGACTTCCGCCTGCGCCTCACGCCCAAGCCCCTGCTCCAGGCCGAGCGCTTCGAGGATGCCTGGCGGAGCCTCGTCGCGCCCCTGCTCGAGCAGGAAGGCTTTGCCGGCTTCGGCGTCCTTGCCGGCGGCCCCGTCAGCGGCTACTTCGACAGGGAGGGGGAAATGGCCTCCAGCTGAACTTTTCCCCCTTGAATTGCTTGCCTATTCTAGACTTTCAGTTGTATAAATTTCGTTCCTGTCTACAACGGGCGGTCCCTGCCGGGGCCTGCCCGGCAACATCATACATCCCCGGGAAAGCCAGCGGCCTTCCCACTCAGGAGTACACCATGGCCCACAAGAAAGTTGAACGCAAAAAGGAACTGGACCGTCGCCGCCATCGCCGCCAGGAGCGCCTGAAGCAGCGCATCAAGGAAGCCAAGGCGGGCAAGGCCTAGCCTCCAGCTCTGCGGTTCCCCCTCTTCCTTCCTCTGCCGCAGGGCCGGCCGCGCGCCGGCAGGCCTCGTCGAGGCAGGAGGAAGGGAGGGTGCTTACTCTGCCGTCACCTCCCCTTTTCCGGGGAAGTGTCCGGCTGTTTTTTTGTCTGCTCTGTCCTGCGGAAGACGCGCCCCTGCGCGGCTCCGCCTGAGGAAGCTTTCATCCCATGCCTATCTACGAGTACAAGTGCCCTGCATGCCAAAAAGTCTTTGAAGAATGGGTGCATCTTTCCGAGATGCACGATGCCGTGCCCTGCCCCGACTGCGGCCAGGCCTCCCCGCGCATCATGTCTGAAACCTCCTTCGTCCTGAAGGGCGGCGGCTGGTACGTCACCGACTACGGCTACCGCAAGGGGGTCAAGGAGGACGGCGCCAAGCCTGAGGCCAAAGACGGCGCCAAGACTGCATCCAAGACTGACGCCAAGACCGGCGGCGACGCCAAGGCCGGAGCCAAGCCGGCCGCGTAAGCCAAGCCGGCAGCCGCGCCTGCGCCCAAGCCCGCCGCCGCGTCCGCACCCAAGGCCGCCGGCGCCTAGCTGCTGCAGGCACCCTACCACCACCAAGACCAGCAAGGCGCGGGGCCCTGCTCCGCAGCCTGAGGGAGTCGATACATGATAGAACGCTACACCCGTCCTGAGATGGGACAGATCTGGACGCTGGAAAACCGCTACCAGACCTGGCTCAAGGTTGAAGTCGCCGTCTGCGAGGCCTGGGCCAAGGCCGGCAAGATTCCCGCCTCTGCCGTGGAAACCATCAAGGCCAAGGCCGCCATCGACGTGGACCGCATCCTCGAGATCGAGGAGACGACCCGCCACGACGTCATCGCGTTCATCACCTCCCTGGAGGAAAAGGTCGGCCCCGACGCGCGCTTCATCCATCTGGGCTGCACATCCTCCGACATCGTCGACACCGCAGGCGCCCTGCTCATGGTGGAGGCGGGCCGGCTCATCCTCAAGGACATCGATGCCCTGCTCGCGACCCTCGAGGAGATGAGCTTCGCGTACAAGGGGGTGCTGTGCATCGGCCGCTCCCACGGCATCCACGCCGAGCCCACCAGCTTCGGCCTCAAGATGACCGGCTTCTATGCCGAGTTCGTGCGCCACCGCGAGCGCATCGCGCAAGCCGTCGAAGACGTGCGGACGGGCAAGATCTCCGGCGCCGTGGGCACCTACACCATCGTCACGCCCGAGGTGGAGGCCGACGCCCTTGCCCTGCTCGGCCTCAAGGTGGATCCGCACTCCACCCAGATCGTCCAGCGCGACCGCTACGCCCACTTCTTCTCTGCCATCGCCATCATGGCCGGCGGCATCGAGCGCCTGTGCACGGAGCTGCGCCATCTGCAGCGCACCGAGGTGCTCGAGGTGGAGGAGGGCTTCGCCAAGGGCCAGAAGGGCTCTTCGGCCATGCCCCACAAGAAGAACCCCATCTCCGCGGAAAATCTCTGCGGCCTCTCCCGCCTCATGCGCTCCAACTCGCTGGCAGCCATGGAAAACCAGGCCCTCTGGCACGAGCGCGACATCAGCCACTCCTCCGTGGAGCGCGTCATCATGCCCGACTCCACCATTCTGGCCGACTACGCCCTGAACCGACTGCGCCGCCTCCTTGCCAACCTCGTGGTTTCGCCCGACCGCATGCAGGAGAACCTCGACCGCTCCTACGGCCTCTACTTCTCCCAGCGCGTGCTCACGGCCCTCATCGACGCCGGCCATCCGCGCCAGGCCTCCTATGTGGCCGTGCAGAAGCTGGCCATGCAGAGCTGGAACTCGCGCACCTCCTTCCCCGCCCTGGTCAAGGCAGACCCCGAAATGGTCAAGGTGCTGGGCGAAGCCTTCCTGGACAAGCTCTTCGATCCCCTCTTCTACCTGCGCCACGAGGACGACATCTACCAGCGCGTCTTCGGCCGCTGCAAGTAGGTCCGAGCCTTTGTTCCGCACGGCCCCGGCCGTCAAGGAGAACACCGTGAACACCGAATATAAACGCCGCCTCGCCAAGATACTCGTGGAGCGCTCCTACAAGGAGGGCGACTTCCTGCTGGCCTCCGGCCGCCGCAGCGACTACTACTTCGACTGCCGCGTCACGGCCCTGCACGCCGAAGGCGCCGAGCTTATCGGCAACCTCTTCTTCGAGGCCGTCAGCGAAATCATCGCCTCCGGCACGCCCGTCAAGGGCGTCGGCGGCATGACCATGGGCGCCGACCCCCTGGTCTCCGCCACCACCGTCGTTTCCAGCCAGCAGGGCAAGCCCCTGAACGGGCTCCTCGTCAGGAAGGAGTCCAAGGGGCACGGCACCAACCAGTTCGTGGAGGGCCTTGCCAACTTCGAGACCGGCGATCCCGTCGTCGTTCTGGAGGACGTGGTCACCACCGGCGGCTCCCTCCTCAAGGCCTGCCAGCGCATCGAAGCCGCCGGCCTCAAGATCGTCGCCGTATGCTGCATCCTGGACCGCGAAGAAGGCGGCCGCGAGAAGCTCAAGGAAGCCGGCTACGAGCTCAAGGCCCTCTTCACCCGCCGCGAGCTCCTCGAGCACGCCCGCTAGGCGCGTCCCTTTCCCGCATTGCCAAGCCTCCTGCCGGCCGTCCGGCGGGAGGCTTTTTGACTCTGCCACGCCCTTCTGCCATGGAGATCCGCGCCATGCGCCGCACAGCCACGCCTTTCAGCCTCCTTTGCGCAGCAGCCCTTCTGCTCCTGCCCTCCCCCCTGCGCGCCGAGCCCGGCAACTGCGACTACGAAGAGGCCAGACGTCTCGACGACCTCGAGCTTCCCCAGGCCAGAGCCAGTCTCGAGATCTGCGCGCGCCAGGGGCACCTCCTGGCCAGGGCGCGCCTCACGGACTACGACGGCGGCGAGCTGGACAGCAGAGAAGGCGCAGCGCTTCTGCAGGCGCTCAAGGAGGAAGGGGGACCCGAGTCCCTCGAATGCCAGGCCATGGTCTGGAACAATGTCCTCCATTCGCCGGAGAACGGCCGCCCTCTGCTTGAGCGCGCCTGCCGGCAGGGGCAGGCATCGGCCTGCGGCATGCTCGGCGCCTGGGCTCTCGAGGGCCAGGGCATGCCCCGCAACGGCGAGCTGGCCGCCGCTTCCCTGCGCAAGGCAGGCGATGCATCGGCATCGGCCCTCTACCATCTCGGCACCTGCTACGAGCAGGGCACAGGCTCGCCCCGGGATCCCCTTGCGGCAGCCATGCTCTACCGCAGGGCTGCCGAACGGGGCCACCAGCGGGCTGCCTACAGCCTCGCCCTCTGCTACAAGCTCGGCAAGGGCGTGGTCAAAGCGCCGAGGCTTGCCTTCGACTGGTACCTCAAGGCCGCCGAGCGGGGCTGCCTCGATGCCTGCGAAGCGCTGGGACTCTGCCTTGCCGAGGGCTTCGGCAGGCCAAAGGACCCCAAGGCCGCCTGCGCCTGGTGGCGCAGGGGAGCCATAGAGGGCCACGCCGGCTGCCAGTGCAGCTACGGCACGGCTCTCCTGCGGGGCGAGGGCGTCGACAAAAACGAGGCCGAAGCCGCGGCCTGGCTGGAAAAGGCGGCAGCCGCAGACATAGTCCAGGCCCAGGTCAACCTGGGACTCGCCCTCCACCGGGGCATAGCCGGCAGGCCCGATCAGGCACGGGCGGCCTTCTGGTTCCGCAAGGCTGCGGAAGCCGGCAGCGCACAGGCCCAGAACAACCTTGCCGTCTACTACGCTGACGGGCTCGGCGGGCTTCCCCGCAACCAGGCGCTCTCCCTCCACTGGCTGAAGAAGGCTGCCGACGGCAATGATCCCGCAGCCCTGCTTGCCCTTGGCAAGGCATACCGGGACGGCTCAGCCGGCGCCCAGGATCTGCGCCGGGCCCACGAATGCTTCCTCAAGGCAGGCTACCAGAACGATGCGGAAGCCCTCTTCCTTGCCGGCCAGGACTTCGAGGAGGGCACGGGCGCGCCCCAGGAACCCGCCATGGCCCTCGCCTGCTACCGCAAGGCAGGCGATCTCGGGCTGGCCGGCGCGAAATTCGCCGCAGGGCGCCTGCTCATGGAAGGCATAGGCGCCCCCCGCGACGCCGCCCTTGCCGAAGCCCTGCTTGTCGAGGGCGCAAGCCAGAGTGCCGAAGCGGATCCAAGTCCCAATGGCGCGCGGCTCGCCTCGCTGCTCGGCGTCTTCTACCACGACGGCCGCCTTGGCAGGCAGGACTTCGCCAAGGCCCGCGCCTGGTTCGAGAAGGCCGCAGCCCTGGGGTCGGCCCAGGCGCTGAACAACCTCGGCTTCTACTCCCAGGAGGGGCTCGGCGGGCTTCCCCGGGACGGAGACAAAGCCCTTGAGCTCTACCGCAAGGCAGCCGATGCCGGCGACCGCGAAGCCCAGTACACGGTGGCCCTGCTGCTGCTCGAGGGAACCAGGCTGGCCCGGGATCCCGCAAGGGCCCTGGCTCTGCTGGAAGCCTCGGCCGCCGACGGCGAGGGCAAGCCCGAAGCCGCCTACCGCCTTGGCCAGTGCTACGAGCAGGGCGAAGGCACTGCCCGGGATCCCGTCCTTGCCCTGCGCTGGTACAGCGTGGCTGCGAGCATGGACTACCCCCCTGCCCTGCTTCGGGAAGGCCAGCTCCGGCTGGCGGGAACGGGTGCGCCGAAAAACCTCCAGGCCGCCTCGGCCCTCATCTTCAGGGCGGCCTCCTTTGGCATGCCTGAAGCCCAGCGCCTTGCAGGCCAGCTCTGCGAAGCGGGCGAAGGCGCGGCGCAGAACCTGCAGCAGGCGCGCCAGTGGTATGCTGCAGCCGCAGAGCAGGGCGATGCCGAGGCCGCGCGCCGCCTCAAGCTGCTGGAAGCGTCAGCCCCAGCCGGCGGAACAGCCGCGCCGGTTCAGCCCGCGCAGACAACGCCGCCAGAACAGCCTGGCCAGCCCTAGGCCGCCTAGCGCCGCTCGCCGTCGAGCAGCTTGTAGTGGATGAGCTTGCGCCGTCCCTTGTAGGGCGAATCGAGCTCAAGATACCTGCCTTCGACAAGGCTTCCCACGCTCTCTGCCTTGATGTAGGCCGTCACGGCAGGCGCCTTCCAGCTCCAGGTAAACCTGACGGGCACATTCCGCGTTGCCTTGCCGTAGGAGCCCGTGCCGTCCCGGCTGAAGGAGAAGTAGTGCTGCTTGCTTGTCTGGCTGCACTCTTCCTCAGTCGTGGCGTAGGTCGGCTTGATGCAGGCGTAGAAGGTGAGGGTTTGGGTCTTGGCAAAAAGGTCCTCAAAGCTGGCGGGCGCGTCCTTGGCCAGGTGCGGCGAGGCGAAGTGCATGAGGCGGGGATTGCTCAGGCCAACCGAGGCCTGCAGGTAGGGGCTGTGGTACGCCACCTCGTCGTCCATGTGGCTGACGATGACTATGGCGCCCTTGCGCTCCTGCCACTCGCCCTCGGTGCTGAAGGTTTCCGAACGCAGGGTGGCCCTGCCGTCGTCGCGCAGGATCCAGACGGTTTCCTCGTCCAGCGAAGCGCACTCGTCCTCCAGGGAGTCGCCAAGGCCCGCGCAGAGCGCAAAGCGAAGCTCTCCGCTCTGCCTGACGAGCTCGCCCAGGCTCTGGGCATGGGCGCAGGAAGGCTGCAGTCCAGACGCCCACAGCAGGGCCAGGCAGGCAAGCACGGGCAGGGAACAGGAATGGTTGACCGCGTTTCTCATAGCGTTCTCCTCGAATTGGCAGGAAGGGGGGACCTGACAGCCGCAAGCATGCCGCAGTTTGCCTGCAGGGCTCAAGCGTTGCCCCTGCGGCGAAGAGCGACTACAAGGAAAGACAAACGTTCGAGGTGGCGCACATGTCCCGGCTCCAGCCCTTCCCTTCCACCCTTTTGCGGCCTGCCCAGCCCTGCCCGGCCCTGCTGACAATGCTGGGCCTGCTGCTCGCGAGCCTGCTCTTCTGCCGCTGCGCGAAGGCTTCCGAGCTCGATGCCATCACGTCCGAGCCGCCGGCGCAGCCGGAGCAGGCGACGGAAGTCCCCTTCTTCGGCGATCCCGTCGACGTGGAGGAGGAGCCGCCTCAGGCAAGGCAGGAGGAGCGGCCGGCCCCGCGGACGCAGGCGCCGAAGCGCACGGACGCGGCGCGACGGGAGCCGAAGCCCCAGCCACCCCGGGCCGAGGCCAGTCCCCGGCGTCCCTCCGGCAGGCTCGAGATCCCCGAAGACGCGGCCAGGCGCGGCGACCTCGCCTTCCTCAAGGGCTGCTGGCACATGGAAAAGCGCGCGGCGCACCGCGACAAGCCGGGCATGCCCTATGCGCGCACGATACAGGAAAGCGTCTGCCTCGACGGTCGCGGCGGAGGCACTTTCCGCGTTCACGACTTCGACCACAACTGGACTGCCTCCACCAGGGCCAGAGCGCGCTTCAGCGGCTCCACCCTCGTCTTCGAGCACGGCGACCTGACCTTTCCGGACGGCTCGCGCTTCTACGGCTCGAGCTTCCAGTGCCGCGGAGCCGGGGTGGGCACCTCCTGCGCCATGTACTGCCCCAAATGCCGCTACCTTCCCAGGCACAGGGTCCTGCGCATCACGCGCGCGCCCTGAGCAGGGCAGGACAGGCGCTAGAAGGGGCCAGGGCTAGCGCGCAGCGCCGGCGACACGCGCAGGGTCGCGGCCACGGGGGAGAGCCGTGCGATGTCGCCCTCGACGGTCATCATCAGAAAGGCCTCCCCTGCCATGAAGAGCCACTGCTTGCGCACGCCGCGCTCCACGGCGTTGACCCACACGAGCCCCGCCTCCTCTCTGGCAATGGTCCATTCCGCAAAGGCGTCGCGCTGGCGCAGGCCGCGTATCGCCTGCTCCGCAAGCTCGCGGGCCGTCTGCCCGCCGTTTCTCGAGACGGCGCAGGTGATGGCATTGCGCCTGTCGTCCGCATTGGGGCGCAGCACCACGCCAATGGCGTAGGGTTCGACATCCCAGCCCTCGGGAACGTCGAGCGTGAAGGGACTCCACTGCGGACCGAAGGCCATAACCCGCGCCCCGGCAGGCGCGGCGGAAAGGGCCAGCAGGCCCAGAGCGAACAGAACGGCGAGGGTGGCAAAGGCGTTGCGGAGCACTGGCGGGGCCTCCTTGTCCGCAGGAAGCGCAAGTCCGGCGGACGGCGTTGGGGCTGCCTATACCACCTGCCCCCGAGGCTTCGCAAACGCCGCGCAGGGCGCACTGGCCACGATGGCCCGGCGGCACGGCCAGGGCTACGGCGCGCCGAGGGCGGCAGGGAGCCATGTCGCCAGGCCCGGCAGCGCGGCCAGCAGGGCGATGGCGGCAAAGTAGGCCGGCAGGTAGCAGAAGACGCCCCGGAAGATGTCCGGCAGCGGAATGTCGCGGCACGTGGAGGAGACGACGTAGGAGCACACGCCCACAGGCGGCGTGACGGCGCCCACGGTCGTGATGATGGTGATGACCAGGGCGAACCAGTAGGGGTCGAAGCCAAGGCCTGCCGTCAGCGGAAAGAAGACGGGCATGGTGACCAGCAGGAGCGCCAGGGCGTCCATGACCATGCCGCCGAAGAAGTAGATGACGAGGATGCAGAAGAGCACGCCCCCTGGTCCCATCTGCAGCGCGGCAACAAGGTCGGCGAGCGCAAAGGGAAGCCTCGTGGCTGTCAGGAACTTGCCGTAGATCATGGCGCCGGCCACGAGAAGCAGGATCATGCAGGTGAGGCAGAGCGTGTCCTTGAGGGCGTCGAGCAGGCCCCTCAAGGTGAGCTGGCGGGAGCAGGCGCCGAGCAGGAGGGCGATGAGGGAACCGAGCCCGCCGGCCTCGGTGGGCGTCACGATGCCGAAGCCCATGCCGCCGAGCACGCCGCCCCAAAGCGCCAGCACTTCCACGAGGCCCGGAAGGGCCTTGAGGCGCTCGGCCAGAGGCGCCTTGGGCCGGCGCTGGACGAGGCCTGGCCTGAGGAGGGCCGCCGCCTGCGCGCAGGCCACGAAGAAGGCCAGAAGCAGGATGCCCGGCACGACCGAGGCCAGAAAAAGCCTGGAGACGGAAAGCCCGGTCTGCAGGCTGATGACGATGAGCACAACGCTCGGGGGGATGACGACGCCGAGGGTGGCGCCGACGGCGACTGTGCCGGCCGCAAAGGCTCCCTGGTAGCCGTAGTGGCGCATCTCGGCCAGGGCGCCAGCCTCCTCCTCTCCACCTTCCCGCCATGCCGCAGGGCAGGCTGTTCCGTCATTTCAGGCTGCTTTCCAATGCGTTTGCCAGCGTATCCGCAGGCGCAGGCACGGGGCGACCCAACAGCCCGGCTGAGCACAAACATTGGCAGCCTTGCCAAGAGAGCCGCGGCAAGGCGCCTGTCTGGAAGCCGGCTGACAGCCACCGTCGCTCCGGCGGAAGGAGCATTGTCCTTTCTCCGCCGGCAGGCTATGGAAAAACAGCAAGGAGTTCCCATGCGCAGCAAAATCATTTCTGCCGCCATCGTTGTCCTCATTGTCGCCCTGAGCGCCTTCCTAAGCTTCAGAGAAGATCGCACCCAGCGCGACAACAAGCCTGTCCAGGTCCATTCCATGGACGTCACCCTTGAGCTTGCACGGCAAGACGCCGTCAAGGTCTCGGAACTCATTCAGGTGGGGATCCCCGAGGGCAACCGCAACCACGGCATCTTCCGCACCCTGCCGGTGTCCTCCCGCCGGCCTGCCCGCATGGCGGAAGCTCCCTTCCTGCATGTCCTCGAGGCCGCCATCGACGGCAAGCCCTGCAGAACGGACGATCTCAAGGCCCACTTCGGCACCGAGAATGTCACCGTCTACCTGCGCGACAAGAAGGCCTGGCTTGCTCCCGGCATGCACGCCTTCAAGCTTGTCTACGAGATGACGGGCATGACCGGCTTCGCCCCCGAGGAAGACAGCATACGCTGGAACGTCACCGGCGCAGGCTGGGAGCGCGGAGTGCTTGCGGCCTCCTGCACCATCGTGCCGGCTGAGGGCGCGCCGCTCTCCCACGGGCTGGCCTTTCTCGGCAGTGCCGGCTCGACGGATTCGCCGGTGGACTTCGCCGAAGCAAAGCGCGGCGACAAAACCTGCTTCGTCTTCACGGCCAAGACGCCCGTCAGGCAGGGACATCACTTCACCGTCGGCGCCTCCTTCCCCAAGGGGACCGTGCCCGAGCCTGCGCTCTACAGGCCGGAAGAGGACAGACTGTTCACGGGCCTGTGCGCCGGAACCTGCCTCCTCTCCCTCCTTCTCAGCTTCTTCCTGTGGTGGCGCTGGGGGCGCGATCCCAAGAAAGCCCCCGTGGCGCCGCTCTTCACCCCCCCGCGCCTGCCCCAGCGCCTTGACGGCAAGCGCCAGGCCCCCAACCTCTCGCCGGCCCAGGTGCACTACCTTGCCAACGACTGCAGGCTCGACAGCAAAGGCTTGGGCGCCCTCTTCCTCTCTCTGGACGCCAAGGGCCGCTGCCAACTCTCCGGCAATGCCAAGGAGGGCTACAGCGTGACGCGCCTTGCCCCCTCGCCGAACCAGCAGATCCCCTTAAGCCCGGAAGAGGAGGCTGCCCTGGAAAAGCTTCCGGAAGGCACCACCGCAATCAGCAAGGACAACGCCAGTCTCCTGCAGGACATCAAGTCAGCCTGCAGCAAGGCGCTGGACAAGGATTTCGGCACGCAGTTCCTTGACGGCTTCCGCCTGCGCTTTGCCAGCTTCGCCGTTCCCCTCTTCCTCCTCGCTGCAATCCAGCTTTTCCACACCCAGCTGGCGCGCGTCTTAGGCCCTGCATGGCCGAGCTTTCCCTGGAACGCCCTCAAGCTTGTCGGCGCCCTCTTCGCCTTTGCCGCCCTTCTGCCCTTCATGGCACCGCGCCAGATAGACATGGCAAAGCCCCTGCACTGGCTGACCTTCCCCATGCAGCTGATCTTTGCCTTCCTCATTCTGCCCCTCATCGTCCTGCCGACAGACAGCGTCATCGCCGCGATCTTCTCGCCCGTGCAGACCATTCTCCCCAGCTCGACGCCGCTCCAGGCCGCCTGCTTCTTCGGGGCCATGCTCTGGCCCTTCCTCTTCGCGCCCTTCATGCAGTCGAAGACGCGGGAGCTTGCGGATCTGCAGACCGCGATCGCCGGCTTCGGCATGTACATCAAGGCCGCGGAAGCTCCCCGGCTCAACACGATGAACCCGCCAGAAGAGAATATCGCCCTCTATACCAAGATGCTCCCCTATGCCAGCGCCCTCGGACTCGAAAAGGCTTGGGCCAGACGCTTCGAGAACAAGCTCGCCAGCTTCAGGGAAAAGTCTTCCGTGCACCATGTGGGCTTCGTCTACCACAACTTCTCGCCGGACGGCTTTTCCAGCGCCGTCTCCAGCAGCTGCAGCACGTCAAGCAGCGACGGCGGTGCCGGCAGCGGTG
>DFDR01000143.1:29099-29387 GCA_002369295.1 Desulfovibrionaceae bacterium UBA3823
GCGGTGCCGGCAGCGGTGGCGGCGGCGGTGGCGGCGGGGGCTGCTGAACGCAGGCCAGCCTGCAACGTCCGGAAGCGCGCCAGCTCGCCGGCCCACAGGGGAGGGAACTCAAAGGCCGTGCACGCAGGCGCAAGTAGCTTCAGCTCTTCGGCAGAGGAGGGCTGACAACGAACGTTGCGCAAACATTCTAGGCAGTCTGTCTGAAAAGCACGTCAGCTCCAACAAATGGCAACTATATTAAATTCTTATTGAGTTTTGAACGGATCATCATAAGTGTAAATCCAAGAA
>DFDR01000181.1:0-4636 GCA_002369295.1 Desulfovibrionaceae bacterium UBA3823
GATCTCGAGGGGCGGGGCGTCCGCTGCACAGCCGAAGTCAGAGTCGATCTTAGGAACGGCAAGAGCCAGCGCTTCCTTCCCGAGGAGCCCGGCGTCCAGGGCGCCACATGGTGAACGAGCCTTGAGGATGCAGATCCCAAGTCCGTTGCGATGTTCTGCCACGACCATGCAACCATGGAGCGGCACCACGGCAAGATCGTGTGTACAGTTCAACATAAGGGAAGCGCTGATTAAAGGCATCTTTCAGCGACAAGGCCGAACTAACCCATTGAATTATCGAAGGGTTGTTGAGCCGATGCTGAATTAATCAGCGTATCCCTAGCCCGGTACAGCCCGCAAGGCAGGGAGCAGAAGGCAGCGAAGCAGGAAGAATCGACAAGGGAATCCCCCCTCCCGGCGAAAGATGCTGGCGTGCGCCGCCACGACGAGCACGAGATGGAAGCGCTTTTCCGGGACCGTGCAGGCCGGGTCGAATCTTTCTTCGTTGCCGACAGGCATGTGCGTCAGGCTGCAGGCACCACGTTGAGGATCTTGCCCAGCGTTGCAGCGAGCACGTCCGGATCCAGCGGCTTGGCGATATGGGCATTCATGCCAGCGTTCATGGCGGCCTGCACGTCCTCGTCGAGCGAGTTGGCGGTCAGGGCGGCCACGGGGACGGAGGCGAGGCGCGGATCGGGCAGAGATCTGATGGTCCGGGTGGCTTCGTAGCCGTCCATGACAGGCATCTGGATGTCCATGACGATGCAGTCGTAGGCACCGTCCGAGGCCTTGACCTTTTCCACGGCCTCTGCACCGTCCTCGGCGCAGTCGACGGTGAAGCCGAGGTTTTCAAGCAAAACCTGGGCAATCTCGCGGTTGATCTCTATGTCGTCGACGAGGAGCAGGCGCCTGCCGGCAAAGGGCAGGGGCGCATCCTCCTCCCTGGGCTTGACGCGTGCGATGCGGACAACGGCTGGGAACTCGAGGAAAATGGTGAAGGTGCACCCCTTGCCGGGCGCTGTCTCAATCTCGATGGTGCCGTTCATGGCGTCGATGATGTGCTTGGTGATGGCAAGCCCGAGGCC
This sequence comes from Desulfovibrionaceae bacterium UBA3823, assembly GCA_002369295.1. GTDB lineage: Bacteria > Desulfobacterota > Desulfovibrionia > Desulfovibrionales > Desulfovibrionaceae > Desulfovibrio. The sequence continues at coordinate 1,065 of DFDR01000181.1, forward strand.
ACTTCCCTGCAATCCGCTCTCCGTGGAGCTACGCTCCCGTGAGAAAGCGGTGAATGCCTTGTCCGCGAAGTCCCGGGACATGCCGATGCCACTGTCGCTGACGGTAATCTTGTATCGTCTGGAGCCGTCGCCGAGACGGTCGCGCTGCTCCAGAACGTAGCGGATATGGCCGTCCTTGGGCGTGAACTTGGCCGCGTTGCTGAGGAGGTTGAGCAGGACGCGTAGCAGCCGCTGGCTGTCGAAGATGCACTCGCAGTGCTGGACGTTCTGCTGCACGCGGAAGACTATGCCTTTGGCCTCGATCTGTCCGCGCATCATGTCTGCGCCCTTCTGGAAGGTTTCACAGATGTTGCTTTCGGCGTTGCGCAGGTTGAGTTTGCCGCTCTCGAACTGGCCCATCTCAAGCATGGTGTCCACGAGCGAGAGCAGGTGCGCGCCCGAGACGCTGATCTGACGGAGACAGTCCTGCAGCCGGGGCGTGGCGGGCTCCTGCCTGGCCAGGTGCGTGCAGCCGATGATGGCGTTGAGGGGCGTGCGAATGTCGTGGGAGACGCTGAAGAGGAATTGGTTCTTGGCCCGGTTGCTTTCCTCGGCCCGGATCTTGTCACGTTCCAGCCTGTCGTGCAGCTGGCGGTAGCTGTGCTGGACGCAGAGCATGAGCGCGAAGCCAACGCCTACAAGGGCGACGAGGACGATGCTCGGTCCCAGTACGGCCGGATGCTTGGCGAAGCTCTCCTCGGCTTCGACGAGGCTGAAGACGTACCACATCAGGAGGCTGTAGAGCATGATTGAGAAGAGGGTCGCGCTGGCGTGGCCGGAGCCTCGGCGCAGCCTGGGCTCGGCATTGTTCATTGTCCGCCAGTAGAAGGCGAAGCCGAGCAGGCACCACAGTGCCAGGGTCATGAAGGCCGCAGCCTTCATTGTATTGAAGGCCGTGAGCTGGGGGATGAGCTGCACCAAGAAGAAGACGGCTGAGGCGATGGTGCCGATGGCGCCGGTGATCTGGATCATGCGGTTGCCCGCCTGCCTGGCCAGGCGCCAGGCCGCGGCCGAGGCGTAGCCGAAGCCCACGACGGCGCCGAAGGAGGTGACTTCGACGAACCAGGACAGGGCGTTGGAGCCAGTGAAGCAGATCACTACCGAGATGCACATGACGAAGGCAATGCAGAAGGATGTGTTGAGAAATCTTTGGGAGAGGATCTTGTCCTCAGCCATGGTGGCAAGGATGCGGATGGTGGCTCGGTAGGCGCCCGTCACGCCGGTCATGATGCCCGCCAGGGCCGTGATCGTGGCGCAGGCCAAGCCCGCCGTGCCGAAGTAGCGCTGGGCGGCGCTGAAGACGGGCGCGGACACCACGCCCGAGAGTCTGTCGAGGGAGGAGAAGTACTCGCCCCAGGATCCGAAGCGCTCGGGCACGGCGGTGATGGACGCCAGCGCCAGGATGATGTAGCAGGCGGCGCCCGCTAGGATGGCGAGGCTCATGAGGAGGCCTGCCTTGCACATAGGGAAGCGGTAGTGCGCCGTGTCCATGCAGACAATTTCGAAGCCCACGAAGGCCCAGGGGCTGAGCACGACCAGGGTCGCGATGCCGGCAGTGGTGCCGCACGCATCGGTGCCGGGTCGGAAGACGGCCGACAGGTCGAGATGTGGCAGGCAGATTAAGGCAAGCACCGCCACGCCGGCGAGCAGGCAGACGGCGAGGACGGTGTGAACGCGCTGCAGGGCAGGCTTGTGGACGATGAAGGCCACGCCCGAAACGATGAGCGCCCCGACGGAGAGGGCCACCTCGCCGAGGTAGACCGTCCTGCCGGCCAGCACGTAGCTTGGCGTGGAGAACAGGACGCCGCCCATGAGTAGCCTGGCCACCACGAAGAGGGCCGTTGCATTGAGAAAGAGGATGGAGATGTAGGAGAGGCACAGAAACCAGGCGCAGAGGAAGGCATGGTCGTCGCCGAAGGCTTCCTTGGTGTAGGCGTAGACGCCGCCAAAGCCGTACCTCAGGCGCATGAGGAAGGAGTAGTTCGCGGCCACGACGAGCATGAGGCCTGCGCCCAGGGCCAAGGCCAGAACCGCGCCGGCAGGTCCCGCCAGAGGGATGAATGTGGTGCCGGGCATGACGAAGGCACCCCAGCCCACGATGAGGCCGAAGGCGTAGGCCCATACGTCCAGCTGGGAGAGGTACCTTGCCATCCCCCCGGCATGCTCCTGCGCGCCTCCCGTCATGATTTTGCCCCGCCTGAGCCTTCGGCTATGCCCTTCGGCATTGTCCTGCAGTCGCGCATGGCCTTGCTGGCCCGCTCGAAGATCGAGCCGAAGCACTCGTCGGCGGCCGAGAGCTCGGCCATGCCGCAGGCAACGGCCACGCCGCCGGCGCGGGTCTGCGCTTCGACCTTCTCCTGCAGGGTGCGCATGAGAACGAGGCGGTTCTCGTAGTCCTGACCGCTGAGCACGACCGCGAACTTGCGCCCTCCGGTGCGGTAGACGGGACTGTGCTTGAAGGTCGAGCAGACGGCGGCGGCTACGTCCTTGATGAGCTGGTCGCCCGCCTGGCGACCCAGGGTGTCGTTGACATCCTTGAGGCCGTTCACGCCACAGACCACTACGGCAAAGACGGGGGAGCCTTCGGCCATGCGCCTGTTCCACTCCTCCTCGGCGACCACGAAGACGCGCCTTGTCTTGACGCCGGTGAGGGCGTCGCGACCGGCGAACGCCTGGGCCAGGCGCAGGGCCCGGGCCTGCTCGGCTTCGCGCCGCAGGACTTCGGATATCTGGCCGTGGACGTTGAACACGCCGAGAATGACGTGGCGACGGTCACCGGGTTCGGCGTAGGCCGCCTTGAGGCGATAGTGGACAAGCTTGCCACCGCTGACCATGCGGTAGTCGATGAAGAAGGCGGGGAACTCGGCAAGGGCCGCCTCGAGGGGGGCTCGCTGGATTGCCTTGGCCAGGCGCTCCCGGTCGCCGGCGTAAACCGCCTTCGGAATGTTGCGCTGGACTTCGCCGAAGAAGTCGGAGCCCGAGATCTCGAGCTTGAGGTCGCGGTACTCGTCGCTGGCCACGAACTCCACGTAGGTTCCGGTCTCCAGGTCGACGTAGTAGATGCTCTCCATGTCCCTGGCGAGGGCCTTCGAGAGGCTGGTGAAATTGAGAGCGTTCTCCTCCTCCGCAGGCCTGGCCTGACGGATCGGGTCGTCCACCCTGCACACGCCGCAGACGATGTGGTGCCCGCCGTCCCGATCGGCGCGGACCACCTTCAGGTTGTAGTAGACGGGGGCGCCTGCTACCACGAGGCGGTAGGTCATGGAGAAGGGCTGGGCTCCCACGAGCTGGGTCAGGAGCGCCTCCCTGCGCAGGTTGAGGAGCACGCGCTCCCGATCGGGAGCGAAGACCAGCCTGGGGACGTCCGTCTCCACGTCGGCAAAGAAGTCGCTGCCGGCGCGCTGCATCTGCAGTTCCTCGCAGCTGCCTTTCGAGTTGAAGACCACGTAGTCTCCCGTATCGATGTCCACGTAGTAGACGCTTTCGAAGCCGCTGGCGAGGGCGTAGCTGAGCTTGGCGTAGGACAGGCTCTC
>DFDR01000181.1:4726-5046 GCA_002369295.1 Desulfovibrionaceae bacterium UBA3823
GGGAGCTTTGGCGCCGCGGGACCGGTTCCTGGGACGCGCGCTCCTCGATGAAGCGTTCATATTCGTCGGCCGGGACGGGCTTCGAGAAGTAGTAGCCCTGGACGAAGTCGCAGCCCATGGCCCTAAGGGCGCTGAGCTGCTCCGCGCTCTCCACGCCCTCGGCGATGACCGGCACCGAGAGGTAGTCGGCGATGTCGATGATGAACTCGAGCATGCGCGTGTCCTTGTCCTGGCCCTTGCTGAAGGCGCTGCGGATGAACAGCATGTCGAGCTTGAGGGCGTCGATGGGCAGGGAGGAGATCATGTTCAGCGAGGAGTAG
>DFDR01000125.1:0-7052 GCA_002369295.1 Desulfovibrionaceae bacterium UBA3823
GCAGTTCCTTGAAAAGTTCCGCAGATGCGTCTTCCTTCTTCATACCGGAACACTGCCGCGGCTCCATGAGGCTGACGAGTTCGGCCGGCGAAACTATGCGGAATTCGGAAAACTGCCCGCGAAGCTCCAGGAGGTGCCGGTCGCCGGAAACAAGCAGGGACGCGCCCGATGCCGACGCAAGCCAGACGAACGCGCCGTCGTCGCTGTCCCGCAGTCCCGGCACGGCAAAGCCTTCCGGTCGGCTGCCGGAGAACGTCTCGGTAAAAGGAAGATATTCTGACAGCAGCCACTCGATTTCGTCGGCGTCGAGCTTGAACTTGGGGTAGGAGAGAACCCGAAAGAGCTCGAGAGCCGTCTCCCGGCAGACGACAGGCTTGACGGCTTCCTGCATCCAGAGGCAACAGAGCCTGCCTGTCCGGCCCCGGGGAAACATAAGGGCCGACACGACGCAGTTCGTGTCCAAAACGACCCGCAGAGGCGTCTTCAGCATGAAGTCTTCCGCGCCCACCGGACGGCGTCCTCCACGTCGCTTTCAGTGATGCCGAGCGCCTCGAGCTTGCGTCTCACGGCATCGGCGGGCCGGATGTGCATGGGAGTCAGGACAACGCGTCCGCTTTCCAGCGAAACGGAAAAGTATTTCGTTTCGGGCAGTTCCCGCACAATGGCAGCGGGCAGGGAAATCTGGTTTTTCGACGTCAGCTTTGCCAGCATGGCCACCTCCTTGATTCAAGGAATTCTTGCTTTCTTTCATGCCTTTTGCTGCAAGTCAAGCGCCGGTGTCCGGGGTCTTACGAGTCTAGGCCGGCATCGCCGTCTTGCCTTCATGGTCTGCAGGCGCCGTTGTGCGCGTTCCGGCGTCTGGCCACATGATCCTCGACCCATGCGTAGAATCCGTGCAGTATCGGCACGAGGGCCTTGGCCGAATCTGTAAGGGAGTACTCCACGCGGGGCGGGGTGGAACTGAACTCGGTGCGCATAACGATGCCGTCGGATTCGAGCACGCGCAGGCATTTGATCGAACGAAAAATCAGACGAAAAACTTTTCGGTTGCTTTTTCGTGCGAGGCATAGCATTCTCTGGCAACAGAAGGTGGAGACGAGGAGATGCCGTCATGAGAGAGTCAAAAGACCTTGAGTTCAAGGAATCAGTTTCAAATTCATTTTTGAAGACAGTCAGCGCCTATGCAAATTATGGCACGGGAAAAATTTTGTTTGGCATAGCAGATAATGGTACGGTAAATGGACTTGAGAATGTAAATAACGCATGTCTTGATATTGAAAATAGAATTAATAATAGCATAGACCCACTTCCAGAATATACTTTAAGTATTGACAAGAATAAATCTATTGTTATATTGACGGTTGAAGAGGGAGCATATAAACCATATTTATATAATTCTAAAGCATATATTAGAAAAGATACTTCGACGATAGCAGTTGATAGAATTTCTTTTTCAAGATTAATTCTTGAAGGGCAAAATTTATCAGTTGAAGAAATTTCGGCATCGCGCCAGGATCTAAAATTTTCATTACTTGAGAGTAAACTCATACAGAATATTGGCATAAAATGTTTAAATCTCGACATAATGAAAACGTTAGAACTATATACAGATAAACATGGATTCAACAAGGCTGGCGAATTGCTCGCTGATAAAAATACATGTCGTGGAATTGATATTGTCCGTTTTGGAGAAAACATAAATATTATCAAAGATAGAAAGACACTAGACAATATGTCTATATTAGACATGTATGATAAAACAGTAGATATGTACAGAATATATTATCAATACGAACAAATTATAAAAAGCGAACGAGTCAATGTTTCGACTATACCTGAAGAAGCCTTTCGCGAGGCCATAGCCAATGCCCTCGTCCACAGGACATGGGACATTGATGCCCCTATTACCGTGTCCATGTTTCCCGATCACATCGACATCGTGTCTCCCGGAGGGCTACCGAACGGCGTCGGCGTGGAAGATTATCTGCGTGGAGGACTTTCTCTGCTGAGAAACCGAATCATCGGCGGCGTTTTCTTCCGTCTTCGCCTGATAGAAAAATTTGGCACCGGCATACGGCGCATCAAGGAGGCGTACAGGGGTGGCGGGGCGCAGCCCGTGTTCGGGGCTGGAGAAGCGTCCATCCGCGTGGTCCTGCCGACAGTGCGGGAACCTGGCCTGAGTCCCGACGAAGGCAGGGTGCACCAGCTTCTCAAAGGGCGTGCCTTGTCCAGTTCTCAGGTCGTAGAGGCGACAGGATTTGGCAAGTCCAAGACGGTTGCCATCCTGAACCGGCTGCTCAGGGACGGCCTTGCCGTCAAGTCAGGCAAGGGCAGAGGGGTGAGGTACTCTGCCGTCTAGATTTCGCTTCCGCGGGCATGGCGGACGCTCTACAGGCGGGAGGACTCTTCTCCTGCAGAGTCGGGAGGGCAGGCTGCCATGCGAAAGATGCTGTTTCGTGCGCTGGCTGGACGAAAAATCGGTTGAATCATCTTTCGTCTGCATTTTTGTGCGCCCCGCATCGCGTTCCGGGCGCTGGGGACGGAGGACATGCGCCTCTGCGCCGTTCTTTGCGCGGGTGGCAACCGTGAGGCAGGGCGCGGGGAAGGTGGCCTGCCAGGCTGCAGCTTCTGTTCAGGCCTGCCTGCCCGGGGGCCGGCACGGACAGGTTTCGCTCTCGGCATGGGCGTGGCGGGCCGGCGCGGCGAAGAACGCAGGTCAAACCAAGGCAGGGCCACGCTGGCGCGCGCCTAGAGCCCCCAGGGCGGACCCAGAGATCTAGGGCAAGGCATAGGGCCCCTGTGCGCCAGAACGGCCGTGGCACCTCGGTTCAAGAATCCAGGTGCATATTGCGCTACCCAGTGGCTACTGGTGCGCCACATAGTGGCCACCAATGCGCCACATAGTGGCCACTTTGCGCTACATAGGGGCCACCCTTCGATCGGGGGATAGGCCGCCGGTCCGGCGGAGGAGAAAGGCGGGGCCGCCTCCCTCCAAGCCAAATTTTTGGGTCTGTCCGCTTCCGTGGGGGTGACCCCTCTGGCCCGGTTGCCCGCGAGTCCGCCAAGCCGTCCGCTTTCATGGGAAGGCGACCCGAATGACGCCTTGAGAGGGTGTTGGAGGCTCGCCGAAGTGGACGGGCTGCAGGTGCCGGCTGAGGGGAGAATCCGGCCGGCTGAGGCCAGTTCCCGAAACCGGGGAGGCGACACAGTTGGATAAACTGACCATGGAAGTATCGACTTCCACCTCCGGCCATGAAACCAAAAATGGCTTGATTTCGGCTCAAGGGAAGGCTCAGCACCTCTATGGCGTTGAATAATTTCAATATGTTCGCCCTGGGCTTCGACACGCCTTTTGATTTCCTCTGCGCTCCAGAAGCGGACGAGACGGGTCAGTTGCTGGACATGGAGCGCATCCCGAAGCGGGGGCGCAGACGCCTTCTCAAGGACGAAGACGAACTCGGCGGGAACGCCCTTGCGGGGGAGGAGCCACCAGGCCCGTCCATGTAGGCCAGCTCCTGCGTCCTCTGGGAGCTATGCCTGCGTTCCGGCCTGCATGGACGTCGGGGATGGAACGCTGGGACCCGCCGGCGTTGCTACCGTCGCAGATTTCGTTGAGGTCCGGACAGGAGGAAGCCATGGTTGAAGCCATTGAAGCCGTCAAGGAGCCCGCCGAAGTGCTTGCCAGCCTCTCAATCACGAATACGGAGCCGGTCGGCCTCCCGGCCCCGGTTCTGGCGCAATCTGCGGAGGGCGCTCTGCCTGCCGTGCAGGGCGGGGATGCCGAAACGCTGGTCGGCCGTTGGCTCAAGTATCTGGACGTTTCGCCGAAGTCGGCGCTGGTCTACAGTGGCGCCATCCGCGTCTTCCTGCGCTGGCTGAGGGATCGCGGGATCGTCTCTCCCGGTCGCGCCAACGTGCTGGCGTACCGGGTTTGGCTGAAGCAAGCGCATGCACCGACAACCGTGTCGCTGTACATGACGGCGGTCCGCCTGTTGTCTGCGTGGGCCGAGCAGGAGGGAGTGGTCGTCGACGTTGCCCAGCGCGTGAAGGGCGCGAAGGTTCCGGAAGGGCATGCCTGCAGGCTTTCTTGGTTCACGACTTTCGCGGGTCATGGCTCGGTTTTCAAGATATTTGCGCCTTGCTTCGGCCAAGCCGGCTTCGGGCCATTCGCCGAGTCCTACGTTAATGCGGCCTCCCTGCCATTTGACGCGGGAGCCCCCAGCGCTTGACACCGTTGGGCATGACAACAAGGTAAAGGCCTTTGCCGTCGCAGACGTAGTACCTCGCTCCCTTGGGCTGAAGCGCATCGATGAATGTCCTTGAAAGCTTTTCTGCCGGCATGGGGCTGGCACCCCCTGGCTTTGCCCAGCCACCTTCTCAGCCACTATTTTGGTGCGGGCGAATGGAGCCTTTTGAAGTCTGTTGCCGGAGAATGTCAAACAAAAACCGCCTCGTACGCGAAGTACAAGGCGGTATTTTTGTCGTGTGGTGGAGAAGAAGAGATTTGAACTCTCGACCTCCGCAATGCGAATGCGGCGCTCTCCCAACTGAGCTACTTCCCCGTAGGCAACGTGCAGACTGCCCCAAAGCTGCGTGGAAGTCAACTTATTTTTCGAGGCCACCCGCCATTCTTTGCCAGGCCCCCCCTGTCAAGGCGCAGATGAAGAGCGCAAAGGCCTGCCTGCGCAGCTCCTGGCAGAGCGCTCTTCGATGCAGAAGCCACGACGCAGACAGCAGGCAAGGGCGGGAGGCTTCCGTCCGCTGCAGTCGATCGCCTTTGGCACCGGGCGTCTCGGCGTCATGCCTGGCCAGCGTCGCGCCTCTGCCTTCCAGAAGCGCCCGGACGCCGCTGCGGGCCGTCCCAGCTTCGGCGCTGCCGCGCCCTTGAAGCCGGCAGGGAAGGCGTCCTTGGCCAGTGCCAGTGCAGAGGCAGCCAAAGGCGCGGAGTCGATCTGGGGAAAGCTGGATGATGTCCTGATCTGCCAGAACGACGAGGCTTGCCCGCACAGCATCGTCCCACAGGACGAAACGCAGGGGACGAAGCGCAGAGGATGAGGCGCTCGGCAGGTGCACCAGCCTTTCGCCAGGGGAAAAGCTGGCTCGCCAATGGAAATGCTGGCAGAGCCAAGCTCTGTCGAAGCCAAGCAGCCTCTGGCAGAACGGAAAGCTACGGACGGCGAGGTCTCTGCGCCATCCGCATGCGGTGCCGGGCTGGTCTTTCCCTGCATGCGCTTCCGCGGCTGGAGGCGGCTTCTGGCCGAAGCGCCAGCGGGCCAGCACGCAAAACTAGAAGTTCGCTTCGGTCAGTCTGCGGGAGCGCTCGCAGGCCAGTTTGTATCCGGCGCTGCAGGACTTGTTGAACAAGTCCCAGGCCCGGGTTCTGTCCTTTTGGACACCCTTGCCGGTGGCGAACATGTTGCCAAGCCGGTACATTGCTTCGGGATGGTGGTGGAACGCGGCCTTCTGGTACCATGAGATGGCCTGCTTGACATCGACGTCGACGCCCATGCCCCCTTCGTACATGTCGCCAAGCAAGAACTGGGCATTGACGCTGTCCTGCTCGGCCGCCATGCCAAGCCAGACGCGCGCCTCCGCAAAGTCGCGCGGAACGCCCTGGCCTTCATAGTACATCACGCCCAAGGTCAGCTGGGCCTCCACGTCGCCAGCATGGGCGTCCTTCTTCATGGAGGCGATGAAACTACTGAGCCAGCCCTCTGCAAGAGCAGAGCCCGGCATCCCAAGGCTGCCCGCCTGCAGCAGGCACGCCAGCAGCAGGCACGCCAGTGGCTTGAACGCTTTTTTCATGGAGACCTCGCTTTGGCCGGATCAGAACGGCCTCAGCGACTTCTACACCCTGAAGCGGAGAACCGCCAGTGTCAAAATTGTCAGATCCTGGCATTGCCTCTCGTGCCGGCGCTCTCCCGCGCGAGCAGCCGAGATCCTGCTGCCGGCGCAAGGGGTGGGGAGGCCGAAGCAGGCGGTCCCGCTCCCCACCTCCTGCCGAAAACGGCGCTGAAGCGCTCCCCATTTTCTCCAAGGCAATCTCCCCTGCAGCGGGAGACGGCCTTCGGGCAAGTAGGGCCAGGGGAGGGCTTCAGGAAAGACTTCAAGGAACGGCAGGCCTCTCGCCAGGATCCGTCTGGCGCAGCCAGGAGCAGGCAGCGCATGCTGCAGGCGCGACTTGGCGAGATCCCGGCCTGACGGGGCCAGAGACCGCTTCAGAGGAAGACGGCAATGGCGCTCAGGCCTCTCTCTGGCGCGCGACCCCGGAAAAGGGATTGCATGCTACCAGGCCATAGAAGGGCCTTTCCCCGGCAGACCTGGCACAATGCCGGCTTCCTCGGGCCACAGCCTGCACGGCCTCGCGACGAGGCCGCGCAGGCGTTGAAGCTTTCCTGCAAGGCCGCGCTGGCGCCGTCACAGCGGCCTGCTTTCCGCGCATGCCCGGCAGGACGAGCCGTCTGCGGCCAGGCTCCAGGCGCCTGCAGCCTGGCACTTCCGCGCCTGGGAGCCCGGAGCCTGCGCCGGCATGCCTGCCAGGGCCTGCTACTTGGCGCTGGAGAAGGTGTTGCACATGCGGAAGTCGCCAGAGTCGTAGCCGCGCTTGAACCAGTAGTAGCGCTGCTGGGATGTGCCGTGGGTGAAGCTGTCGGGCACCACGCGTCCCATGGACTGGCGCTGCAGGCGGTCGTCGCCTATGGCCTCGGAGGTATTGAGGGCCTCCATGAGGTCGCCTTCCTGGACGTTGCCCTGGGTCTTCTCGTAGTGGGCCCAGATGCCTGAGAAGCAGTCGGCCTGCAGCTCCAGCATGACGGAGAGCTGGTTCTTCTCCGCCTTGCTCCTGACCTGGGCCTGCATGCGGCGCATCTGGTCGGAGATGCCGAGCTGCTGCTGGACGTGGTGGCCGACTTCGTGGGCGAGAACGTAGCCGAGGGCGAAGTCGCCTCCGCCGCCAAGCTTGGTCTTCATGTCGCGGTAGAAGGCCAGATCAAGGTAGACCTTCTGGTCGGCAGGGCAGTAGAAGGGGCCCATGGCGGCCTGGCCGGTGCCGC
>DFDR01000125.1:7122-7291 GCA_002369295.1 Desulfovibrionaceae bacterium UBA3823
CGGTGGCGTCGGTGTAGAGCACGAGCGTGGTCGGCTTGTAGTGCCTGCCGGCCTTCTTGAAGATTTCGCCCCAGGTCTTTTCGGTGTCCCTGAGCACCACGGAGACGAAGCGGCCCATGACGTCCTGGGCCGCGCCGGGAGAAGTTGGGGCAGGCCTGTTCTGCGTCTG
>DFDR01000125.1:7407-7551 GCA_002369295.1 Desulfovibrionaceae bacterium UBA3823
ATGAGCGGGCCGAGATCGAAGCCGAAGAAGCTTGCGGCGAGCACGGCGACCAGCAGGAGCAGGCCTGACTTGCCGTTGAGGGGAATAGGAATGCCTGAGCGGCGCTGGCCGTAGCCGGAGCCGAGGCCGGTGCCTCTGCCGAAG
>DFDR01000165.1:0-3933 GCA_002369295.1 Desulfovibrionaceae bacterium UBA3823
AACAAGGGGACGTGCCGGCTTGACTTGCCTGCACGTCCCCTTGACGCATACTGTTGTGGGCGTGGCCGGTCTAGAAGAACTGGCCCATGCTGAATTCAAGCCTGCCCTGCTCCCACTCGTTGTCGAAGTCCTTCTTGAGCGGGATGCCGTAGGCTATGCGCAGATCGCCCATGGGAGAGCGCCAGCGCAGTTCCAGGCCCGTGGAATAGACCCAGTGCTTGTCGAAGTCGAACTTGAGCGACTCGGTCTTGGAGTCGATGTTGAAGCCGATGTCAAAGAAGGGCACGATGGCAAGGCCCATGTCCTTCTGGAACGTCCAGACGTATTCGAGGTTGGCCACGCCCATGGCGTCGCCGCCGATGACGTCGTGGTCGTAGCGGGGATCCTTGGCGCGGGGCGAGGCGTCCGAGTAGGAGTAGCCGCGCACCGTGTCCATGCCGCCGACGTAGAAGCGCTCGAAGACGGGGATGTTCTCGCTCGTGTTCTGGAAGAGCCCGCCGAGGCGGCCGCGCACGTGGATAGTGTTGGTGTCGTTGAAGGAGTAGAAGCCCTGCCAGTCGCCGACGACCTTGATGAAGTTGTCGGTGCCGCCGAGGCCGCCGCCGCCCCATTCGCCCCATATCCTGGCGATGGTGCCCTTGGTGGGCCTGTCCCTGTTGTCCGTGGTGTCGCGCAGGATGCGGGCGTTGATGGCGCTCGTCCAGTTGATGCCCTTGTAGTCCGCGATGTAGGGCGAGGCGTTGCGCGACACGTCGTAGAGTTCGTAGCGCTCCAGGCGGTAGCCTATGCCGACCGAGGTGTACTCGCCGATGGGATAGGCGAAGTTGAAGGAGTCGCCCACGGTTTCCTTGGTGAAGTCGTCCCAGTAGTCGCGGATGTAATAAACGTCGTTGCTGAAGGAGAGGTCGGTGTCGTAGATGCGGGGGTTGGTGAAGGTGAGCACGCCCGAGGTGCGGCGCCAGGAGAAGAAGCCCTGCAGGGAGAGCCCGTAGCCGCGGCCGAAGAGGTTGCGCTCCATGATGGTGCCGGACACGCCCACGTCGAAGTAGGTGGAGTAGCCTATGCCGGCCATGAGGGCGCCGGTGTTGCCTTCCTTGACCTTGACCTTCAGATCGACCTCGTCTTCCCTGTCGGTGGGCACGAGCTCCGTGTCCACGGCGGAGAAGTAGCGCAGGCGGTTCAGGCGCTCCGTGGAGCGGCGCAGCTTCGCGCCCTCGTAGGGATCGCCGTCGCCAAGGCGCATTTCGCGGAGGATGACGTTGTCGCGGGTCTTGGTGTTGCCCTCGACGATGAGGCGGCGGATGAAGACCTTCTGCTTCTTGTTGACCACGTAGACCACGTTGACCGTGTCCGGCGCGTCGTCGGGCTTGACGATGCGCGTGTCCACTTCGGCGTAGGCGTAGCCCTGGTCGTTGTAGTAGTTCTGAAGCTTCTTGGTGTCTTCCTGCATGGTGGTCAGCGAGAACCAGTCTCCCTTGCGGGAGTCCATCTCGATGATCTTGTCCATGTTCTCTTCGGCGTCGATGACGTCGCCGGCGTACTCGACGCTGTTGACCTTGTAGCGGGGGCCTTCGACGACGGAGAAGTGGATGTGGATGCCGTCTTCCTGGTAGGTGACCTCCGGAGAGCCCACCTGGATGTCGACGTAGCCCTCGTTGAGGCCGTAGGCGGCGATGGCGTTGGTGTCGCGCTCCAGGTACTCCTCCTTGAGGATGCCGGAGCCGGTGAGCCAGGAGAGGATGTTGCGCTCGCGCAGGGCCATGTACTTGGTCATGTCGCTCTGGTGCAGCTCCTTCAGGCCGTCGACCTTGACCTCGGAGATGTAGAGCTTCTTGCCCTCGTCGACGGTGACGATGAGGACGGCGCCGGGACGGCTGGCCCTGTTCTCGATGCGGTAGGTCGGCTTGGCGAGATAGTAGCCTTCCTTGTGGTAGAGCTCGGCGATCTTCTGGAGGTCGTCGGAAAGGGTCTGCTCGTTGAGCACGTTGCCCTTGCGCGTGGTCATGGCTGCCAGCACGTCTTCCGCGTCCACCTTGTCCGCGCCTTCGATGACGATATTGTCGATGCGGGGCTTCTCCACGACGTTGAAGACAAGGACGGAGCCCTCCATGCGGGCCTGCACGTCGGTGAAGTAGCCCATCTCCCAGATGCGCTTGACCTCTTCGTTGATGGCGTTGGCGTCGGGCTTGTCGCCCCTGCGTATGGAGAGGCGCATCAAGACAACGTCGGGATCCATGTTCTTGATGCCGCGCACCTGCACATCGGAAAGGGCGCCGGCCACCGGCGTGCGCATGGGCACGAGCTGGGCGCTGGGATCAGCCGCCGGCTGTGCCTGGGGCCGGGCCTGGGGAGCCGGATCGGCCATGGGATCGCGCAGGGTCGGCGCCTCGGCCGCCTGGCGCAGCGTCCTGTCCGCGCGCTGGGCGAGTTCCCGGGCAGCCTCGTTGAAGGCGTCCTGGGACGGACGCTCGAAGTGCGCCGGCACGGGCGTGCCCTTGCCCACGGGGACAAGGCGCGTCTCCATGGCAAAGCCCTCGCCCTTCTGGGTGTAGGCGCCGTAGACGACGAGATCGGCGCCTGCGGAGCGGCCGAGCATGCGGGCCGTTTCCAGATTGATGGTCGTCTTGCCCGACGCATTGAAGAGGCCTCTCGCCTTGTCCATGGGAACAGGATCGAGCCCCTGGGTTTTGAGCTTGTCGACGATGTCCTGGGGAATCTTCTGCGCCGCGTTGGGCATCTTCACCCCGGAGTCCACGGCAAAGGGAAGGACCAGCACGGTCTTTCCGGCTGCAAGGCAGGTTCCGGCCAGAGGCAGGAGAAGCAGCGCGCTCGCGCCGAGGACGGCGGACACCTTAAGCAAAAGTCTTCTCATATAGCTTTCCCGATTTAAGCTCGAGGCCGCGGTCCATGCCTGCGGCCAGTTCGGCGTTGTGGGTCACGATGACCATGGTCATGCCAAGCTCCCGGTTGAGTCCGCGCAGCAGGCCGCTGACCTGGGCGCCTGTCTTTTCGTCAAGGTTGCCGGTGGGTTCGTCGGCCAGCAGCACTTTGGGGCGCTGCAGGACTGCGCGCGCAATGGCAACGCGCTGGCGCTCCCCGCCGGAGAGGGTGTTCACGCGGCTCTGGTGCTTGCCGCCAAGGCCGACGCGGCCGAGCATGTCCCGTGCCTCGGCGAGCACCTCGGCGCGGGGCCTGCCGGCGATGATGCCCGGCATGGCAACGTTCTCCTCGGCGGAGAATTCCGGCAGGAGATGGTGGAACTGGAACACGTAGCCGCAGGTGCGGTTGCGGAAGTCCGCCTGCTCGTCTGCAGACAAGGCAAACAGATCCTGTCCGCCGAAGCGGACCGTACCCGAGGTAGGAGTATCAAGCGCGCCCATAAGATGCAAGAGCGTGCTCTTGCCGGAGCCGGAGGCCCCCACGACGGCAAGCTGCTCGCCCTCGTGGACGGCTATGCTGATTTCTTTGAGGATCTCGAGGGTGCGTCCGCCCTCGTCGTAGACTTTCGTGACGTTGTCGAAGGTGTAGAGCTCGCCCATGCTATTCGTACCTCAGGGCTTCCGCAGGCTTGAGCCGGGAGGCCTGCCTTGCGGGGTAGAGGGTGGCGAGGAAGCACAGCAGCATGGCCGCGGCCCCGATGACGAGCACGTCGGAGAGCGTGATGATGATGGGCAGGTGGTCCAGGGTGTAGACGTTCTCCGGCAGCTTGATGAACTGGTAGCGCTTGAGGAGGAAGCCCACCGTCAGCCCCAGGGCGTAGCCGAGCAGGGTGCCGACGAAGCCGATGATGGTGCCCTGCAGCATGAAGATGCGCCGTATGGTCCGCCGGGTCGCACCCATGCTGAGCATGACGGCGATGTCCTTCGTCTTCTCCATGACCAGCATGACGAGCGTGGCCACGATGGAGAAGGAGCCGATGAGCACGACCATGGC
>DFDR01000165.1:4000-5836 GCA_002369295.1 Desulfovibrionaceae bacterium UBA3823
AGCAGGATGAACATGCCGATCTTCTCCAGCTTGAGGGCAGCGAAGAGGTTGGCGTTCATCTCCATCCAGTTGCGGGCGTAGAAGGGGCTGCCGATGCTGTTCGAAATGCGCTCGGCAATGACGTCGGCCTTGAAGACGTCGTCCACGGTGATCTCGATGCCGGAGAGGTAGCCCGGCTCCAGGCCAAGCACCTCGCGGCAGGCATCGAGGGTCACGAAGGCGAGGGAGGAGTCGTATTCGAACATCCCCGTCTTGAAGATGGCCGCCACCTCGAAGGCGCGGATGCGGGGCTGGAAGCCGGCAGCCGTCTTCTGGCCCGAGGGCGAGAGCAGGTTCACGCGGCTCCCGATGCCAAGCCCGATGCGCTTGGCCAGCTCCTCGCCGATGACGATGCCGGGAAGGCCGTCGCTCTGCGAAAGCCTGGCAATGCTGCCCCGCTTCATCTTGCGCAGCATGGTGAGCACCGAGGGCGCGGTTCTGGGGTCTATGCCCCGGAGCACCAGGCCCTTCACGCCCTTGCCGGCGGAGAGCATGACCTCGGTGTAGATGAAGGGCGTGGCGCCCGTGACGCCGGGCGTCTTCAGCACCTCCCCGAGCAGCTCCGGATGGTCCGCAAAGGCGTCCGGCATGTAGCTCATGACGATGCCGTGGGCGTTGGCGCCGAGTATCTTGTCCCGCATGTCCGTGGTGAGGCCGTTGTAGACGCCGAGCACCACGACAAGGGCCGCAACGCCGAGGGCGACGCCCAGAATGGACATGATGGAGATGACGTAGATGAAGGCCTGCTTGCGCCGGGCGAACAGGTACCTTCTGGCGACAAAGAACGCGAAGCTCAAGGCGTGTCTCCCGTGCCGGACGCCTAGACTTCGGGACGCAGGAGCGGGAAGAGGATGACCTCCCTGATGCTCGCCGAGTCCGTCAGGAGCATGGCAAGGCGGTCTATGCCTATGCCCTGGCCGGCCGCCGGCGGCATGCCGTACTCGAGCGCCCTGAGGAAGTCTTCGTCCATGCTGTGGGCTTCGTCGTCGCCCGCCTCGCGCTCGCGCATCTGCTCCTCGAAGCGGGCGCGCTGGTCGATGGGATCGTTGAGCTCGGAGAAGGCGTTGGAGATTTCGCGGCCCGTGATGAAGAGCTCGAAGCGGTCCACCAGATTGGGGCGCTCGTCGTTGCGCCGCGAGAGCGGCGAGATCTCGATGGGATACTCGTAGATGAAGGTGGGCTGGATAAGCTTCTCCTCGACGTCGAGATCGAAGAGCTGGGCGTGCAGCTTGGGCAGGGGATCGGTCTCCTTCACCTTTTCGCCGTGCTCCAGCAGGTAGGCCTTGACCTTGGCGTAGTCGTTGTAGAACTCGGGAGCGTGTCCGCCAATGGTCTCGATGGCCTCGTAGAACTTGATGCGGCGCCAGTGGCCGCGGCGCAGGTCGATCTGCTCGCCCTGGTAGGGGACGACCGCCGTGCCGCAGACCTTGAGGGCCAGGCGCTCGAAGAGCTCTTCCGTGAGGTCCATCTGATCGGTAAAGGTGGCGTAGGCCCAGTAGAACTCGCAGGTGGTGAACTCGGGATTGTGCTTGGTGTCGAGACCCTCGTTGCGGAAGCAGCGGTTGAGCTCGAAGACCTTTTCGAAGCCGCCCACCAGCAGGCGCTTGAGATAGAGCTCGGGCGCGATGCGCATGTACAGGTCGATGTCGAGCGCGTTGTGGTGCGTGATGAAGGGCTTGGCCGCCGCTCCGCCGGCGATGGCGTGCATCATGGGGGTTTCGACCTCCATGAAGCCCTTCTCCTCCATGAAGCGGCGGAACTCGCTCACGATGAGGCTGCGCTTCACGAAGATCTCCC
>DFDR01000165.1:6001-7547 GCA_002369295.1 Desulfovibrionaceae bacterium UBA3823
CGGGTAATGAGCTTGACGGCCTTGCAGGAGACGGTCAGCTCGCCGGTCTTGGTGCGGAACATGCTTCCGGAGACGCCCACGATGTCGCCGACGTCCAGCTTCTTGATGAGCTGGTAGGTGTCGCCGAGCAGCTCGCGCTGGGCATAGCACTGGATGCGGCCGGTCTGGTCCTGGATGTGGAAGAACATGACCTTGCCGAACGAACGCAGGGACACGATGCGGCCGGCGAGCGCCACGGCGTCGGCCGAGGACTCGAGCTCGTCTTCCGAAAGCCCGCTGTAGGTCTGCTCGACCCAGGCAACGTCGTGCTCCTTCCTGAAGTCGTTGGGGAACAGGGGAATGCCGCTGTCGAGGATGTCGCAGGATTTGACCACCCTGCTCTTGATGACTTCGTTCAGGTTGTCCGAGGCCGCGAAGCTCTCCAGCATCGGCATGAAATACTCGACATGGGGCGACTTGGTCCCCAGCTTGATCTTCGGCTTCTTCGCCTTTTCCTTGGTGCTTTCCCTGTGCTCGTCCACGGCAGACACTCCTGACTCCACTTTGAGGATAATCGTTCGAAATGACGCATATATTCTATCTAGCCCGCAGCGTCAAGATCGAACGCTGGGCTTCAACGGCCTGCGGCATAGGCCCGGAAGCGCCAAAACGCAAGCCGGATCTGCGCTGGCAGAGGGCATGCCAGGTCTGGCAGGCACCCCTTGGCATACGCTAATTTGATCGCCGAAGCTTTCTCGAGGCTACTACCAAGCTGGGAGCACAACCTCCAACGGGCGGGAGGAAAGTCCATCGGGCGGGATGAGGGGCTGGGCACAGCCCTCCTGACAGCATGACTCCTGACAGCCTGTCACGCACAGCCCCTCCCAATGGTTGCAGATCGCCATCGCTCGGCGTATAGGGGCGCCTGCGCAGCCGTCAGCCGCGGCATACGGCGCTGAAAAAGCATGTTGGAAGGACGCATGACGCCAAGTCTCTACCGCAAAGGGCTCGCCCTGTACCTGCGCCACAGAAGCCTTATCGACTATCTCTTCTGGGGCGTTGTGACGACGCTCGTCAACTACGCAGCCTACTTTGTCTGCCGGCTGTGCTTCGGCATCGACTATCTCGCGAGCAACGTCATAGCCTGGGCTGTTGCCGTCATATTCGCCTTCGTGGTCAACAAGGTTTTCGTCTTCCGCTCTCTCGACTGGTCGGCCAAGGTGGCCTTCCGGGAGTGCTGGCAGTTCGTGGCCGCCCGCCTCTTCTCCGGCGTGCTGGAGACGGCCATTCTCAAGGTCTTCGTGGACTGGCTTGGCATGAGCGATGCCATCGTCAAGATCTTCTCCAATATCGTGGTTGTCATCGTCAACTACGTGCTGAGCAAGCTTGTCATTTTCCGCAAGAAAAAGAACCTGCTCGAAAAGCTGGCGAAGGCGAACCCGCCGCGCAAAGAGCTCCCCAGAGACGAGGCCAGCGAACCGGGCAGCGAAGACGTCGGCGTGTCGGCGAACCGAAAGCAGCGTGGAAAGAGCGCGCCGGAAAAGGTCAAGGCCAAGCCTGGCAGCAA
>DFDR01000028.1 GCA_002369295.1 Desulfovibrionaceae bacterium UBA3823
CCCTGACGGAAGCAGGGTACGTGGGCGAAGACGTGGAAAACATTTTGCTGCGGCTGATCCAGGCGGCGGATTTTGACGTGGAGAAGGCCCAACGGGGCATCATCTACATCGACGAGATCGACAAGATTGCCCGCAAGTCCGAGAGCACGTCCATCACCCGGGACGTGTCCGGCGAGGGCGTCCAGCAGGCCCTGCTCAAAATCGTCGAGGGCACCCAGGCCAACATCCCGCCCAAGGGCGGCCGCAAGCACCCCCAGCAGGAATTCATCCGCATGAACACGGAGAACATCCTCTTCATCGTGGGCGGCGCCTTCATCGGCCTGGACAAGGTCATCGAGGCGCGCATGGCGGGCTCGGCCATGGGCTTCGGCGCCAACGTGCAAACGAAGAAGGACAGGCCCCTTGCGGAGCTGCTGGACAAGATCCAGCCCCAGGACCTCGTCAAGTTCGGCCTCATCCCCGAGTTCGTCGGCCGCATCCCGATTCTTACCCACGTGGACGACTTGAGCGAGGAGAATCTGGTCCGCATTCTCGTCGAGCCCAAGAACGCGCTCGTCAAGCAGTACCAGAAGCTGCTCGAGCTCGACGGCGTGCGCCTGAGCTTCACGCCCAACGCCCTCAAGGCCATCGCCCACGAGGCCGTTGAGCGCAAGACCGGCGCCAGGGGCCTGCGCAACGTCATGGAGCAGATCATGCTCGACATCATGTACCGCATCCCGTCCCTGCCCGGCGTCAAGGAATGCCTGGTCAACCAGGCCGTGATAAAGGACCGCGCCGAGCCTGTCCTGCTCTACGAGGACAGCAAGGAAGGCCAGCCCGCGCCCGCCGAGCCCGCCAAGGCGGAATAGCGGAATAGCGCAAGGGCGCCCTCTCCGAGCGCAGGAAAGCGCACAGGCCGCCTGGAGCCCCGAGGCATCCAGGCGGCCTTGCTGATCTTTCGGCTGCCAGGCATGGATTTGTCAGACATGGTCTGCCGGACCTGGATTTGCCAGGCATGGAAGATCTGCCAGAATCTGCCAAGGGGCAGTCTGCCAAGGGGCAGGGCGAGGCTTCGCCGAGCAAGGCTGGCCTGCGGCCGCATGCCGGCATGCGGGGCTCTGCGAGGGCGCCAGGGTGCCAGTGCGTCAGAGCGCGATGGTGAAATGGCGCGATGGCGCGAGAAGGTGCCTGGGGGAGGGCGACTGCCCCAGATCTGCCGCGCCGGCAAGGCTTGGGGGGGGCGCGCAAGCCTCGCCCGGCTAGAGCTTCGTCCGGCAGGTGTCAAGCAGGCCTGCCGGCGGATCGATGACGATGGTCTCGCCGAATGAGACGATGAACTCGGGTCTGGCAGGGAAGAGGTACTCGTATTCGCCGCTCCGAATGGCCCAGAGCATCTGGCCGGCCGGCGTCTCGATGTGGTCGAAGACGCCGACGGCCGAGCCGTCGGGAAGCACGACCTCGAGTCCCAGGAGGTCGGCTATGTAGGCTTCGTTCTCGCCGGCTTCGGGGAGGGCGCTTCTGGCCATCCACAGCGTTGCGCCAGCAAGCTCCTCGGCCGCGGTGCGGTCCGGGACTTCCTTGAAGGCAACGAGCCACATGCCCTTGTGGGGGCGCCGCTTCACGCAGGTGACGGGAGAGCGCTGGCCTCCGCGGCGCTCGAGCAGGATCTCGCCGTCTAAAAGCGAAGGGGAGTCTGCGTACAGATTGAGGCAGATCTCCCCTTTGATTCCGTGGGGGCGCGTGAGCGCCCCCAGACAAATCCAGTCTTCAGGCACGCCGGCTATTCCTGTATTTCCAGCACGACGCGCCGCTCCTGCCTGGCAGAGGCGGCGTTGACCAGCGTGCGCAGGGCGCGGGCCGTGCGGCCCTGCCTGCCGATGATTTTTCCCAGGTCTTCCTTGGCCACCGAAAGCTTCAGGACGGTCCCCTCGGAACCGCCTCCGGCTTCCTCGACGCCCACGGCTTCCGGATGGTCCACAAGCGAGCGGGCGATGTAGAGAAGGAGCTCCTTCATGGAGTGGACAGCCTAGGCTTCGGCCTTGGGCATGTGGTCCTTGAGGATGGAGCGGACGGTCTCGGTGGGCTGGGCGCCCTTGGCGAGCCACTGCTGAATCTTCTCGGCGTCGAGCTTCACCTCGGCCGGCTTGACCATGGGGTTGTAGTAGCCGAGGAATTCCAGCGGCCTGGAATCGCGGGCGTTTTCAATGTTGGTGGCAACGATGCGGTAGAAGGGGTGCTTTTTGCTCCCCAGGCGGGTCAGTTTAAGCTTCACAGCCATGGATATATCTCCCTTAAAAAGTTGGTTGACCAGTATACGATGCACGAAGGGAAAGTTCAAGGAGAGAGCCGCCTAGCGGTGGCGGTTCTTCTTGGCTTCCTTCCGCTTTTTCTTCTTTGCCTTCTGGGCTTCCCGGCTCTTGGCGGAGGATCCGCCCTTGGGCAGGGGCATGGGGGGCATGCCGCCCGGCATGCCGCCGGGCATTCCAGGCATTCCCGGCATTCCCGGCATGCCGCCGGGCATGCCGAGGCCGGGCTTCGTGCCTGGCGGCGTGTAGCCGCGGGGCATGTTGGGAAGGCTCGGCGCCTTGAGCTTGCCGCCGCCCATGAGGCCCTTCATCATCTTGCGCATCTGCTCGAACTGGCGGACCAGCATGTTCACCTGCTGAACCGTCACGCCCGCGCCCTTGGCGATGCGCTCCCTGCGGCTCCCGTTGAGCAGGTCGGGATTGTGCCGCTCCTTGGCGGTCATGGAATTGATGATGGCCTCGGTCTTGGCGAGCTCCTTTTCGGGAACGGCGCCGCTGGCCTGGGCCAGCTTCTCCCGGATGCCGCCCAGGCCGGGGATCAGCTTGAGAATGCTGTCGATGCTGCCGAGCTTCTTGACGCTGCGCAGCTGCTTGCGGAAGTCCTCGAAGTCGAAGGTGGCCTGCTTCATCTTGCGGGCCAGCTCCTCGGCCTCCTCCTGCTTGATGGTCTCCTGGGCCTTCTCCACGAGGGTCAGGATGTCTCCCATGCCGAGGATGCGGCCGGCGATGCGGTCGGGATGGAAGACCTCGAGCTCCGAGAGCTTCTCGCCCATGCCGACGAACTTGACGGAAGCGCCGGTGACGGACTTGATCGAAAGGGCCGCGCCGCCTCTGGCGTCGCCGTCCATCTTGGTGAGCACTACGCCCGTGATGCCGAGCTTGGCGTTGAAGGTCTCGGCCACGTTGACCGCGTCCTGTCCCGTCATGGCGTCGGCAACGAAGAGTATTTCCTGGGGATGCACGGCCGCCTTGATGTCGGCCAGCTCCTGCATGAGCACTTCGTCCACGTGCAGGCGGCCTGCGGTGTCGAGGATGACGACCGTGGCGTTTTCCTGCCTGGCCCGCTCCACGGCCTGCTTCGCGATCTCCACGGGGTTCATGTCCACCGTGGAGGGGAAGAAGGGCATGGCGAGCTCCTTGGCGAGCACGACAAGCTGGTCGATGGCGGCCGGCCTGTAGACGTCGGCAGGCACCAGGTAGGGGCGCATCTTCTGGCGGCGCAGGTAGTTGGCTATCTTGGCCGCCGAGGTGGTCTTGCCCGAGCCCTGCAGGCCAGCCATCATGATCACCGCCGGCTGGCGGCCCTGCAGGTCGAGGGCGCAGGTCTCGCCGCCCAGCAGCTTGATCAGCTCCTGGTTGACGATGCTGACGACCTCCTGGGCCGGCGAGACGCCCTTGGTGACTTCGCGGCCGAGGCACTGCTCGCGCACCGTCTTGACGAAGTCGCCGACGACCTTGAAGTTGACGTCGGCCTCCAGCAGCGCCAGCCTGACCTCGCGCAGGCCGGCCTTGACGTTCTCTTCGTCGAGCGTCTTGGCGCCGCGGAAGGACTTGAAGACGCTGGAGAGCCTGTCAGAGAGACTTTCGAACATGTGGCATCCTTGGCCCGCCGCGGGGAAAGCGCGGCAGTCGGGGGGCGTTCGGGGTGGCGCGCCGCCTTCCGCCCCTGTCTGGCCAGCCTGGAGCCGGCCTGCAGGCAGCCTGGAGCCGGTCTGCAGGCAGCCTAGGGCAGGGCTGCTGGCCTTGCGCGGGGCACGGCGACGCGAGGCCCCTGGCGGGGCCTGTAAAGCAAGCTTTCTTATATGTTTGGCCGCATGCCGTCAAGACCGCGGAAAGCTCGCGAAAGCGCTCCCAAGGCTTGGCCAGAGCCCCTCGGCGGGGGCGTTTTGCTGTTGACAACAGGTCCGGCGCAATATACAAACGGCCCAACTTTTTTCAACAATTTCAGCAAAAAACGCGAGGCTGTCCATGTTTACGAATAGAGGCAAAGCCCTCACCTTCGACGATATACTTCTGGTTCCCAGCTATTCCGAAGTGACGCCCGACATGATCGACGCGTCCACCTGGCTCACGCCGGACATTCCCCTGCGCATTCCGCTGCTTTCCGCCGCCATGGACACGGTGACGGAGTCGGCCATGGCCATCTCCATGGCCCGCATGGGCGGCATCGGCGTCATCCACAAGAACATGTCCATCGCCCAGCAGCGCCTCGAGATCGAGCGCGTCAAGAAGAGCGAGAGCGGCATGATCGTGGATCCCGTGACCATAGGCTCCGAGTGTCCGGTCAGCGATGCCCTGGCCCTCATGCAGGACTTCCGCGTCTCGGGCCTCCCGGTCGTGGACAACGGCTGTCTCAAGGGCATCATCACCAACCGCGACGTGCGCTTCGTCGAGGACGGCGAGGCCGTCCGCGTGCGCGACGTGATGACGAGCAAGAACCTCATCACCGTGCCCATGGGCACCTCCCTCGAGGAGGCCAAGCGCCACCTCCACGAGCACCGCATCGAAAAGCTCCTCGTGGTCGACGAGGACCGCCATCTGCGCGGCCTCATCACCATGAAGGACATCGACAAGGTCCAGAAGTATCCCAACGCCTGCAAGGACGACCGCGGCCGCCTGCGCGTGGCCGCCGCCATCGGCGTCACCGGCGACACCATCGACCGCGCCGAGCAGCTCCTGCAGGCCGGCGCCGACGCCCTGGTGCTGGACTCCGCCCACGGCCATTCCCGCAACGTGCTCTCCACCATCCGCAAGGTGAAGTCCGCCTTCCCCAACTGCCAGCTCATCGCCGGCAACGTGGCCACCTACGAGGGCGCCAAGGCCGTCCTCGAGGCCGGCGCCGACACCGTCAAGGTCGGCATCGGTCCCGGCT
>DFDR01000035.1:0-327 GCA_002369295.1 Desulfovibrionaceae bacterium UBA3823
TGGCGCATCGTCAAGACCATGGGCAACCGCATCTTCAAGCTGGAAACCTACCACGGCTTCGCCGCCGAGAGCGCGACCGGCCTCGTCATTGCCGGCGCCAGCATCTTCGGCGCGCCGGTGAGCACCACCCACACCGTCTCCTCGGCCATCTTCGGCGTGGGCTCGGTCAAGCGCCTCAACGCCGTGCACTGGACCGTGGCCAAGCAGTTCATCGTGGCCTGGACCCTGACCCTGCCTGCCGCCGGCCTGGTGGGGGCCTGCTCCTACTGGATCCTGCAGCTTATCTGGCCGCAATAGCCGGCCGGTCCGGCAGCGGCATGTCTTTCC
>DFDR01000035.1:421-7262 GCA_002369295.1 Desulfovibrionaceae bacterium UBA3823
CCCGATCCTTTTGCCGGGGCAGCGCCCGCCGGCGCCAGGCTTCCAGGCAAAGCTCCCCTGCGGCGCCCTTCAGGCGCGCCGGCAGGGCAAGGGAGGTATCGGCACCATGGCTTCAAGCCGGCAGACCCTCGAGCGCGTGCTGGACCAGCTCGCACTGCTGGAGGACGTTTCGTTCAGGGCGATGATGGGGGAATATATCCTCTACGTGAAGGGAAAGGTCGTCGGCGGCATCTACGACGACAGGCTGCTCGTGAAGCCGACGGCCTCCGCGCGCAGGCTTCTGCCCCATGCCCGCCTGGAACTTCCCTACGAGGGCGGGAAGGCGATGCTGCGCATCGAAGGCGTGGACGGCCCTGGGCTCCTCGCAAAGCTCATGGATGCCGTGGCCGGCGATCTTCCCCAGCCTAAGAAGAGCAAGGGCAGATGAGGCAGGCCCGTCCTCAAGCCATGCCAACATTGCCAGTCGCACCCGGCCCAGCCGCGCGCCTTCTTCATGCAGGAAGGCGAAGGAGCCTGCCTCAGCATCGAGATTTCCGGAGGTTCCCGCAAGGGGGAGGGCCACGGGCTGGATCGCCAAAGCATCCCTTTCTGCCGCCTCCTGCGGCAATGGCTAGCTGCGCCTGCTCCGCCCCAGGCGGCCTCACGGGGCGTCCACTTCCCGCAGCGCGCCGGGCGCCCTGCAGGGGCAATCCCCTCCCGCGCGCCCCAGAGTTGTCAGGACCGCGCCCTCTGCGGCAACATGGCCGGCATGCCAGCCAGACGCCTTCCTCAAGCCGCCTGCCCAGCGCGCAGGAATCTTCCCATGATGCACCGCCACTTCAGCCTTGCCTTCGCACCCCAAGCTCCATCCCGGCCCTTTGGCCAGGAAGCCCTTTCCAGCGGACTGGGCGCCAGCAGCCTGACTTTCCGCGCCTGCACGGCCGGGGGCGGGAACTCGCCTGCCGAGATCCGCGCAGTCCTCGGCAAGGCCAAGTGCATGACCTTCCGGAAGGACAGCTGCGCCAAGGGCCGGCACTTCGGCAGGAGGACGCTGGGCATCCCGACGACAGGCAATGCCGTCTGCGCCGTCGAGGACCAGGGTCACGGGTGGATCAGCAATTCGCGAGCACAGGTGGATCACTAATTCGCGAGCGCGTGGTTCAAGAATTCGCCGCCACTTGCCCCCTGCGCCTGGCCGGAAGCTTCTCCCGAGCCTTTCCCGTTCCGCAACCCCTCCGTTGGAGACAGACATGAAGTTGGAGACAGACATGAAGAAAGCACTGACCTTCCTTTCCGCAGCCGTCCTGCTTTGCTCAGCATCCGTGGCAATGGCCGAATCGGCTAATTTCAAATCCTTGTTTAACAACAATGCAGATAACGTTAAATTCTATGCATGTGAACAGGGAGATTCGCTAAAGAACGCCTGTTCATCTCTCTATAAACAATCTTATTTTGTCTTCAAAAAAAATGGAACTGTCATAGTTAGCTATGGAGAAGGTGAAAAAAAAGCAAAATGGACGGAAAGTAAAAATGGAGTTAACGTTAAAGAACCAGACGGAAATTTTGAATATACATTTTCTGAAGGTAAATATCTATCTTATGTTGAAGAAGAAACAGGTGATTTAATCGCCTTTAAATTGGCAAAATAATCATTAAATATGTGGTATTATTTCATCCTCGGTCGCGCCATCATCAACGCCCTGTTCTGCCTCAGGCTGAGCGCGCCGGCATGAAGGAGGAAGCCATGCTTTTCCGTTCTTCGGCGGCTGCAGCCGCACTGGTGCTCCTGGCAGGCGGCGCCCTTGCGGCGCCGCAGTCTCAGGAAGTGTTCTTCGGCCAGCCGCCACTTGTCCAGAAGGAGGAGATTCTGCGGCAGGCCGAGGCCTCCGGCACCGGCCTTGTCCTCCTCAAGGTCACCGGCGCCGGCGTGCGCCTGCGCCAGGGGCCCGGCAGCTCGCACGACGTGGCTGACATGGCCGATGCCGACGTCCGGCACGGCGAATTCGTCGCCTCCGGCGCCACGACGGCCGGCGATGGACGGCAGTGGTACCATGTGCTCTACAAGCTGGAGTCGCCGGAGGCAGGCTACAGCCGCCAGGACGCTTGGATCTGCGCCGACTATGTGGAGGCTTCGCCTCTCGGCTCCGGCAGAAGGCGCGAGGCGTCCTCCGTTAGGAGCGCCCGGCCGGAGGCTGCCGGCGCCGATGCGGGCGGTGCAGGGGCTGCCCTGGCGGCCGTGCCCGGCCTCGCGGATGCCGTGGCAGCCTGGGACGAAGCCGTCCGCAAGGCGATCCGCGCTTTCGACGGACTCTCCCCCGCCGAAGCGGACCGGCTCTACGCCTCCGAAAGCTCCCCGCTCAGGCGACTCGAGGACGCCAAGGCCTATCAGGACGCCGACAGGGCAGCCCAGCCCCTCTTTGCGCGCTGGGCGCAGAGCTTCGACGACGCCAGGCTCTCTCCTGCCGACAAGGCCTGCTTTGCCGAGCTGGCCAGGCACGGTCTCGTCAAGGCCATGACCGAGGGCACCCCCTATTTCCAGGTCGATCAGGGCGCCTTCGAGGCCAGGCTCTACGCCAGGCTCTCGCCGGCCATGGCAGACTATGCCCGGCTGAAGCGGCGCCAGCCCGCCGTCCTCGTCGAGGATGCGGGTCTCCTCTTCAGCATCGGCGAGATGCTCGGCTGGGCCCTGGAGTGGGAGCGCTTCATCCAGGCAGGCGCGACGGGACTGGCCCGCAGCCAGGCCGCCGCCCAGTACGAGGCGCTCATGGAGCTGTGCCTGTTCTCGGATCTCGACAACTCTCCGGCCTTTGCCGGCGGGAGGATGGCCGAAGACGTGCGCAGGGGGCTCGAGGAAGGCGCCTCGCGCCTGAAGGGCACGGTCACGGGCAGGCTTGCCGGAGACTACCTCAGGGACGTGCGGCAGAACGGCTGGAAGTACAATAAGGCGGTCGAGCGCCGCCACAGACAGCTGCTCGGGCAGGCTTTCCAGTAGCCTGACAGGCTTCTGCCAGGGCAGCGACGGCACGGCGGCATCGTCCGCCAGGCCTGCGCCCGGCCTGCATGCGAATGCGGGGACGCGCAGGCCCTGCCGGCGCACTCTGCAGGCGAAGCGTGCGAATCCATGCGAATCCGGGCGATGCGGCGGGCTCTCCGCCATTGCCGGCACCGCCAGCCATCCCCCTGCTGTCTAGGAGAACGACATGCATCGCTGCCTCATCCTGCTCGCCGGCTCAGTCCTCTTCCTGACCGGCGCCCTGTCTGGCTCCCTGGCCGGTTCCCCGGCCAGCGCCGCGCCGACTTCGGCCGGCGATCCCTCGCCGGGGCAGGGCAGGGCCCCGGCCCTGCGCGAGATCTACTTTGCCGGCGGCTGCTTCTGGGGCGTGCAGGAGTACTTCTCGCGCATCCCCGGCGTTGCCGAAACGCAGGCCGGCTACGCCAACGGCTCGGCCAGGCATCCTTCCTACCAGGATGTCTGCACGGGGAAAACCGGCCATGCCGAAACCGTGCGCGTGGTCTACGATCCAGCCCGCGTCTGCCTGAAAACCCTCGCCATCCAGTTCTTCAAGATCATCGACCCGCTGAGCGTCAACCGCCAGGGCAACGACATCGGCACCCAGTACCGCACCGGCATGTACTACGCAGACCCTGCAGACAGGCCCGTGCTGGCCAGCGTCATGGCCGGCGTGCAGGCCAGCGTGCAGGGGAAGGTCGCTGTCGAGCTCGAAGCGCTGACCTCGTTCCATCCAGCCGAAGACTATCATCAGGACTACTTGAAGAAGCATCCCGGCGGCTACTGCCACATCTCCTTCGAGAGCCTCGGCGACCTGCCCGCCAAGCCTGCCGGGGCAGACCCGCTGGATCCGAACCGCTACGCCCGGCCCTCGGACGGGGAGCTCAAGGCAAGGCTCTCCAGCGAAGCCTGGACCGTCACCCAGCTCGCCGGCACCGAGCGCCCCTTCAGCCATCCCTACTGGAAGAGCCGGGAGCGGGGCATCTACGTGGACGTCACCACGGGCGAGCCCCTCTTTGCCTCGGCAGACAAGTTCGAGTCCGGATGCGGCTGGCCGGCCTTTGCCAGGCCCATCGCGCCGGAAGTGCTGAAGGAGTCGGCCGACTTGAGCCATGGCATGGAGCGCACCGAAGTCCGCAGCCGGGCCGGCGGCGCCCATCTCGGCCACGTCTTCAGCGACGGGCCCAGGGAACTCGGCGGCCTGCGCTACTGCATCAACGGCGCGGCCCTGCGCTTCGTGCCGCTCGAGGACATGGACAGGGAAGGCTACGGCGCCCTCAAGCATCTGGCCCGATAGCGGCAGGGCGCATCTGCGCCCGCTCTGCCAGCGGCGCAAGCGCGTGCAGGCCGTGCAGGCCGCTATGCCTCTGCCAGTCCACGAAGCAGTCCAAGGAGCAAGGCCAAGGAGCAAAGGCCAAGGAGAGCCCGAAGCCTCGCCGTTCCACCATCTTCTCCGTTCTTGCCATATGCGCCTTCGCCTCTGCGGCCATCTTTCTTCTGCAGCACTTCGACGGCAGCCTCCTGCCACCAGGCCGACAGGACTGGGGCGACAGCCCCTTCCAGGTCCGTGCCATGGACGTGAGCGCAAGGCTGCGCCGTACGCAAGGACGCCTGGCACGGCGTCAGGGCATCCACAGGTTCACGCCGGCCAGGGGATGCGCCCTGCGCCAGCAGCGAAGCTGGTCCAGCGTGCGCACGCCTCCCTCGAGCACGGCCTGGTAGTATTCGATGCCGTGCACGGCCTCGGCTTCCGGCGTCTCGTACTTGAGGCGCAGGACGGCATCCCGCGACTCGGCGTCCAGACGGCTGCAGAGGCGGTCGGCAAAGCGCTCGAAATAGCCGTCGAAGGCAGAGCCCTTCTCGATGTGGATGATGTCGATCTGCCAGGGCTCGCCGCCGGGCCTGCGCCAGACGGCGTGCCATTCGAGGCAGCGCTCCTCCGTCAGGCTGCCGTTGACGAAGTGCAGGCTGTGCAGGCAGGGGGCCCGGGCAAGGCGGGCCATGACGCCGAAGCTCAAGTCAAGGTCCAGCTTCGGCGTGTAGACATGGAAGTCGATGTCCCTGTGCCTGACGAGCAGGCCGGTCCTGTAGGAGCCGACGGCGTTGATCTCGGCGCCGGCCCTGCGCCAGCAGCCTTCGATGTCCAGTTCCTCCACGATGGTCCTGGCTTCTGCCTGCGCCTGCCGCGCCATGGCCTGCCAGGGGCTTTCCCTGTCCATTGCCTTCCTCCTTCAGGCCCTGCCGGCGCGCTGGAACGCGCCCGCCGGCCAGCTCAGCCTTGCTTGGGCAAGCATAGCCGGAGCGGACCTTTCCCCTCAAGCCAAGACAGGCCTGCCGGCCCCCAGCGAGCAGACCTGCCGCCCCCCCCAGGCGGCGCCGGCCAGGCGCTTCGAGCATAGCTGAGCCGAAACCGAGGCCGATGACTGGCTGACTGGCTGATCAGCACTTGAAGGCAGCTCCGCGTTAGTCTAAAATGAAATTTCAAAATTCCTTTGGCGGAGGCAACATTGCGGCGTTTTTATCAGGAAAGCTGGCAGGGCATCCCCTTCACGACCTTTGCGTACACTCACTTCTTCCATCTGGCCGATGCCAAGTTCTACGCAGTCTTCTACGAGGAGCTCTTCAGGCGCTTCCAGAACTGGAACGACCTTCCCGAGGCCTGGCGGGCCAACAAGCGCAAGGACGCGCGCTGGCTGGCCAAGCGGCTGGAGCGCATCCGCACCGCCAAGAAGGAGGGCGAGCCCGTGCGCGTGCTCTCCATCGGCTGCGGCGTCGGCTACATGGAGCGCGTGCTGCTCGAGGAGATTCCCGAGGGCATGGACCTCTACCTCAACGAGCCGAGCACCGTCGGCATGAAGTGGATGCGCCGGCTCATTCCCGGCTCCCGCATCTTCATCGGCGAGCCGCCGGACTGCCTTTCGCCCGACATCCACTACGACGTGATCTACCTCTCGGCCGTAGACTACTGCATCCCCCAGCAGCAGTTCGACCGCATGCTGACCCAGCTGCGCCACATGCTCCTGCCTGGCGGCGAGATCATCTGCCTTTCCGCCTCGCTGCTCGTGGAGCAGTCCAAGGTGGCGGGCTTCGTCAACTTCATGAAGAACTGCATACGCTGCCTTCTGCACTACTCGGGCATACGCCGCCAGCAGTTCTGGGGCTGGCGCCGCACGCGCGAAGAGTACCGCGACACCTTCCGCAGAAGCGACCTCAAGCACATCGAGGACGGCCATCTAGACGACGGCTTCAGCACCTACTGGATCAGGGGCGAGTAGGGCCGGGCTCTGGCCAGGCGCGTCCGCCGTCAGGCCAGCTCGACGCAGATCCTGCCCGCACCGCTCCCCAGGCGCACGGCAAAGCCGAAGCCTGCCTGCTCCGCATCCGCCCTGCCGTCTGCAGGGACAGCCATGCCGAGTGCCTGGAAGCCCTCGCCCCCGCTGGCGAGGGTCTTGGCAAGACAGTCCGGCACGGCCCGCAGGGCGTGCCTAAGCACGGTCTGCTCGAGCCTCGTGGGGACGCAGCCGGCAAGCCCGCAGGCGCCGGCAATCCCAAGCTCGCGTGCCAGCAGCGCCTGGGCGAGCCGGGCATCGATCTTGACGCCGGCCTGGCGGAAGCTCCGGGTTCCGGACACCTTGCCTCCGGCTTCAACGCAGGCACGGCTCCCGCAGACAAGCTCGGCGCAGGGCTTCCAGCCGGAAGCGCAGACGCCGTCCTGTTCGGGGCGCACCAGACAGAGCGCATCGCCGTCCTGCCGCAGGGCCTCCTGGAGGAGCAGGGCAAAGCGCAGGCGCGCTTCCGGGGAAAAGCCAAGGGCTCGTGCGCCGGCTGCCGCGCCGGCTTCAGGGGCCGCGC
>DFDR01000035.1:7329-12984 GCA_002369295.1 Desulfovibrionaceae bacterium UBA3823
CTTCAGGGGCCGCGCCGGCTTCAGGAGAAGATTCGGCCGCGGGCCCGGCCTGGGCCTGAACCTGAGTCTGGCCCTGGGCCTTGGCCTGAGCCTGGCTGGCCTGGCCAGCCGCGTCCGGCGAGGGCGCCTCGTCGGGACTGTCCTTGACGGCGCCGGTCAGAAGGAAGTCGAGTTCGTCCTGGCTGAGGAGTGTGTTCTGCATGGCAAGGCCTTCCGAAGGGGGGAGGTGGAGCGTCGGGCGGCACGCCGACAGGGGCCTGCCCGGCACGGCGCCGGCAGGGGGGAAAGACGGGCAGACGGGCAGGATGCGCCAGCTTGCTGACGCTGTTCTGGCCCATCCCTGCAAGAGAAGCAAGCTTCGTGCCAGAGGACCGGCCTGGTTCTGCCACAAGGAGCAAGGCCAGGCCTTGCCGGCGGAGGCTCCCTGAGGCATCCTGCTGGCATGACACGCACAACCATCAGGGCAAGCCTGCCTGCCGTGGCAGGCACAACGCCGCAGACCATTGAAATTCAAGCCATTCCCGGCCAGAAACTCTCCGAAGCCCTCTGGCTTTCCGGCCTCGTCGCCCCCCGGAGCCTTTGCGCCGGCCTTGCCCGCTGCGGGCGCTGCCGAGTGCGCTATCAAGAGCAGGCGCCGGCACCCCTGACCTGCGAGGAGGAGCTGCTTGGGGCCGAGGCCGTCAGCCAGGGCTGGCGTCTGGCCTGCCGCCGTCAGGTGCCTGACATCCCGGAGGGCGGGGCGCTTTTCCTTGAGCTTTCTGCAGCTGAAGACGCCCTGCCCGAAGCTTGCCCAGCCAGCGGCGGGCAGGACGGCAGGCGAGGGCAGGACGGCCTTGCCCTTGCCGTCGATCTCGGCACGACCACCCTGTGCTGGCAGGCACTGGCGCCGGACGGCACCCCCGTCGCGGCAGGCAAGACGCTCAATCCCCAGGGAGGCGCCGGCGCCGACGTCATGTCGCGGCTGGCCTTCGCGGCCAGCCCCGAAGGGCGCCGCAGGCTCTCGCGCCTCGTCTGCCAGAGCCTGCAGGCGATCATCCGCTCCCTTCCCGGCTCCGTG
Organism: Desulfovibrionaceae bacterium UBA3823; assembly: GCA_002369295.1. GTDB lineage: Bacteria > Desulfobacterota > Desulfovibrionia > Desulfovibrionales > Desulfovibrionaceae > Desulfovibrio. Next base: position 8,387 of record DFDR01000035.1, read on the forward strand.
GCGGAGATCGTCCTTGCGGGCAACACCGCCATGACAGACATCTTCCTCGAGCGCGACCTCGCAGGGCTTTCCAGCGCGCCCTACCGCCTCTCCCACCGGGGAGCCGCAGGCTTTGCCGTGGAGGGGCTCCCGCCGGTATGGATTCCCCCGCTGGCAGGACCCTTCCTCGGCGGGGACGCGACCTGCGGCCTGCTGGCCCTGGAGGAGCAGGGCGTTCCCCGGCCCTTCGTGCTGGCAGACCTCGGCACCAACGGCGAGTTCGCGCTCGTCGGCAGGGACGGCGCCATCGCCATGGCCAGCGTTCCCCTAGGCCCCGCCCTGGAGGGCGTGGGACCGGAATGCGGGCGGCTGGCCGGCCCGGATGCCGCCACCCGCTTCACCCTCACGCCCTTCGGGCTTGCCTGCGGCACGGCGGACGGAAAGAGCTCTGCCGGCGGCACGGCTCCCCTTGCCGGCATCAGCGCCACAGGCTACCTCTCCCTGCTGGCCCTGCTCCTGCGCACGGGCTTTCTCTCGCCGGAAGGGCAGTTTGCCAGAACGCGGGAAGGACTTTCTCCCCTGGCTGCCCGCCTGCTCGCAAGCGTCCTCGAGGGGCCGGGCACCCCGCGGCTGAGGCTGCCGGGAGGCCTGTGGCTTTCCCTTGGCGACGTGGAGGAGCTGCTCAAGGTGAAGGCCGCCTTCGCCGTTGCCCTGGACATGCTGCTGGAGGACGCGGGGCTTGACGCCTCCAGCCTCGCCGGCATCCATCTAGCTGGCGCCCTTGGCCAGCACGCCGACGCCCAGGACCTCGAGGATCTCGGCTTCGTGCCCCGCGGAGCGGCTGGCCTTGTCCGCGCCTGCGGCAATGCCTCGCTGGCAGGCGCGTGCCTGCTTGCCCGCAGACCCGAACTGCGCCGGGCGCTGGCACGGCGCCTGGAAGGCGTCCGCATTCTCCGGCCTGAAGCTGATCCCGGCTTCCGCGAGCGCTACATCGGGGCCATGCGCTTCGGCGGGTAGGCCGGCAGATGGGCTTCCGGCCCGGCTAAGGCAAGGCGCCTTCTGCCACGGCAGGCCGGGATGGCGAAAGGCCATGCTGGCGACAGGCCGGGCTGGCGGAAGGCCGCAGGGCAGGGCTGCCGCTATGGCGCCGCGAACTTCAGCTCTGCCTCGAGCGAGCCGTCTTCGGCCACGGAGAGCACCACGTAGCCGCCGTCCTTGAAGGCGCCGGGGTTGATGATCCGGGTGCGGCCTATCCTGTCCTCGCCTCTGGCCTCGTGGATGTGCCCGCAGATGCAGATCGCCGGGGCATGCGCCTCGATGAAGGCGCGCACGGCCTGGCTTCCCACGTGCAGGCCGCAGGCAATGCGGTCGCAGGAGCAGCCGCGCGGGGGATTGTGGGAGACGAGGACATGCTGCCTGAAGCCCTGCGCCTGCCTGGCCAGATCCGTGAGCCAGCCTTCGTAGACCTCCTCGGCAAACTCGCTGGGAGTATGGGCCGGCGTCGGCGTGGAGCCGCCAAGGCCCATGGCGCAGACGCCGGGGCCAAGCTCGACGGTTCTGGCGTGGATGCTGGCCCCTCTGGCCTCGAGCCAGTCCTGGCACTCGGGCCTGTCGAGATTGCCCGCATGCCCGAGCACGCAGGGGCAGGCAGCCTCGAGCGAGTCGACAATCTGCTCCAGTCTGCCGGGACCTCCGTAGTTGGTGAAGTCGCCGTTGACGAGGATGCCCCGGGCCTCGGCCAGCTCGGGAATGCCGGGCAGGCGGGAAAGGTTTTCGTGTATGTCGCCGACGACTATCCAGACGGCCTTGGCTGGCATGGCTTCCTCCTCTGTCTGGAGGCGCTTGCGGACTTTAGCTCCAGACGATGCGGCAATTGTGTCATGTTTTCGTCCCGCAGGCAAATGATTACCGGCAAATGCGGCGACAAAAATATTGTGGCTGCACCGTGTTTGCTCTATAAGCCTCGGCTACATCTTATGTTTACATGGAGTGGTTGTGCATGTCGAAGCAATCCAATTTCCCCCATACAGCAGGCAAAGCCTGTCTCTCTGCGCTTCTTGCAGCCGGCATGGCGCTGGCCGGCCAGTCGGCCGCCCAGGCCGTCGAATTTCAGGCCAAGGGCCAGTGGCTCGTCGGCTTCGCCCTTGGCGATGCGAGCCTTATCAAGAAGAACCATACCCACGATCCGCTGAACGACGAAGACAAGTTCGGCGCCAGCCAGCGCTTCCGCCTGCAGCTGGACGCCGTGGCCTCCGAATCCCTCTCCGGTACGCTCTACTTTGAAATCGGCGACCAGGCCTGGGGCCGCAGCACCTACGCGGACGGCACCCCCAGCGGAGGCGCCCTCGGCGCCGACGGCATGGTCGTCAAGGTCAAGGGCGCCTGGATCGACTGGATGGCGCCCGGCATCGACCTCAAGACCCGCATGGGCATCCAGCCCATTGCCCTGCCCAACGCGGCCGGCGGCTCCGCCGTCCTCGACTCGGACGTGGCGGCCGTGGCAGCCAACTGGCAGATCAACGAATACGCCGGCCTCACCTTCGCCTGGATGCGCCCGCTCAACGACAACTTCGCCGGCTGGACCCGCACGGCGACGCCCCAGCAGCGCCATGAAGCCGGCTTCCTGGACAACATGGACCTCTTCGCCCTGTCCGTGCCCCTGACCTTCGACGGCGTCAAGCTGACGCCCTGGGTCATGTACGGCTTCCTGGGCAAGTACGCCCTCAACGGCATAAGCCGGGACGGCACGGCCGGGGGCGTCGAAGACCACTTCCTGCACACCGGCGCAGGCAAGAGCTACAACCAGCCCGGCTGGAAGACTGCCGACGGCAGCCTGCTCGACTCGCTCACCTCCTACTACGACGAAATGACCGACGTGCACGACTCGCCCCTCGGCCCCAGCGGCAAGTCCAGCTTCTCCATGTTCTGGGCCGGCCTTCCCGTGGTCATCGACCTCTGAGATCCGCTGCACATCGAGCTCGACTTCAACTACGGCTTCGTGGAGAGCATCGGCAGCTACACCGTCGCCAAGTACGGCGAGCGCTCGAACCGGCACGTGCGGGCGAGCTCCCAGCGCCAGGGCTGGCTTGCCAAGGCCCTCGTCGAGTACAGGTTCGACTGGGGCGCTCCCGGCGTCCTGGCCTGGTACGCCTCGGGCGACGACGGCGACCTCAAGAACGGCTCCGAGCGCATGCCCAGCATTCGGGGCAAGGGCAGCTTCACGAGCTTCACCGGCTACGGCGGCCTCGACTGGGGCGTCAAGCCCGGGATGTGCGAATGGCGATCCGACTACTCCGGCACCTGGGGCGTGGGCCTGCAGCTGCGCGACGTGAGCTTCCTCGAGGGCCTCAGCCACACCTTCAGGGCCGTGCTCCAGGGCGGCACCAACAGCGTCTCCATGGTCTCCTACATGGAGGGCAGGACGGCCTGGAACGAGGGCGGCGTCGAGAACCCCTACCTGACGACCAACGACTACCTGCTCGAATTCAACCTCGACAGCACCTACAGAATGTACGAGAATTTCGCCGTGCACCTTGATCTCGGCTACGTGGTCAACCTCGTCAGCAAGTCGACCTGGAACCGTCGCTGGATGGAGGACGACCCTCTCAGCTATTCCAAGAAGGATGCCTGGAAGGTTCAGGCAGCCTTCGAATACACCTTCTAGACCGGCCTGCGGGAAGCCGGCTCCCGGCAGTCCCGCCCAAGCCAGCGATGCGCCCAGCAAGGGCGCAAAGGAGCAACCTATGCGCATACTGACGGCTTTAGCCCTTGTTCTGCTTCTGGCCTCTCCTGCCTTCGCCGACTTCCAGGGCGGCCAGGGCCCCGCGCAGGGCGGCGGCTTCCAGGGTCCCGGAGGAGGCGGCTCCTCCAGCACCGTGGCCCAGGCCAAAAGGGCCTGGGACGACTCCTGGGTCGTGCTCACCGGCCACATCGTCAGACGTGCCGGCGGCGACCACGAGCACTACATCTTCAAGGACAACACGGGCGAGATCCTCGTCGACATCGACGACAAGTACTTCATGGGCCGCACCGTGACCCCGCAGAACCTGGTCCGCATTTCCGGCGAAGTGGACAAGGAGTTTGTCGAAAGGACGAAGATCGACGTCAAGCAGCTCGAGATCCTGCAGTAGCAGGCGTCTTCGAACCGCCTTTTCTTCCGGCCTGCCGCAGGCCCAGCCGCAAGCCCAGCCGGACGCCAGGCCCGGCAGGGCCTGCCGGCCCCGCAGGCGTTGCGGAACCGGCAGGCTGCATTCAGCGCCAGAAGCAGAGCCACTCGGCAAAGGGCACGAAGCGCCGGCCGCTGGCCACGGTCCGGCGCCAGCAGGCGGCAAGGCCCAGGGCCAGGCCTGCCAGCGCCATGCTGGCCTTGGCCAGATGCGCCAGGAGGCTGGCAGCCATGCCCGCCAGGCCCCAGATCATGCCCTGGCTTTGGCCGGCGCCAGTTCCAGGGACGGCCCCCGCCTCCTGGCCGCCCGCAAGCCCTGCGGCAAGGCATGTCAGGGCGAAGGCGCACAGGCCAAAGCCGGCAAGGGCCTCGAGGCGCCAGAAGGCAAGAGTCTTGCTGTAGGCGAAGGAAACGTTGACCGTGTCGTTTGGATCGCCCCATGCCGTTGTCCGCA
>DFDR01000069.1:0-1576 GCA_002369295.1 Desulfovibrionaceae bacterium UBA3823
GCTGCTGGCGGTACTGCTCGTAGCGGGCCTGCTGCTGGCGCATCATGGCGCGACGCTGCTGCTCGTAGGCCTTGCGGCGCTCCTCCATGACCTGGCGCTCGTATTCCTTGCGCTCGGCTTCCTGGCGGGCAAGTTCCTGCTCTTCCTGCGGCGAGGGCTGCTGCTCCTCTGCGCCGAGCCCCGCACCTTCGGGACGCTTGCGGGTGCGCTCCTTCTGCGGCGGCGGAGGCAGCTGCTCGCGCTTGGGGAAGAAGGCAAGGCCCTGGGCGGCGCCGCCCTTGCCGTCGGGGAAGGAGCCCGAATCCACGACGCCAAAGACGATGGGCATGTTGCCGAAATAGCGGATCTGATAGGCGAAGGTGCCGTTGGCGTTCTTCACTGTGCCGGCGTGGGACTTGGTCGCAGCCTCGGCCCAGTCGATGCCGGCAAGCGGCGTGGAGGCGAAGTCGTAGCGGCCGGGCCACAGCAGGGCCTGGGGCGTGAGGATCACGACCTCCTGCGGGGTCTTGGCGTAGGAGGCCAGGGTCTCCATGCTGAAGTAGGCGACCACGGCGCCGAGGAAGTCCACGCCGTCGTAGAGGGGGGCCGCGATCAGCACTTCGGGGCCGTTGGGCGTCTGCTGCACGTCGCAGCGCAGCGCGCGCGTGTTCTGCTTGGCGTCCTCGTAGAGTATGGCGTTGAAGTCGAGGGTGCGCTGCGGCCGGCCGGGAGCGGCCTCCTGGCCGAGCACAGTGCCGTCGGACTTCACGCCGGCAAAGCCGTCGATCCAGGGGCAGCGGGCGAAAAAGTCCTGCATCCAGCCGCGCGTCGGCGGCTTGTCGGCATTGAGCATGATGCGCTCGAGCCGCTCCAGCTCCACGTCGGTGCTCATCATGCCGTTGACCAGAGCCTGGCCCCGCTCGGAGAGCTCAGCCTTGTCGTCGTAGTCGATGCTTGCCGGCGGGCTGACGTATTCGTGCCAGAGGCTCTTGGTGCCCTTCCAGACGTCCTTCGTAGGCTGCCACTTGTTGCAGCCTGCGCCCATGCCCAGCGCTGCCACCAGGCAGGAAAGCAGCAGGCCCTTGCGTATCGTTGTCGACAAAACACTACTCCCTTAACGCTAGCTGTTGGCTCTCGCCTCGACGCGCACGGCGAGGGTCTCGAGCAGATTGAGAATTTTCCTGGTGGAGCTGGCCGCGCCCTCGGTGGCGACCTCCGCCGCCCTGCCGGGAGCCTGCGGCTGCGCGGCCTGCAGGGCCTTGAGCTCGTCCCGGCGCCGTAAAAGGACGTCCCGCTCTCCTTCAGGAGCGGCCATGGCAAGCTCGTCGTAGATTTCTGCGGCAGAGGCGAGATCGCCCTGCTCTGCCAGCACTTCGGCCATGGAACGCGTGCGCAGGGAGGTGCCGCCCGCCTTCGGAGCCTGGACGGGACGCTTCGCCGCCGCCGGCTTCAAGGACGCGCCGCCGGCCTTGCCTGGCGCAGGTTCGGCTTCGGCAGACTCGGGTTTGGCCTCGGCAGTCGCGGGTTCGGCCTTGCCTGGCACGGGGTCGGCTTCGGCAGCCGCGGGTTCGGCTTCGGCAGCCGCGGGCTTAGCCTC
>DFDR01000069.1:1633-7579 GCA_002369295.1 Desulfovibrionaceae bacterium UBA3823
CCGCGGGCTTAGCCTCGGCAGGTTCGGCGCAGGACGCGCCAGCCGAAGTTTCCTCCGGCATGGCCTCTGCTTCGGCTGCAGGGAGCCGCTGGCCTTCCGCCGGCGCCTCCTCGGCTGCCAGTCGCGAGGCTGCGCGGGACGGGACCGGCGTCTGCCGCGTGCCGATAGCATCACTAGCGGAGGCTTCGGAGAGGGACGGTGCGTCCCCCGCCGCTTCGGATGCCGGCAATGCGGGCTCAGACGATGCCGGCCTGGGCGCTTCAGGCTGAGCCGCTTCAGGCTGGACTGCTCCGGACCGGATTGCTTCAGGCTGAGCCGCTCCGGACTGGACTGTTCCGGTCTGGACTGCTCCGGGCTGGTCCCAGGCCTTGCCCTGCCCTTGGCCGAAGCTGTCGAGCCCGCGGCGCAGCAGCTCGGCCACGGTGAGATCGGGCTGCTTCAGGGAAAGGCCGAGCATGCGCACGAAGAGCGCGGGGTCCTGTCCTGCGCGGCCGGCGCTGGCGGACCAGGCCGACCAGAAGCCCTCGTAGCGGGCGAGCATGCCGGCTAGCACCTCGACCTCGGCCGCGCATTCGTCCCTGCGGCCAAGGCGCTCCAGGAGCTCCACGAGGAAAAGGCGCGCTTCGAGGAATTCGCCGTGGCGGCGCACCCCTTCCTTCAGCACCTCGCAGGCCTGCGCGAGTTCGCCCTCGCGCTCGAGCATCCTGGCCAGCGGAAAGAAAATCTTGGAATTGGGCTCGAGCGCCAGAACTTCCCTGTACCACTCAATTTTTTCGGTCATCCTAACGGGCTCCTGTTTGAGGGTGCGCGTCGAAAAGGTAGAGCACTTCGTTGGCCCGCAGGTAGTGGAGCCGCTGGCGAACCATCTTTTCCACGTACTTGGGATCGTTCCTCAGCAGGCGTATCTCCTGGGACAAAGCGCGGTTCTCACTGTCGAGGGCCTTGATCTGGGAGGCGATCTGGGCGTGTTCCGCCTTGAGGGCGGCGTAGTCCACGAGGCCGTTGGTCCCCCACACCATGCGGTAGAGCAGAAGGACGTTGACGAGCGCGAACGCGCAGAGGAGGAAGACGCGCCAGAACATCTACTGCAGCACCTTGTCCCGGTTGGCGGACACGCGGCCTTCCAGAACGCATTCGTTGAGTATCTTTGCCGTGAGCATCTCGAGCCTGGCGAGCTCCTCTTCGTCCACGCTGATGCCGTCAAGGCGGGCCGCATAGCTCTTCAGCAAGGCCATTTCCTCGCCGAGGGCGCGGTCCATGCCCTGGGCGCGGAAGTCTTCCTCCAGATCGAGGACGGCCGCAATGCAGCTTCTGAGCCGTTCGCGCAGCGCGGTGTTCCTGTCCATGCCTTGCTCCCGCCGGTCTGCGCCTAGTTCTCTGCTTCCCTGCCCTGCTCGTCCTTGACGGCGGCAAAGAAGCCCCTGCAGTAGTTCCAGCACGAGAAGACGGCCATGACCATGGAGAGGTAGAGGAGCACGGTTCCCAGGCTGTGCATGTCCACGCCCCAGAGGGGATAGTGGAGCATGAGGGGGACGGAGGCGAACATCTGCAGCACGGTCTTGAGCTTGCCGTACCTGTCCGCCGCGAGGACGATGCCCTCGTCGATGGCGATGGTGCGCAGGCCCGTCACGATGAGCTCCCGCGAGACGATGACGATGACGACCCAGGCCGGCGCCCAGCCGAGCATGACGAGCATGATGAGCACCGAGCAGATGAGCACCTTGTCGGCCAGGGGATCCAGAAACTTGCCCATGTTGCTCACCATGTGGCAGGAGCGTGCGATGTAGCCGTCCAGCCAGTCGGTGACCGAGGCCAGAATGAAGGCAAGGGCCGCGAGCCGGCACGTGGCCGCGCCCTCGAAGTAGAGCAGCGCCACCACGACGGGCACCAGGATGACGCGCATGAGCGTTATTTTCGTTGCAAGAGTGATGTGCATGGAGATGGCGCTCCTTGGGGAAAAGGCCGTTTCAGCCCTCTTGGCTACCATACTTCCCCTGTGGAGAAAAGAGAAAATGCGCGCCTGCCGGAAGACGCCGGCAAGGGAGGCCGGCAGAGCGGGGCTGGCGCAGGGACGCGAAAAAAGGGCGCCGTGCGGAAAAATCGGCACAGGCGCCCTCGAAAAAGTCCTGCCAGGGCGGGCAGGAGCAGGGAAAGGCCCTACTTGCCCCCTTCGGTGCAGATCTTCACGATGTTTCTCGCCACCTCGAGGAAGGCCTCCCGGGTGGGGCTGGCCTCGTCCATCTCGACCACGGGAACGCCGTTGTCGGCTGCCACGACGGCCGCCGGATCGAGGGGGATGGCGCCGAGGAAGTTCATCTTCTCCTGCCTGGCGAGCTTCTCGCCGCCGCCCTTCTTGAAGAGGTCGATCTCCTTGTGGCAGTGGGGGCAGACAAGTCCGCTCATGTTCTCGATGACGCCCACGGGGCGGGCTTTGGTCACCTGGATGAAGTTGATGCACTTGCGCACGTCGGCAAGCGAGATTTCCTGCGGGGTGGTGACCACGACGCACTCGGCGTCCGGAATGGACTGCAGGATGGTCATGTGCTCGTCGCCGGTTCCTGGCGGGGAGTCGATGACGAGGAAGTCAAGGTCGCCCCAGGCCACGTCGCCGATGAACTGGCGGATGGCGGAGGCCTTCTTGGGGCCGCGCCAGATGATGGCCTGATCCTTGTCCTGGAGCAGGGAGTCCATGGAGATGACCTTGAGATTCTTGTAGAGCGCGGGCAGAAGCTGGTTCTGGGCGTTGACGTTGATCTCGGCCTTCTGGAGGCCGAGCAGGTTCGGCACGCTGGGGCCGTGGATGTCGACGTCGAGTATGCCCACGCGGTAGCCGAGCTTCGCCATGGCGCAGGCCACGTTGACGGCGACGGAGCTCTTGCCGACGCCGCCCTTGCCGCTCATGACGAAGAGCTTGTGCTTGATGTGCGCGAGGTTGTTGGCGATGTCCCTGTCCTGCTGGGCGATGAGCTCGCTCGGACAGGTGCCGGTGCCTTTGGAGCTGCAGGATCCGGCGGATCCGCAGCTGGAACAGTCAGCCATAGTCACTCCGGTGTCCGGAAGGCCGCCCCGTGCAGAGCTGCAGGGGGGGCCGTGCGGACCGCTAAGGTTGCCACCCGTGGTTGCCCACGAGATCCACGAAGACGGCAGGGCCCAAGTCCTGGCCGCGCAGGGCGCCCCGCTCCTTCCAGCAGCGCTTGAGCCGCTGCTCGCGCGGGCGTCCTCCCACAGGAATAAGCATGATTCCCTTTTCGTCAAGCTGTCCGGCAAGCGGCGCGGGGATCTGGGGCCCGCCGGCAGTGACGATGATCCTGTCGAAGCTCAGGCCGCCCGCAAGGCCGAGGGTGCCGTCGCCAAGGCGCATGCACACCCTTCCCGGCCGCAGGGCCGCAAGGGGGCCGGGCTGGGGAAAGGCCGGGGCGCCGGCAGGCGGACTGGCATCGACGTCGATGCCGAGCTCCGAGAGCACGGCCGCCGCGCGCCGGTAGAGGCCGGGCAGGCGCTCCACGGTGTAGACCCGGCAGCCGAGGCAGGCGAGCACGGCCGTCTGGTAGCCCGAGCCCGTGCCCACTTCGAGCACGCGCATGCCCCGGGAAACGCCGAGCAGCGAGGTCATGCGGGCGACGGTGAAGGGATGGGAGATGGTCTGGCCAAAGCCGATGGGCAGGGTCTGGAAGGCATAGGCTCTCGCCCGGAGGGCCGGATCCACGAAGCGGTGGCGCGGCACGGCGCCCATGGCCGCCAGCACCGCCGGATCGGCAATGCCCTGCCGCGCAAGTTCACGGACCATGAGCCTGCGGCTGCGCTCAGCCACGGCCTCTGCCGCGCTCAGGGCCTGCGCCCCTCCCCGTTCAAATCGTGCTTCGTCCATATGCTCCTGCCATGCGATCCCGCCATGTGCCCCGCAGAGGGCGTTCCTGATCCGCTCTCTGTTACGGCCTTTCCCCTGCCCTGTCCATACCCCTGGCGGAGCGCCTACTCTTAGAGTTTTTCTAGAAACTTGATTATCCGGCCTCGTTGTGCAAGATTGCCCTCCTGGGCGCTGCCTCAGGCCGCGCGACCCGTCTGCCCTTAAAGGAGTCCTTGAAGATGCGAACCCGCCTTCTGCCCAACCTGCTCGTTGTCCTCGTGCTGGCCGTCCTGGCCTTCGGGGTGTGGTCCTTTGTCTACGACATGGAGGGCCCGGAGATAGCCGTGGAGCCCAAAGTGGACCGCATCTCCCCGAACACGAAGCTTGCCGTGCGCATGAAGGACAAGGCGGGCGTGCGGGAGCTCTCCCTGGCCATACGCCGCGACGGCCAGGTGCAGGAATTCTACAGGAAGCGCTACGAGGACGGCTTGACGGACCGCACCGAAACCGTGCCCCTGAAGGACGCGAACCTCCAGGACGGCGCCTTCGAGCTCGAGATCAAGGCCACGGACGGGTCCCTGGCCGGCTTCGGCCACGGCAACACCCGCACCCTCGCCCTGCCCATGACCCTCGACACCCAGCCGCCGAGGCTCTCCATCAAGACCCTGCCCCCGCACATCGGCCGCGGCGGCTGCGCCGTCATACGCTACACGGCCAGCGAGGAGATCCACGACACGGGCGTGCTCATCAACGGCAACTTCCTCGTGCCCGCCTTCCTGCAGAAGGACGGCTCCTGGGTCTGCATCTACCCCTTCCCCTACAGGATGAGCCCGCAGGACTTCAAGAAGAGCGTCGAGATCACGGCGACCGACGGCGCCGGCAACGTCACCCGCAGCCACATCACCGTCATGCCCTTCGACCGCAGGTTCAAGGACGACAAGATCACCGTCACCGACGCCTTCCTGAACCGGGTCCACGAGAAGCTCTCCCACCTGACCCCCGGCGTCGGCGACCCCATGCAGTGCTACCTTGCCATCAACGACGCCGTGCGACGCCAGAACATGGAGCGGCTCTTCGAGCTCACGAGAAGCTCAGCCGGCGCCATGCTCTGGAACGGCGGCTTCATGCAGCTGCCCCGGGCCGCCGTGCGCGCCAGCTTCGCCGACCACCGCACCCTCTACTACAACGGCCAGCTCATCGGCGAGGCCTCCCACCTCGGCATCGATCTGGCCAGCCTGCGCAACGCCGAGATACCGGCCGCCAACGACGGCAAGGTGGTCTTCACGGGCGAGCTCGGCGTCTACGGCAACCTCTGCCTCATCGACCACGGCCTCGGCGTCTTCTCCCTCTACGCCCATATGCAGAACTTCGACGTCAAGGCCGGCGACGCCGTTGCCAAGGGCCAGATCATCGGCCGCACCGACCAGACCGGCCTCGCCTTCGGCGACCACCTCCATTTCGGCATCATCGTCGGCGGCATCGAGGTCACGCCCATCGAATGGCTCGACCCCAAGTGGGTGAAGAACATCGTCGACAACGTCAACGGCGTGGCCGCGCCCCAGGGCCAGGCCCCCCAGCCTGGCCAGGCGCCCAAGGGCAAGCCGAGGCGCCGGCGCTAGCCTGCCGCCGGGCGGCTGCGCCCATCCCTGCGGCCCCAGGCTGCAGCCCGGTCAGCAAAGCCCTCCCGGCTGCGGGAGGGCAGCGGGGAGGGCTGCAATGGCGGAGCCGGCGCCGGCCTCAGCGGCCGCGCCTGGCGATGACGAAGCGCACGTCGTCGGGCGAATCCTCGCGGAAGTAGCAGAACACGCCGTGCTTTTCGTGGTTGTATTCGCTGTTGTTCCAGCGGTCCTCCAGCGTGGCGTCCTCCTGGCGCACGTCGCTGAGCAGGAATTCGGAGACGCCCCGCCTGTTGGCGACCTTGTCGAAGCTGGAGCCCGAAGCGCTGGAGAGGGTGACGACATAGTCGCCCGAACGCCCGGGGCTGTCGGAGAAGAAGACGCGGTAGGGGCCGTCGTAGCCGTCGAAGACGGGGGCCTGATCGTAGAGCCTGGCGCTGGCCTGACGGTCCGGATTCTGCTTCTTCTTCTCCTGGCTTGCGG
>DFDR01000069.1:7645-15222 GCA_002369295.1 Desulfovibrionaceae bacterium UBA3823
CGCCGACGAGGGCGGCCGTGCCGATGACGGCAGCCGAGCCGACGAGCAGGGGGGCCATGTAGCGCGACTCGCAGCCGCCGGCGACCAGCGAGGCTGCGACGAGGCAGGGAAGCATGCACTTTTTCAGCAGCATGGAGACCTCCTTGATGGAAGGCGGTACAGGGAGCATTGAGGGATCCCGCCGGCCGCCGGGCCTGGCAGGATCGGTGCCTCCATCTTAGGTAGCGCTTGCAGCAATGCCTTGCCAAGCCTTTTTCCCTGCCGCGCGGCCTGACGCGGCGCCCGGCCGGCGGAGAGAGACGGCGCCGACGCGTCTAGACGGCGGCTGCGCGCAGCCTGCGCCCTGTCGAGTTCGGCCGTGAGTTCGGCGATGTCGAGGGGCTTGGCCAGGGGGGCGTTCATGCCGCTCTCCAGGGACTGGGCCCTGTCCTCGTCCCTGGCATTGGCGCTGAGGGCGACGATGGGCAGCGAGGCCGCGTCGCCGCGCGGAAGGGCGCGTATGGTTCTGGCTGCCTCGCAGCCGTTCATGACGGGCATCTGGATGTCCATCACCACGGCCGAGTACCAGCCTTCGGGGCTGTTGGCCATGGCCTCGACGGCATCGCAGCCGTCTGCCACGGCATCGACGGTGTAGCCGGCCTCCTCCAGCAGCGTCTGGGCCAGCAGGCGGCTGATCTCGATGTCCTCGACGACCAGCACCCTGCCCCGCCCTTCCGGGGCGCAGGCATCCGCAGCCAGGGGCGCGGCGCTGGGGCGGTCCGCCAGCTTGAGGGGAATGCTCATGGTGAAGCGCGAGCCTTTGCCCGGCTGGCTCTCCACGGTCATGGTGCCGCCCATGGCATCGAGGATGCGCTTGACCACGGCGAGGCCGATGCCGGTGCCGGCATGGCCGGACCTGGTCGAGGTCTCGCTGCGCTCGAAGGCGCCGAAGGCGAGCTTGACGAATTCCGGCTCCATGCCGCAGCCGCTGTCCTCGACGCTGACGGCATAGCGCACCCAGCCTGCGTCCGAGGCGGCCAGCCGCTTGACGGCAACGCCGATGCGGCCGCCCCGGGGAGTGAACTTGACGGCGTTGGCAAGGAGGCTGCCCACGGCGCGCATGAAGCGGTTGGCGTCGATCATGACGGCATCCCCGCCCTCCTCGAGGTCGAGATCCAGCGCGAGGCCCTTCTCCCCGATCAGGCTCCGCCCCATGTCAACGGCATCTTCCACGACGCGCGAGAGCACCTGCGGCGCCACGTTGAGGCGCATGGCCCCCCCGTCCGCCTCGGCCAGCTCGAGCAGGCCGCCGATGAGCGCGAGCATGTGCCTGGCGGCCATGGTCACCCGCTCCAGGCGCCCGGCGGCCGCCTTGGGGTCGTCGAGGTGCCTGGCCGCCAGCCCCGCGTAGCCGATGACGGCGTTCATGGGCGTGCGGATGTCGTGGGAGAGGTTGAAGATGAAGCGGTTCTTGGCCTCGTTGAGGCGCTTTTCCGACTGGAGGGCCTCGCCGGCCCGGCGTCCTGCCTCCTCGGCCCGCTTCATGGCCGTCACGTCTAGAGGGAGCAGCAGCAGAGACCGCCCTCCTGTCCGGCGCTCGCGAGGTGCCCGTAGCCGGCAACCCAGGCCTCCCGGCCGTCCTTGCGGCGGATGCGGAAGACGACGTGGTCGGTTCGGGCCTCGCTTTGGGCGATCTGGCTCGCAATGGAGCGCTCCACGGCATCGAGATCGTCGGGATGGACGAGCCCGCGGAAGCTTCCGCCGACAAAGGCCAGAAAGTCCTCGGTTCCGCTGCAGCCGAACATGGCCGCCAGGGTGCTGTTGGCGAGCAGGATGCGCTCGTCGCCGCCGGCCTGGTAGATCAGAAAGCCGCCGGGAATGCGTTCGGCAAAATCGCTGAAGCCGCTGGGAACGGGCATGGCTTGCTCCTAGGCGCCAACGACCTGCCTGAGCAGGGCGAAGAGCTTTTCCATGTCGATGGGCTTGGAAAGATGGCCGTCCATGCCGGCCTCGCGGCCGGCCTGGATGTCTTCGTCGCTGGAATTGGCCGACAGGGCGACGACAGGCACCCGGGCCTTGGCCTTGTCCGCCAGGGCGCGGATGGCGCGCGTGGCGTCGAAGCCGTTCATGTTGGGCATCTGCAGGTCCATGAGCACCACGTCGTAGCGGCCGGCCTCGGCCTCCGCCACCTTGGCCACGGCCTGAACGCCGTCCTCGGCCTCGTCGATCTCGAAGCCGCTCATGGCGAGCACGGCGGCCGCAATCTCGCGGTTGACCTCGATGTCGTCCACGAGCAGCACGCGCTTGCCGGTGAAGTCCACGTCCTTCCCGCCGCTCTCGGCGGCCCTGGGGGAGCGGCGGCTGCAGGCCAGGGCGAGGGCCCGGCGCAGATCCGAGGCGAACACGGGCTTGGCGCAGACGGCGCCCGTCCCCGTGCCCTCGGCGTCCTGCCTGACCTTCTCGATGTCGTAGGCCGTGACGAGCACGAGGCCGACGCCGCGCCCCCCGCGGGCGGCAGCCGCGGATATCTCCCTGGCCACGTCCGAGCCCGACATGTCGCGCATGCGCCATTCGAGGATGCACACGTCGAAGGGATCGTCCCTGCTCTGGGCCTCTTCGAAGCGCTGGATGGCCTCGTGGCCGGACATGGTCCATTCGGCGGACGCGCCCATGGCGGCAAGGTGCCCCATGAGGGCGCTGCAGGCCTTGCTGTCGTCGTCGGCGACCAGCACCTTCAAGCCGGAGGCGTCGAAGTCCTCCGCGGCGCCGGCGCCGGCCTCGGCCTCGCGGGCAAGGGGGAAGCGCAGGCCGATAATGAATTCCGTTCCCTTGCCGGGCTCCGACTCCACGCGGAGGGTGCCCTGCATGAGCGAGACGAGCTGCATGGTGACGGCCATGCCGAGGCCCGTGCCGCCGAGCTTCTGCTCGGCGTCTCCGCCCTCGCGCTCGAAGGCCTGGAACCGGCGCTCCAGGAACTCCTTGGACATGCCGATGCCGTTGTCCTTGATGCATATCTCGAAGCTGGCCTCGTTCTGCGCGCTTTCCGGATCGAGCTCGCGGATGTTGAGCTCCACGTGGCCGCCCGGCGGGGTGAACTTGATGGCGTTGCCGCAGATGTTGAGCAGAATCTGGGACAGGCGCATCTTGTCGCAGCGCACGTTCTCGTGCCGCACGCCCAAGGCGTTGACGTCCACGGTGTGGCGCTTGGCCGCGACCTGGCCGAGAAGCATGACGTGGAGGGCGCGGAGCAGCTCCGGAATGTTCACCGGCGAGAGGTGGAGCTTCATCCTGCCCCCCTCGAGCCGGCTCATCTCGAGCACGTTGTCGACCAGCGAGAGCATGTGGCTGCTCGAGAGGCTGATCTTGTGCAGGTAGGCGTGGATGGTCGGCACGTCGTGCCTGGCGAGCGCCAGGTTGGTGAAGCCGATGACGGCGTTCATGGGCGTCCTGAAGTCGTGGGACATGGACGAGAGGAAGCCGCTCTTGAGCCGGCTGGCTTCCTCGGCCTGGATGCGCCTGGTCTCCACCTGCCTCCAGCGGGCGCGCATGAGCCAGTACATGCCGAAGACCACGGCGATGATCAGGGCCACGAGGACCATCTGGAGCGCGCTGTCGCGCACCATGTGCTGGCCGAAGGCCTCCATCTGGCCCTCGATGAAGGTCTCGTCGGGCGTGCCCTTCTGGACGTGGAAGTGCGCTGCGGCCGAGGCCATGATGCTGATGGCCGAGTCGTGCGCCTCCAGGCGTATCCACAGATGCGAGGAGGTGAAGATGAAGAAGAGCATGAAGAGCCAGACCAGGGCGGAGCGGCCGAAGCGCCCCTCGCGGTCGCGCCTGAGCACCGAGAGGAAGAGGCAGATGCCAAGTATGCCCCAGACGGCGAAGATGCAGTAGCTTTCCGTGTCCAGCGTGCCTATGGACCACACGCTCGGCATGGCAACGAAGAGGAAGAAGGCGCAGCCTATGGCCGTGCCTGCAAGGCCCAGGACCTCGTGCAGCCTGTCGCCTGCCCTGCGGGCCTGCACGAAGGCCGCCATGGCGACGTAGGCGTAGACAATGGAGGCGCACACGGAGGCAACGTTCACGATCCAGCCAATGGTGGTGCGCCCCGCGACGATCACGGGCACGGAGACGGCCATGGTGAAGAGGATGGCGTTGCGCGGCACGCCGCCCGCCGTGCGCCTGGCAAACCAGGCAGGCAGCACGCCGCTCTCGCCAAGGGTGCAGGTCAGGCGGGAAAGCGCAATGGTGCAGCCCGTCACGCCCGTGCCGACGGCCGCGAGCACGCTGGCCGCAAGCACGATCGTGCCGGCGGGCCCCATGTGCTCGGCAACGGCGGCGATGACGGGAATGCCGCCCATGGCCGTCCCGGCGCCGGCGGTCCTGGCCTCGGCATAGGCGCGCCAGCCCTCCTTGGCGAGGGGAGCCGCGGCCGTGGCGGCAAGGGCCGCGTAGGCCGCAAGGGCGGCGAAGAGGCCGGCCGCGACGCACCAGACGAGGCGGCGCCTGGGGAAGGAGGTCTCGCCCGCCACGTGGGAGACGGTTTCGAAGCCCACGAAGGCCCAGGGGGCCAGCGCCAGCGCGCCGAAGACCTGGAAGGCGGGGCGCGTCCCTGGCGCAAAGGCCGGCGCAAGGCCCGCAAGCCCGCCCGAGTCGGCAAAGACGCCGGCAAAGCACCAGGCAATGCCTGCCGCAAGCAGGACGGCCAGCACCGTGTTCAGCAGCACGGCATGGCGGCCGCGCAGCAGGCAGAGGCCGCCGAAGGCGGCGATGACGCAGGCTGTGAAGAGCACTTCGCCGAGCCAGACCTCGCTGCCGGCAATCGTGTAGTGCAGGCCGCTGGCGAGCGCGCCTGTCCCGAAGCGGCGCGCCAGCAGGGCGATGGCCGCCGCGTTGGCCCAGATGATGGACGCATAGGCAAGCCAGAGGAACCAGGCGCAGAGAAAGCCGTGGTCGTCGCCGAGGACGCCGCGCACGCAGCTGTAGCTGCCGCCGTCGTCGCCGGCCTGGCCCTGGAGCAGGTAGTGGTAGCTGCAGGCAACAACCAGCAGGCAGAGCATGCCGAGGAAAAGGCCGATGCAGGTGCCCAGCGGCCCTGCCAGCGGCAGGAAGACGGTGCCGGGCATGGCGAAGGCGCTCCAGCCGACGCATGAGCCAAACGCCATGCCCCAGACGGCGAGCGGGGAGAAGCGTCTGGGAGGCGCTGCGCGTTCCAAATCCATTGGCTCCGATTTCATTAGCTAACCAGCTTGAATTATTAGCGATATCAAGAATCAGAATTGTATGCCTGCGACTATGCTTTGGCAAGGGATCAAAGCCAGCCTCCAGTCATTCCGGAAGGCCGTCAGACGGACGCGTCGGGCAGTCCTTGCCGGCCTTAGTCCGCCTGCCGCGGCGTGGGCAGATCGCAGCCCTCCCAGTCGTCCGGCAGAACCCGGCGGAAGAGGCGCCAGTCGAGGGCCAGCCTGTCTTCGTCCGAGGGCTCCCAGCCGCGCATGCGGGCAAGGCTGGACTCGCCCAGGAAGCGCCCCCTGACGGGCCTGCCCTCCCGGACGAGCAGAAAGTCCTCCTCCCAGCCGGGACGGCAGACCCTGACGCCCCGGCGTCCAAGTTCAAGGGCTTCTTCAAAGTTCACGATCCGCCTCCCGGGCCAGCCCGCCCGTGCCTCTGCCGGGAGAGCCCGGAAAGACGCCAGTGTAGTGCACCTTGAGCAGGGCCAGACCGCAGGCCGGCGCCGTTCTCGAGGGAAGGCAGGCGCGGGAGCGGCCTTCAAGGAAGGATGGAACCTGGCAGGGATCGATCTTTCCCTTGCCCACGTCGTGCAGGAGCCCCGCGATGTTGCGCACCATCTGCTTGAGGAAGCCCGAGCCCGTGACGTCGAGCCGCAGGGCCGGCCGGTGCGGAGGCAGGCAGGGGAGGGACTGCTCAAGGCAGGGATCCCAGGACTCCTCGGCAAGCTCCAGGGCATAGAGGGTGCGCACCGTGTCCTGCACGGGCGTGCCGGCATTGGCGAAGCTGGCAAAGTCGTGCGCGCCCTTCAATGCCTCCAGCGCCCTGCGCATGCTCTCCGCGTCCAGGGGCCCGCAGCGCCAGACGAAGGGCGCAAGCCACGGCAGGACAAAGCCCGGCTCCTGCCAGAAGCGGTAGCGGTAGGTCTTGGCCCTGGCGGAAAAGCGGGCGTGGAAGCTGTCCGGGCAGGGCTCGCAGGAAAGCACCCGGATGGCGGAAGGCAAAAGGGCGTTGAGCGCATGCCGCCAGTCCCTGATCTTCGGGAAGCGCTCGTCTGCCACGTCGCAGTGCACAGTCTGGCCGAGGGCGTGGACGCCGGCGTCCGTGCGGCCGGAGCCAAAGGCGGCAACGGGCGCGCCTGCCAGCCGCGAGAGGGCCTGCTCCAGCTGGCCCTGGACGGTGCCGAGGGCAAGCGAGGGCGCCTGGATCTGCCAGCCGTGCCAGCCGGTGCCGTCGTAGGCGAGAACGAGCTTCAGGCGCATGGCAGAAAGATCCCTGATGCGGGCTTGCGCCGGGCAGGCCCGGGCGGCAGAGGCCCTGCGCTACTGCCGGGGCTGTCCGGCCGGGCTGTCGCCGCCCTCGGCAATGCGCTTGAGGTATTTGCTGCGGCAGTCGTAGCTGCAGAAGTGGTAGACCTTGTCGCCGTCGCGCACCGTGACGCTGTCGTCCACCGGCACGTAGGCCCCGCACTCGGGATCCTTGACCATCTCGCCGGCCTCGATCTTCTTCTTCATGTTCGTGCTCGCCTCCTGCTCGTCCTTCTTGCGCTTCTTGAGGAAGTCGTTGGCGAAGAGGCGGTAGAGCAGATATATGGCGAGGGCGAGAACTATCCATCTGATCATGGGAGACTCCTTGGCGCGGTGGCGCAGGCGGTAGGGAAAAGGGCGCCCCGGGGCGCCGGAGCGCAAGGCTAGCACGAAGCCCTGCCGGCGTCATGGAAAAAAACGCCGCGCCGGCCGGTCTAGGGCTGCGCCTGCCAGATGCGGCCGCCCTCCGAGGACCAGCGGAGGCCTTCCAGAAGCCTGCCCACGGGGGTGCCCTGCACCAGCAGATCCGGCGCGATGTCGCGCAGGGGCACGAGCCAGAAGGCCCGCTCCCCCAGCCGCGGGTGCGGCAGGGTGCAGACGGGATCGGCCGAGACCAGGCCGTCGAAGAGCAGCATGTCGATGTCGATGGCCCGGGGGCCGTAGCGCAGCCCGGGGTCGGCGCTCCTGACCCGGCCGAGGGCGGTCTCGAGCTCGAGAAGGCGCCGCATGAGCGGCACGGGCTCCCAGGAGGCGTCGGCAGAAAAGCGCGCCACCTGGTTGGCAAACCAGGGCTGGTCCCGATAGAGCTGGGGCTCGGTGAGGTAGAGCGGCGAGGCCTGGCCGAGGGCGAGGCCGGGAATCCTGCCAATCTCGGCGAGGGCCCTGGCGACGCGCCCGGCAGCCGGAGGCAGGTTGGCGCCAAGGCCGAGGTAGACGGTATGCCTGTTCATGGCG
Source organism: Desulfovibrionaceae bacterium UBA3823 (assembly GCA_002369295.1). Lineage (GTDB taxonomy): Bacteria > Desulfobacterota > Desulfovibrionia > Desulfovibrionales > Desulfovibrionaceae > Desulfovibrio. The sequence goes on from DFDR01000069.1 coordinate 15,115, forward strand.
GTCATCCTATCCGGAGGGCCTGCCTGCGTCAAAAGCCTGGCCGGCGCCTGCAGGCCGTCAGGCTCCTCTGGCCGCGGGCTCCCCTGTCTGCGGGAGTCCTTGTCTGCG
>DFDR01000069.1:15281-16180 GCA_002369295.1 Desulfovibrionaceae bacterium UBA3823
TGTCTGCGGGAGTCCTTGTCTGCGTGTCTGCGGGCTCCCTTGCCCGCAGGCAAGAGTGGGACTACCATGGCTGCAGGACAAGTCCGCTTCCCCTCCCTTTTTTCCACGCCACGCCAGCAAGCCTGAACCACCCATGCCAGCCGCGCTTCTGCCAGCCCCCCAGGCCCTGCAGGGCCTTGCCCGCCAGTGGGAGGACGCCCTGCTCGCCGAGCGGGGCCTCTCGCCTGCCACCGAGGCGTCCTACGCCCAGGACATAGACTGCCTTCTGGCCTTTCTCACCGAGCTTGGCGGGGGGCGCCCCTGCGTCTTCGACGACGCCTCGGCCGACTGCTTTCTTGCCTGGCGCAGGGCGCAGGGAGACGCCCCCAGGACCCTGGCGCGGCGCCTTTCCGCCCTGCGGGCCTTCTTCCGCCATCTTCTGGACGAGGGCGAAATCGACGCCAATCCGGCCGAGGACTGCGAGAATCCCAAGCTTCCCCTGCATCTGCCGGAATTCTTCTCCCAGGAGGAAATCGGCCGCATGCTGGCCGCGCCCGATGCGTCCACGGACAGGGGCCGGCGCGACGCCTGCATGCTGGCCCTGCTCTACGCCGCCGGCCTGCGCGTCTCGGAGCTCGTCGCCCTCGAGCTCAAGGACGTGGATCTGGCCAGAGGGACGGTCCAGGTCTTCGGCAAGGGCCGCAAGGAGCGCACTGTTCCCGTGCACGCGCGCATGCAGCGGGATCTGGACGCCTATCTCAGCGGCGTGCGCCCGCACTTCAAGCCGGCCTGCCCCCGCGTCTTCGTCGGCCGCAGGGGCCTCGGCCTGACGCGCCAGTACGTGTGGAAGCTCGTGAAGGACTCGGCCCGCAAGGCAGGCATAGTCCGGGACGTCTCTCCCCACACCTTCCGCCACAGCT
>DFDR01000116.1 GCA_002369295.1 Desulfovibrionaceae bacterium UBA3823
CCCCCGCATGGCGCAGGCAGAGGGAAGGGGCTGCGCGACCCTGTGGGACTGGCGGCCTTGAGCCCCGCCGAGGCTGCCCGCATCTGGCCCCGCAGCACGCCTGCCGAGCGCCGGCAGCGCGCCCTGATCCTGCTCGAGTACGAGGTCAGGGATGCCAGCAGCTGGCTGCAGGGCCAGGTCTGGCGCTTCGAGGTGAGCGATCCCCGGCAGGACAGCGTCGTTGCCAGCTGCGGCCGCTTCTACGGCGACCCCCGGCAATGCCTGGCTGCCGGGCTCGAGACGGCCCGCCAGATCATTGCCGACCGCCAGGAGCGGCGCTTCTTTCCCGAGAACGGGCCCTTCCTCGACCTCGACGGCCGGGCCATCCTCGCCTCGCCGGAAGCGCAGGGGACGGGCCTGCGCGCCCTCATCGCCCCGAACCGGGAAGAGCTGACCATGCTCTGCGGCCTCGCCCAGGGAATCTGGCAGGCTGGCAAGGGCCCCTCCCTGCAGCCCGAGCTCCTGCTTGCCGAAGGCGTTGCCGGCATCGCCGGCCCGCTGGACCTGGCAGACGCGGACTTTGTCCTGAAGCAGCCGGGCGCTGCGCTGCAGGCGCTGAGCCTGCAGGGGCCGGCGCGCTTCTTCTCGCGGGAGCGCAGGTGCTGCTTTGCCCTCAGCGAACCTGCCGGCATCAGGACGCTGGCCTGCCAGCCTGGCGGGCGCCCCGGCGCCGGCGCCCTGGTGCTGGCCCTTGAGGGAGAGGAGGACTTCTGCCAGGCCGAGTTTCCTTTCGCGCTCCTCCAGGAGGCCCTGCATGCCCTGAACAGGGAGCAGGAGCGCCGGCGGACCCGGCTGGCCGCCATGCTCGCCATGGAGGCGGAAGACGGCCGCACCCCGTCCGAATCCAGGCGCGAGACGCTGGGCGAGGGGAGCCGGGAGGAGCCTGGCATGAAGCCTGGCATGGAGCCCGGCATGGCGTCTGGGCCGTCGGCTTTGCGCAAGCCCCTGCCAGGACAGCCTGCCGGTTCCAGCGCGTCCCTGCCTGAGCTTGCCGGCGCCGGTGCGCCTGGCGAGCCCCACGTCCTTGCCTATGCCGATGCCCAGCATGCGTCCCAGCATTCGTCCCAGGGTGCGTTCCAGAGCGCGGCACGGGGCAAGCTTCCGGGCGGATTGCCGGGCTTCCCGCTGGCCGGCTGGATTGGCGCAGACGGCGCCAGTCAGACCAGTGAGGACGCCGCGGCACAGGCATGGTCCGCAGCTGGCGGTGAAGCCGGGAAAGCGGGGGAGGTCGGGGCCTGTGCCCCTGGCTTTCCAGACAGCAGCACCGGGTTGGCCGACGCCAGCGAAGAAGGCTTGTCTCGCGGGCAGGCCGGCCACGGGCGCGAAGACCAAGGGGAGGGCGCTTGCGATGGGCCTGACCTTCTGGAGCCTGGGGATGGCCCCGGCGTTCTGGACGATGCCGAGGCTGACCCTGAGCCCGAAGGCGACGAGCGCGGGGAAAGCGAAGGCCCGTCCTTCGGCTAAGGGGAGGCCAGGCCGCAAGCTGCGTCGAAAGCAGCCTGACGAGACCCTTGAGGCTCCGAACGGCAGGCACGGGGAGGAGGGCGTGTCCGAACGTCGGGACGAGACGGGCATGCTCGTTTGCCCCTGCCTGCAGGGGACGGGGCGCCCCAGGCCACCGCCGAGGCACCCGCGCCCGCAGAGGACAGCCTGCACTGCGGCAAGAACGGCAAAAGCAACGGCAAGTTCCGCCGTCCTGACGACCCCAGGGCGGCAAGTCATGCGGAGCAGGCCCAGCCTGACCCGCGAAGCACACGGAGGAAACATGCATAACGGCAAGAACGGCACGAACAACGGCAATTCCCGCATCTCTGGCGATGCCAGGGCCGCAGCCCCTGCGGCGAACGCCCAGGACGGCATGGCGGTGAAGCGTCGCGACGGCACGCAGAACACGCTCTCCAGCTTCCCCGGCTGGTTCATGGATGCCGGTCCCGAAGCCCAGCCTTTGCCTGTGCCCGTCACGCCCGCTGAAGGCCATGGCGCCGGCCTGGCGGAGGTCTTCATTCAGGACGTCAAGGACAGCCTGGCCGCGGCTGGCCATGCTTCTGGTCCCCTGCCGATCGACTGGGGCAAGAGCTCTTCTGGCGGCAGGGCTTGCCAGCCTCTCCCGAAGGACCTGAAGACGCCGGCTGGCCAGTGCGGTGGCGACGCCCTGCCTGAAGCCTTCGGCAGCGACGCGGCCTCGGCGCAGGTCGCGAAGCCGGCACAGCCGTCGGGCGACATGGCGCCTGCTGGCCAGGTCATGCCGGCAGCCGTGCTCCTCCCCGAGGGCGCCAGCCGGCAGCCTGCGGCCGACTATCCCTTTCGCGGGAGCGCCGGCGTGTCCGGGAGGCCGGGCAGCTTTGCCGTCCCGGAGTGCGCCGTGATCTGGGCCCGCGGCACGAATTCTGACAAGTGCCTGCTTGTCCAGGCCAGTCTCGGCGATCTGGTCCGCATCATCAAGCAGGGAGAGCTCTGCTCCAGGCTGGCCTTTGCGCTCAGGGAGCGCATCCGCGTCGATGTCGGGGGGGCGAGCGGAGTCCAGATGCGTGGAGCCGCCGTGACGCGCCGGCAGCGCATCTGGGGCGAAGTGGGCGGCTATCTGGAGAAGTGCACGGCGCAGAAGGCCGTGAGCTCCGTTGCGCAGGACCTCTTTGCCAAGGCCATGCAGGGCAGGCTCTCCTACGGCTTTGTCATCGATGGCGTCAAGGGCGGCGACTGGAGCCTCTTCCTGCATGTGGCCATGGAGGGGAAGGCGCCCCTCGTTTCCAAGGAGATCAGCGCGGCCTTTCTCAGGGAGGTGTGCGCGGAAATTGCCAAGCGCAACGTCACCGAAGCGGCCTGCGCGGATGCCGGCGGCGTGGTCAGGCCGTCCCGCCGCGGTCTTGCCGAATAGGCTGAGGAGGGGAAGACTCAGGGGAGGCTAAGCGCCTTCCCTGAAGAACGAGGAAGCCGGCAGTTCTGGTGAAGGACTGCCGGCTTTTGACAGTGTTGGCCATGCATTGCGGTCTTGAAGGAACCCTGTGCGCCCCGGGGCTCGTTTCAAGTGCAACGCGGGTCCCCTGTGGGTTGTGTGATGAAATCACGATGGTTTGCGAAAAAAATCCGTACTTGCACACGGTGGGTGATGTGCTCTTTAAAATCAGTATGTTAAGCATGCCGTAGAGCCAAAAACAAGCATCGCAATGTTCGTTTTCGTCCCCGGCAAGAAACAGCGGTCAAAAACTTCAATAAAATCAATAGGAATCTTTCCGAATCACCGATTTACCCACCGTGTGTAAGTAACGATTTTTTGCGAAAATGGGCACGTGTGTTCTGGAAGTTGCTGAACGCCTCGCTGCGGGTGTGCAAGGTCTCCGGGGCTGCGCAGGTCCAGCCTGTCTCCCAACGGCATCTCTGGCGAAGTCCTTCACATGCATCTTGCCTTTATCCCTCGCGCCCAGCGGGCAGCGGGGGGAATTTTGGTGTGTTCAGCCCGGTCTCGGCCCTGGTGGGCGCAGCCCCCGCCGGGCGTCCGGAGCGATCCTGCCTTTATGCGCGCTTCTCAGTAGGCGGGCTTCTGTGTTCATGCCTGCAGGAGCGGCGTTTTGGCAGGATGCTTGCTGATATCCTGAAGGAGACCCTTGCCCAGCACTGTCGCTCCTAGGCGCAGCCAGGTCTTGCACGTTGAGGGGGAAGCGCTGGGGAGCGCGGCGTGGCGGTCAAATAGGGTAGCGGGGCAATCCGCTGTGTGCCTGCGGAGGCCAGGCTTGCGGTGGGAGCCCTCGCTATGGGTCGGCAAGGGACCATGGCTCTTGCGCCTGGCCGAGACCTCCATGCTCAAGACGAAGCAGCCCCCCAAAAATGGCCTTCTGTTTTTTGTCCTTTCCATATTCTGGAATGGAGTAGATGCGTTGTGCCGGCGTGGGCAGCCTGCACTTTGTCGTCAGACAAGGATGGGGGTCCCGGCGGGGCGGTGCCGGTAACGCTTCGAGCGCTTCGGGTCCAAGGCTGCTTTCTGTTTGCGTGAGGCGATGCTGCAGGCGGGCCTGCAGCCAGGATCACTCCCTGCTTCGCCTGCACAGGATCCTTGACGCCTTGATCGCGTTGTTCGCCTTGATCGTCTTGACCAGCTTGATTTGCACCTTGCATTGACGAGGAGTTAAAAATATTGTACCGCTCTGTGCACATTCCCACCATGCCCATCCATGCCGCGGACGCGGCAAAGAAGGCCCGGCATGATTCCCTGTCGCTGATGTCTGTCTGTCGCAGGCCCTGTCGCGCACAGCGAGCCGCCAATGAAAACGCTTGATCTTCACGGCAAGTTCACGGATGCCGTCATCTATACCGTCGACAGCGACGACGTGGCCATCGAGGGCTACGCGCTGGCGCAGATCCAGCAGCTCTGCGACCTCGAGGCCTGCGCCGGCAATGCCGTCAGGGTCATGCCCGACGTGCACCCCGGCAAGGGCTGCGTCATCGGCCTGACCATGACGCTCCGCTCGGACAAGGTCATGCCCAGTCTTGTGGGCGTGGACATAGGCTGCGGCGTGTCCTGCGCCCGGCTTGGCAAGTACGCGTCGAACTTCCCCAAGCTGGACAGGGTCGTTGCCGAGCGCGTGCCCTCGGGCTTTGCCGTGCACGCCAGGCCCCAGGCCTTCGAAGGGCTCGAGGAGCTGTGCTGCGCCAGGCACGTCCAGCTGGAGCGGGCCCTGCGCAGCCTCGGCACCCTCGGCGGGGGCAACCACTTCCTGGAAGTGGCGGAAGACAGGGAAGGGCAGGCCTTCCTGGTGGTCCATACCGGAAGCCGCCATCTCGGCATGGAAGTCTGCGAGTGGTATCTCAGGCAGGGGAGGCGCCCGGACGTGCCCTACGAGCTCACGTGGATAGACGGCGACCTGCGGGAGCAGTACCTGCACGACATGCAGATTGTCCAGCGCTTTGCCAGCGCCAGCCGCGAGCGCATTGTCCAGGCCGTAGCCAGAGGCATGAAGTGGCGCGTCGAATCCGCCTTCGAGTCGGTGCACAACTACATCGACTTTGCCAGAGACATTCCCATCCTGCGCAAGGGGGCCATCTCCGCCGCCGAAGGCGAGCCCGTGATCGTGCCCGCAAACATGCGCGACGGCTCCCTTGTCGGCATCGGCAGGGGCAATCCGGCGTGGAACTGGTCCGCTCCCCACGGCTCCGGGCGCATCGGCTCCCGGAGCAAGGCCCAGGCGAGCTTTACCCTCTCGGACTTCAAGAAGGCCATGAACGGCATCTATTCAAGCTGCATATCGCGCGACACGCTGGACGAGGCGCCCTTTGCCTACCGGGCGCAGGCGGACATTGCCGAAGCCCTGCGCGATGCGGTCGAGGTCCGGGACGTCCTTCGCCCCGTCTACAACTTCAAAGCCGGAGGCAGAAAGTAATGCTTCTTCAAGTCACGGCCGGCCAGGGGCCGGCCGAATGCCGGATAGCGGTGCGCCTGCTCTGCGCATCCCTGTGCCGCGAGTTTGCCGGCACCCGGGTGCTCGACGTGCACGCCGACTACGCCTCGGCGCTCATCGAGGGGCCCGACGGCCTGGCAGAGCTCTGCGGCACAGTGGGCTGGGTGTGCAAGAGCCCCCTGCGGCCCCACCACAAGCGCAAGAACTGGTTCATCCACGCCTCCGCCGTGCCGGAGCTCCAGGACATCGCCCAGGACAGCGAGGTCAGGGTGAGCACCTTCCGCAGCGGCGGACCCGGCGGCCAGAACGTCAACAAGGT
>DFDR01000074.1 GCA_002369295.1 Desulfovibrionaceae bacterium UBA3823
TCGGGGCCTTCCGTCTGGTTTCGGCTGGTGGTAGTCTTGCCGGGAGCCGGCCGTCCCCTTCGGGAGCTCCGCCTGCCGCACCCGACTAGCCGCCCCATGAGGAGGGAAGCCATGCAATTCACTGTCAAGCGCGAAGCCGGAGGCCTGTGCCGGTTGCACATCGAGTTTTCAGCCGACGAGGTTGCCGAAGCCTTCGCCGAGGATGCCGATCTCTGGGACCCCGGCGAGGAGGCGCTGGCGGCAGAAGCTATGCAGGAGATGCTTGTCCGTCGGGGCATGGCGCAGGCCCTTGCCGACGCGGGGTTGGAGACGATCTGCGAGCCGGCGGTGCTCGGGGAAAAGCCGGTGCCCTGCCAGGGAAAGCCCTTCGTCTTCGAGGCGGATGCCTCGGTGCTGCCGGACATCCCGTTGCCCGGCGATTTCGCTTCGCTGAAGATGCCGGCCGTCGATGCCGCCCCCACGCCCTACGAGCTGCAGGAGGCCTACGACATGCTGACCCGCCGGGCCGTCCGCCTGCGCGAGGTCGCGCAGAGCCGCTGCCCGAGGCCTGGCGACGTTGCCGATGTCGAAGTGGAGGCCGAGGCGGAAGGCTTTCCCCTGCCGGAGCTGCACCGGCGCAAATGCCAGCGCTGGCTCGGCAAGGCGCAGCCCGAGGGGCTGTGGGGGCCTCTCGAGAAGGCGCTTTTCGGCCTTAGGCCGGGCGAATCCTGCGAGCTTTCCTTCCCCTGTCCGCAGGAGCATGCCGATCCCCTGCTCCGCGGGCGTCCCGTCCGCGCGCACGTCAAGCTGGTGCGGCTCTGGGACCGGCTGCCCAAGGACGAAAACAAGCTGGCGCGCTCGCTTGGCCTCAAGGACGCCAAGGCTCTGCGCGGGGCCGCGGCCATGCGGGCGAAGGGGAAGGCCTCGGCCAGAAGCCGGGAGAAGGCCGAAGAGATGCTGGTCGACAGCCTCCTCGAAGGCCTGGACTTCCACGTCCCGCAGGGGCTGATCGACCATTGCTGTGCCCAGGAGATGCAGGACACGATGCTGTGGTATGCCAACTTCCAGGCCTCGCCGGGCGTCGCAGCCCGCTGGGACGAGGGCCTGGCGCTTGCCGAGCGCGAGGCGGGCCCCAAGGCGGTGCAGGACGCAAGGCGCATCATGCTGCTCCTTGCCCTGGCAAGGCGCCTTGGGCTTGAGGTCTCGGCGGCAGAGCTCGACGAGGCCGTGGCCGGCCTCCAGCGGCCGGGGGAGGATGCGGCAGGATGCAGGGCAATGCTTGAAGAAAACGGCTCCCTTGCCATCCTGCGCCGCGGTCTGCTTGCCGGCAAGGCGCTGGAGGCTCTCTGCGGGATGGCAGGGCGCTGAGGCCTTCCCGCCAGGCGGGCCTGTGCAGCCCTGTTCTGTGCCAGCGGCCCCCGCGGCCTTGTCCTGCCAGTCTCTGGCCAGCCTCTGGCCGGCGCCTGCGGCGAGGCCGCGCGACGCGGAACGGCTTGCTTTTCTGAAGGCTATCGGTACTCTGCTTCGAGCGGCGTGCTGCCGTGGCCGAACCGGAGCGGTTCGAGCGCCCGGCAGGAAGGCGCAGATCTTGCCACCCTTCCGCGGGCCGGCTTCTGCGCCGTGGACGGCGATCCCAGGGGGGAAACATGAAGATAGCAATACTCGACGGCCAAGTGCTCAATCCCGGCGACCTCGACTGGTCGCCCATCAGCTCCATCGGTCCCACCGCCATCTACGGCGAGACGCGCCTCGAGCAGATGGCCGAGCGCACCCGGGACGTGGACGTGGTGGTGCACAACAAGATTCCTCTGCGCGGGGAGTGGCTCAAAGCCATGTCGCCCAGCGTGAAGCTGGTGGCCCTGCTCGCCACGGGCTACGACAACGTGGACATACAGGCCTGCGCCAGGCGGGGCATCCCCGTCTGCAACGTCATCGCCTACGGCACGGACGACGTGGCCCAGCACACCATGGCCCTGCTGCTCGAGCTCTGCCGTGGCGTTGCCGGCCAGTCCGACGAGGTGCGCCGCGGCGGCTGGACCCGCCGCAACGTGTGGTGCTACTGGCTCAAGACGCCGGTCAACCTGGCGGGCCTCACCATGGGCATCGTCGGCTTTGGCGCCATAGGCCGGAAGGTGGGCGAGCTGGCCCACGCCTTCGGCATGAAGGTGCTCGCCTGCTGTCGCACGCCCAAGAATCCGCCAAGCTACACCCCCTTCGCCTTCGCTTCCATGGATCAGATCTTCGCAGAGTCGGACGTGATTTCCCTGCACTGTCCGCTCACGCCGGAAACGAAGGGCCTCGTCTGCGCGCGGCGCATTGCCAGGATGAAGGACGGCGCCTTCGTCGTGAACGCAGCCCGCGGCGGCCTTGTCTGCGACGCCGACATGGCGAGGGCGCTCGTCGACGGCAAGGTGGCAGGCTTTGCCACGGACGTGCTATCCACGGAGCCGCCGGCCGAGGACAACCCCCTGCTGGTTGCGCCCAACGCCGTGGTCACGCCCCACATCGCCTGGGCCTCGGCCCAGTCCCGCCAGCGCATCATCCGCATGGTCGGCGAAAACATCAGGCGCTGGATGGCGGGCACGCCCGTCAACGTCGTCAACAAGCCGGTGCGGCAGGCCTAGGAGCGCTCCGGCGGAATGCTGCGCATCGACATCCACACCCACGCCTTCCATCCCCGCATCGCGGCCAGAGCCGTGGCATCCCTCGAGCGCACCTACGGCCTGCACTGCAGGGCCTCAGGCCTGCTCGCCGATCTGGAGCGGCAGGAGCTGGCCTGCGGCATAGACCGCTTTGCGCTGCTGTGCGCGGCCACGTCGCCTTCCCAGGTCGTTCCTGCCAACAACTACGCCATTGACGTGCACGGCAGCGACAAGGGCTGCGGCGTTGCCTTCGGCACCCTGCATCCGGGCTTTGTCCGCTGGGAGGCCGAGCTCGCCCGCCTCGAGGCCGCCGGCATACGGGGGCTGAAGCTGCATCCCGACTTCCAGGGCTTCCACATGGCCGATCCGGCCTTTGAGCCCATCTTCGAGGCCTGCAGCGGGCGCTTCATCGTCCTCTTCCACATCGGCAGCCTCACTGAGCATGCCAGCCTTGCTCTCTCCTCGCCCATGGAGCTCAAGCGCATCGTGCACCGCTTTCCGCGGCTCGACGTCATTGCCGCCCACATGGGCGGCTACCGCATGTGGAACCTCGCCATGGACGTGCTCAAGGGCATTCCGGCGGAGCACCTCTGGCTCGACACCTCGAGCACCACGCCCTTCGTCTCCCGCTCTGATCTCGGCCGGCTCTTCGGCCTTTTGCCGGACGACCACTACTGCTTCGGCACGGACTGGCCCATCTACCTCCCCGAGGAGGAGCTGCACCGCCTCAAGAAGAAGACCGACTGGAGCGACGACCGCCTGGACGCCCTCATGGGCAACGCGGCATCCCTCCTTGCGGACTACGGCATGCTCGACGGG
>DFDR01000029.1 GCA_002369295.1 Desulfovibrionaceae bacterium UBA3823
GGATTTCATGGCTCATGTTGGAGAGAAAGGCTGTCTTCGCCTTGTTGGCGAGCTCGGCGAACTTCAGCGCGTCCCTGAGGGCCTCCCGGCTCAGGGCCAGCTCCTCGTTCTGCAGGCGTTCCCGCACGACGGCTTTTTCCAGCTCCGCGCGGTACTCGTCCTTTTCGTCCTCGTCCACGAAGCTGTGGAGCAGGCAGCTGCCCACCATGAGGCCCATGGCGTAGCAGGGCATGAAGGGAAACAGGACCTGCATGGCAATGAGCACCGACATGGCAAGGCCGAAGAGGCCGATGGTCATGTAGCGGCGCCGATTCACGCCTTCGGAGCGGGCGGCGGTGCAGATGGCGTAGACGGCGGTCAGCGCGAAGAGCCCGATCTGGGTCGCCAGGGTCGCATCGCGCGCCAGGCCCTCGTGGTATGTGCTCTGGACGTCAAACCAGAAGAGGACGGGATAGAAGCAGTTGATCGCAACGAGGGCCGCTTCGCAGACAAGGAAGGCGGTGCCCACGTAGTAGAGGGCCATGCCGTAGAGGTTGCGCTCCTCCAGATAGGCGATGACGTAGCGCGTCCAGAACATGACCGAGAAGGCCATGGCAAGGAAGTAGAGCGACGTGTCGATGAAGAGCGCGGTGATCAGGTGGCGCTCGTAGAGCAGGCCCCAGGCCATGTCGGTGGCGTAGTAGGCCATGACGCCCAGCAGGAAGCGGCGGTAGTTCTTGAGGGCAGGCGTGAACTCCCGCCGCCCGTCGTACTAGAGCACGTCCTTGTTGATGATCAGCAGGATGATGAACGCCAGTATGCCAATGATGGAATAGGTCATGCCGCCCCTTGTTCGCGGCCAGGGGACCCGCTCTGCGCACGCGTACGCGGCGGGCCCGATTCCGCATTTCTCAAGCTGAACTTTCTTCCCTTGCGAGCATTGGAAAAGCAACAGTCGCAAACGGCCCACAGGGCAAAACATCTTAAGATAGTTTTGTCACGGACTCAAATGAAGTTATTTTTTATGAAAAACAAACTCTATTTTACCAAAACAAAATGGCAGGATTGCGTTCCGATCGTGCATCTGCATCGGCGTGTCGCCGCTGGACGACAGGGGGCATCCTGGACCAGCCTGAGGAATGCCGCCGGAATTTCGGCAGCAGGGACGAGGCCTCGGGCAGGACGTGTCCCGTGCGCTGCCGCCTTGCAGCCTCCCCTGCGGCGCCAGCGACATCATGCGCAGGATTGGGGAGCATGGGAAAAGCGGAAACCCGCTGTCTCGTCGGCAATGAACGCAGGCGAGCAGCCGCCGTAGACGCGCCGGCTCCTGCCGCTTTCGCCGGGGAAGACGGGGAAAGCCGCGGGCGTGGCGAAGCCTGGCGCAGGCTCCCAGGCTGCAGGACTGGCCTTGGCAGGGCGCGGAGGAGACAGCCTACTGGCGCAGGAGCAGCGTGCCGTCGGCAAGGCGCAGGACATTGCCCTCCACGGCAAAGCGCATGGCCAGCGGCGGACCGCTATCGAAGGCCAGGTGCAGGCGTCCCTTGCTGGCCTTCCAGCGTCCCTTGAACTCTTTGGCGTTGGCGTTGAGGGTGCAGGTCTTCTGGTCCAGGACGAGGACGACGGCGTAGCTGCCGTTCCAGGCGCGCCAGGAGCCGACGAGATCCTTGGGATCGGTGCTGGCCTGCGGGGGATCGATGCCGGCATTCGGCTGGCGCTGGAGGAAGGAGCCGTCGGAGAGCGCGAGATGGTCTCCCTCGACGCTGAAGCGGAGCGCAAAGGTTCGGCCGTTGGCAAAGCGCAGGCTGATCATGCTGCCCGCGGCATCCCAGGAGCCTGCCACGGTCTGGCCCTTGTCGAAGAGGGTGCAGGCGCCGCCGGCCCGCAGCTGGATGGCTAGAGGCGAGATGCCGTTGGGTGCTTCCCATGTGCCGAGAAGGCCGCTGTTCGGGCGGTCCGCCGGCGCCTGCGGGGAGGCCATGCCGCCCATGCTTCCCATGCCGCCCATGGCTCCGCCTGGCGGGGAGGCTTCGCTGAGAGCCTGCATCCAGGCGGGCATGCCGGAGAGCAGGCCTCTGACAGTGCCGATGAAGGCGCTGCCGAAAACCCCGCTGCGCGCCGGCTCCTCAGCTGCCCCGCCGGCAAAGTCCATCTGGCCGCCGGCCATGTCCTGGCCCAGGAGAGGGGCCGCCGGGGCCACGGAACCGAGCCGGCCCGTCTGGGTCTGGCGCTGCTGGGAGGCGTCAGGCTTCCCGCCCATGGCCAGAGCTGTGCCGGAAGAGGGGATCAGGGCGCCGGGAAGCAGCCCTGCGCCCATCGGCAGAACAGCCAGTGCACAGGCCGCGGCAAGCGTGGCCGCAAAGTGTCTCCCAAGGTGTCTCGCAAGGTGTCTCATGGTGCGCCTCCTTGGCGTGGGACGCGTTGTCGGGAAAGGAACGCTAGCAGTTTGGGCCTGGAGCGTAAAGGGCCTGCTCCCGCCCGCGGCCCGCCAGCCCTAGACTGGCTGAGCCTGCGGCTGGCTGGCAAGCTTCCTCAGGCTCCAGCTCGCGCCGTCGAGCTGCATCTGCCTGTCGTGCAGGGCGAGAAGCGTGGTTCTGTGGCCGACGCTGACGATGCCGCAGCCGGGCAGCTCCTCGGCTATCAGGCGGTACATGGCGCGTTCCCGCTCCTCGTCGAGGGCCGAGGTGGATTCGTCGAGAAAGACCCAGTCGGGCCTGGCGAGGAGCACCCTGGCAAAGGCGATGCGCTGCTGCTCG
>DFDR01000222.1:0-23336 GCA_002369295.1 Desulfovibrionaceae bacterium UBA3823
GGCCTCGTGGTCAACGTGGCCTGCTGCTGCTGGCTGACGCCCCTGAAGCCTCTGGAGGGCGCGGCGCTCTCCCTCACCGCCACCAAGGTGTGGGTCGCCATTCTTACGGTGGGCTTCTTCCAGGCTACGGTACGTCCCATGAACCTCAGGCAGTGGCTGGTGCTGACCGCTGCCGGCGTGTTTGCCTTCGGCCTCTGGTGGGAGCTGCTGGAGCTTGGCGTCATGAGGGAACTTGCCGAACTGGCAGGTCTTCTGCCCTTGCTGGCACTCTTCTGGCGCTGGCGTCCGCCGTCGATCTTTTCCAAGGACGGGAACAAGGCCGGAACCAGTGCCGAGGAGACCACGGCTGCTCTGTAGGAGTAGGCCTGTTTGCAGATCCGTTGCGCTTCGCGTGCTCTGGAAAAGGAGAAGCGCAATGGTGCCGGGAAATCAAGGCCTCACGCAAGGAAGGGAGCGTCTGCGTGCCCCCGGTGTCAGGCCTGGCGTGGGCAGGGTGCTGGCACCCTACGCTTTCGCCTCTTCCGCCTCGGCGCTGACCTTGAGCTGGCCACAGGCGGCGTCGATGTCTTGTCCCTTGCTCTTGCGGATGACGGCCGTGATGCCGGCATCCCAGAGGATCTTTTCGAACTGGAGTATGCGCGCCTCGCTCGGTGCCTCATAGGGTGAGCCAGTCGAAGGGTTGTAGACGATGAGGTTGATCTTGCTCTTGCGCACGGAGCGTACGAGCTTGATGAGCTGGCGTGCCTGTTCGGGGCCATCGTTGACTCCGCCAAGGAGCAGGTATTCAAAGGTGATGCGCTCTCTGGTCTTGAGAGGATAACTATTGAGGGTCTCGACAAGCTCCTCCAGTGGCCACTGTGCTGCGCCAGGCATGATCTGCTTGCGCAGCTCTTGGGTTGGCGCATGGAGCGAGACGGCAAGAAAGGCAAGGCCGCTCTCGCCAAGCTCGGCCAGGCCCTGCTTGATGCCGCAGGTGGAGACCGTGATGCGGCGCGGGGAGAAGTTGAGGCCGTTCTTCTCGTTCAGGGCCTCCAGCGTGCGCCTGACGTTCTCGAAGTTGAGCAGGGGCTCGCCCATGCCCATGAAGACGAGGTTGCGCAGGACGGGCCACTGGGGGCGCGTGTCGCCAAGGTGGTCTCTGGCAACGAGTATCTGCCCCATGATCTCGCCCATGGTCATGTTGCGTGTGAAGCCCATGGTGCCGGTGGAGCAGAAGGTGCAGCGCATGGGGCAGCCCACCTGGGTCGAGAGGCACTGGGTCCAGCGCACGTTCCCCTCCCTGTCCTCGGCGGGGATGAGCACCGTTTCCACGCGCTCGCCGTCAGAAAGCCTGAGAAGGAACTTGGTGGTGCCGTCAGAGCTTGTCTGCACCCTGTCGATGGCCGGCCACTCGATGACGGCGCAGGTCTTGAGCTTGGCGCGGAAGTCCTTGGAGATGCTTGTCATCTCGTCGAAGGAGCGGGCCATGCGCTGCCATATCCACTGCCAGATCTGGACGGCGCGGAATCGGGGCTGGCCGAGGTCTTCGGTCACAAAGCTGGTCAGTTCAGGAAGCGTGAAGTTAAGCAGGTTTGGCAAGGCGGGCGAATCGGGCATGGCAGGCATCCTTGGCGCTGGCAGTGTGTGGGAAGGAGGGGGCGAGAGAAGCGAAAAGGCGTCCCCACGCGCGAGGGGCGGGGACGCCTGGAAAAGCGGAGAAGAGCAGGTTTAGCTCAGCGAGCGGCGGGCGTAGTCCTGCACAAAGGCGCGGGCGGAGTCGGCGTCCGTGACGTCGCCGGCAATCTGGGCCTGGAGCAGGGCGTCGCGCAGGAGGCCGACCTGGGGGCCGGGCTTGAGCTTGGTGAGCTGCATGATTTCGTTGCCGTTGAGCAGGGGCTCGAGCATCTGTTCGGGCATGGAGGCGCGCTTGAGGTACTTCTTGTTGTGGTTGTACGTCGTGTAGACTTCGCCTCTGGCCTCGATGTCGGCGCGGGACATCTCGATGAGGCGGGGATACTCGTCGAGGCTCATGAAGCGCCGGATGCCGCGGTCCGTCATCATGGGGTAGAAGCGCATGTGGCAGCGGACGAGGTGGCAGATAAGGTCGATGTCCTCGGAGAGGAAGTGGAGGCGGCGCAGGATCTTGCGGGTCACGAGGGCGCCGACGCGGTGGTGCTGGAAGAAGGTGTAGTCGCCTTCGATGTACTCTGCCGTGTAGAGCTTGCCCACGTCGTGGAAGAGCATGGCCATGGTGCCGAGCCAGTCGTAGTGGAACTCGCCCTCGGGGTAGTGCTTCATGCATTCGAGGGTGTGGGAAAAGATGTCCTGGAACTCGTTGGACTTCTTGTTCTTGCGCTGCTTGATGCAGACAAGGGAGGCCACTTCGGGGATGAGGCCCTGGAGGATGTGGCACTCGAAGAGGTACTTGACGAAGATGTGCATGGACTCGGCTTCGACCTTGCGCCATTCGTCCATGATGTCGGATGCCGGCACGTAGTCGAGCACGCGCGAGGAGCTGCGGACGATGGCAAGCCAGGTGTTGTGGCCGAGCGGCAGGTCGAAGTTGGCCGCAAAGCGCAGGGCGCGGATGGCAAGCAGGTAGTTGTGGCGCAGGGTGTCGTCCGGAATGCCCACGAGCTTGATGGCACCGCAGGAGAGGTCCTGGAATCCGTCGTAGACGTTAGAGGTTGCCTGGGGCGAGCCGAAGCCGGTGAGGCGCAGGTTCCGGCGGTCTTCCGGCGTGAGGCGGTCCACCATGGTGGGCGTGATCTTCATCAGGGAGAGTTCGGGATGCTCCGAATCCTCGCAGGAGAGGGGGTAGAAGCGGAAGAGGATGCCGTCCTGCTCAAGCGTGGCAGAGAGGCGCGGACCGTTCTCGGGGGCGGGCTGGGCATCGGGCAGGATTTTGGCGATGACGGGAAAGTCCGCTTCGCAGGCAATGTCGACGGTCGGCTTTCCGTCTTGGGCCAGCAGGCGCTCCTGCAGGGGCGCGTTGATGACGTGGGCATCGTAGCCGTTGCGGAACATCGACTTGCACAGCAGGGCTGCTTTGTTCAGGGCTTCCAGCATGGATCACTCCTCAAGAGAATCGGGGCTAGGGTGTATTTTTTGTTGCGGAGTATGCCGTCCGGCGGTGAAAATTGCAAGGAAGGCTTGAGCTTCCGAGTGGGCCTCCCAGCGGGCTGCCGGTTTCGCCAGCACTCATGAAAAAGGGCCCCGGAATCGCTTCCAGGGCCCTTGGTGTCGGAGGGGAGTGCCGGCTAGTGGGCTTCGGCTCCAGTCTCTTCGTCGCCGTCGAAGTGGCCGACTTCGTACTTGACGCCGAGGGCTATCTTCCACAGCAGCGAGAGCACCAGCGCGCCGACGGCGTAGACGCCGATGGCCACGGCGATTTCGCGGACCGTGGGCAGGTAGAGGGTGATGCCCTCGTACATGTTGGGCGTGAAGCCGCCGATAAGCAGGCCAAGGCCCTTGTCGATCCAGGTGCCGAGCACGAGGAGGATGAGCGCCAGAGGCATGTAGCTGCCGGTGCGGGTGTTGGGATTGATGAGGATGGTCAGGCAGATGACCGTGCAGAACACGGCAACCCACATGAAGCCGGTCACCCAGGAGGTCACGCCTTCGTAGCCTGCGAAGAGGAAGGTGAGCGGAGCGGAGTGGCCGGGAATGCCGGAGTAGTAGGCCGTGAACACTTCAAGCAGGTAGAAGAAGACGTTCAGGCACATGGCGTAGGTGATGATCGTGGCCAGGGTGCGGATGGCGACCTTGCCGGGGTTGAAGCCGGTGAGGCGGCGCAGCAGCAGGATGAGCAGGAGCAGGATGGCCGGTCCGGAGCAGAAGGCCGAGGACAGGAAGCGGGCGGCCATGATGGCGGTGAGCCAGTAGTGGCGGCCGGGGATGCCTGCGTACAGGAAGGCCGTGACGGTATGGATGGAGAAGGCCCAGACGATGGAGAGGTACGCGAGGTACTTGCACCAGGTCGGGTAGGGGGTGTCGTGGCGTTCGGCCTCGAGGGTCGTCCAGCCGACGATGGCGTTGATCAGCAGATAGCCTATGAGCACGATCATGTCGTAGAACATGACGGAGTTGGGCGTGGGGTGCAGGAGCACGTTGAGGGCGCGCTGGGGCTGGCCGAGGTCCACCACGATGAAGAGGCAGCACATGACGACTGCGGCGATGGCCATGAATTCGCCGAAGATGATCATGATCTTGAACTTCTGATAGTGGTGGAAGTAGGCGGGCAGCACCAGCATGACGGCAGAGGCCGCAACGCCGACGAGGTAGGTGAACTGGGAGATGTAGAGGCCCCAGGACACGTCTCTGCTCATGCCGGTGACGCCAAGGCCGTTGATGAGCTGGTAGATGTAGACGATGCCGCAGACGGCTATCACACCGACCAGGAAAAGCAGCCAGTAGTAGTAGCGCTTGGAACCTTCGAGAAGTTTTTCAACCATGGCTGGTCCCCTTAGATGATGTAGTAGACGCCGGGCTGCGTTCCAAGGGAAGGCTTGCGGCGGATCGTGAAGTTCTCCGCAAGGGCCTTGCGGACAACGGAGTTCGGATCTTCCAGGTCGCCGAAGAGGATCCTGCCGCCGGAGGCCTCGACGCATGCGGGCATCATGCCCTTGTCAAGGCGCTCCACGCAGAAGGTGCACTTCTCGACGACGCCGATCATGCGGGTGGGGAACTTCGGATTCGGCACCTGCTCAGGCAGGTACTTGCGCGGATCGACGAAGTTGAAGGAGCGGGCGCCGTAGGGGCAGCCGGCCATGCAGAAGCGGCAGCCGATGCAGCGGTGGTAGTCCATGGTGACGATGCCGTTGGGCAGCTTGTACGTGGCCTGGGTGGGGCACACGCGCACGCAGGGCGGATTGGTGCAGTGGTTGCAGAGCATGGGAAAGACCTGGGCCTTGATTTTGGGCGTCAGGTATTCGTTCATCTCGTCGGGGAAGGCATGGTCGAACTTGTCGAGCCACAGCCACTTGATCTCCTGGTCGTCGTGCCCTTCGGCGTTCTTGGCGCCGCGGATGCGCGGGACATTGTGCTCCTTGTGGCAGGCATCGATGAGGGGCTTGTAGTCGTCGGCGCTCTTGAACTTGCGGGTGTCGATGACCATGGCCCAGCGCTTGGCCGCCAGGGGCTTGCGTCCCAGGGGCGCAGCCTCGTACTTGCCGGGGGCGACGTCGGCCTTCGCCTCGCCCGCCAGGGAGCCAAGCCCGCTGGAGAGGGCGAAGACAGACAGTCCAGCCACTTTGAGGAAGGATCTTCTGTTCTTTTTCATGTTACTTGCTCCCCTTGGGAAGAATGTGGCAGGTCCAGCAGTAGGGTTCGACGTTGTTGGTCTTGTGGCACTTGTCGCAGAAGTCTTCGTAGTTGTTGTGGCACTTCAGACAGGTGTTCTGCAGGGAGATGTCGAACTTCTTGCCCTTGGCGTTGACGTAGACGCGCATGCCATTCCTGAGGGCCTGGTCGCGCCACTCGTTGAGGAGCTGCATATGCTCGGCGCGCATGAAGGCAGCGTCCTCCACGCACTCCTTGTTCTTGTCTTTCTGCGTGACGATCTCGGGCTTCTTGTAACTGTCGGAGCCAAATCCGCACCAGAAGGGGGAGCTGCAGATTACAAGGAAGGCCACGATGCCAGCGATGACGGCATTTTTGTTGTACATCTACTATTCCCCCTGTTCTTCTTCATCGAGATGAGGAAGGTCTTCCTGGCGGAGGTTCATGGTCCGCTTGGGCTCGCCCTTGCAGATCAGAGCGTTGGCGACCAGCTCCGTCAGGCCGGAGATGGTGACGCCGGGAGCCCAGTAGTTGGCGAGGGGCGGCAGGGTGGCGCGGTCGATGGCGCAGACGCAGCACATGCGGTTGACGCCGTACTTCTGCTGAACGTAGCGCAGGGCGTTGCCGCGCGGCATGCCGGAGCGCATGCGCAGCTCCATGATTTCTTCCGTGTTGAGGCCGGAACCGGCACCGCAGCAGAAGGTGTTCTCGCGGATGGTGTTCTCGGGCATTTCGTAGAACTTGTTGACGACGTGCTTGAGCACGTAGCGGGGCTCGTCCAGCAGGCCCATGGCGCGGGCCGGGTTGCAGGAGTCGTGCCATGTGCAGACGAGGTCGTCGTTGCGCGAGGGATCGAGGTTGAGCTTGCCGTGCTTGATGAGGTCGGCCTCGAACTCGGCGATGTGGACCATCTTGGTGCTGGCCGCATTCTCGAAGACCGTGCCGGTGATGGGGGACACGGGCGTCTGCATGTGGGCTGGCGTGGGACCGTTGTAGGTGTCCATGTACTGGTTGATGACGCGCCACATGTGGCCGCACTCGCCGCCCAGGATCCATTTGCAGCCCAGGCGCTCGGCTTCGGCGTACATTTTGGCGTTCAGCTTCTTGGCCATGTTGAAGGTCGTGAAGGAGCCGAAGTTGCCGCCCTCCGAGGCGTAGGTGGACAGCGTGTAGTCGAGGTCGAGCTCGTTGAAGAGGATGAGGTAGCCCATGAAGGTGTAGATGCCGGGGTCGGCAAACACGTCGCCAGAGGGGCAGATGAAGAGGATCTCGTGGCCGCGCTCGTTGAAGGGCGTCTTGGGACGGATGCCGACGATGTCTTCGCAGTCGTCGGCGAGCATCTCGACGATTTCCTTGTAGGAGTGGGGCTTGATGCCGAGGTGGTTGCCGGTGAGGGAGCAGTTCTTCACGGGATCCATGATCCAGTGGATGCCGAGGCCCACTTCGTGGAGCAGCTCGCGGACGATGGCCGTGATTTCAGCCGTGTCGATGCCGTAGGGGCAGAAGAGCGAGCAGCGGCGGCACTCGGTGCACTGGTAGGCGTAGAAGAAGAGCTCTTTGACGGTCTCGTAGTCGAGCTCGCGGGCGCCGATGGTCTTGCCGAGGATCTTGCCGAGCAGGGTGTAGTCGCGGCGGTAGAGGGAGCGGAGCAGCTCCACGCGCAGCACCGGCATGTTCTTGGGATCGTTGGTGCCGAGGAAGAAGTGGCACTTGTCGGCACACGCGCCGCAGCGCACGCAGATGTCCATGAAGAGCTTCAGGGAGCGGTGCTTGGCCAGGCGGTCCGCGAAGGCGTCGCAGAGTATCTCCTTCCAGTTCTCGGGAAGGTTCCAGTCGTCGGCCGCCGGATCCCAGTCGTGGGGATTCGGCATGTGCATGAGCTCCATGGTCGACTTCTGGGCCGGGTAGCAGTAGCTGCCGGCTTCGAATTTCGGCTTGTAGTCGAACCAGCTCTGGGCGGGGAATTCCGGCCTGCTGGCAACAAGTTCTTCAGGGGTTGGTAGCTTTGCCATTTTTGGGACTCCTTACTCGCCAGACTTCTTTTCCAGAGGCTTGTCCAAGGGCAGGCCGGCGTCGGCCATGGCTTCGCGGTACATATCCTCGTATTCAGGATAGGTAAGGAAGTTCTTTTCCGGATTCCACGGGTTCACGTGGCGCGTGCGGCGGGTGTCGCACGGCAGGTTGCGGGTGGGGCTGAAGAACACGCCCGCCATGTGGGTCAGCTTGGAGAAGGGGAAGTACGCGAGCAGGACGCTCACGAGCGTAACGTGCATGAAGAAGACAGGATCGATGCCGGCTGCGGAGATGGGATGGAACTGCACGAGGCCCATGATGTAGGCCTTGACCTGGGTGATGTCGGTCTTGCAGAAGTAGCGCATGCAGATGCCGGTGCCGGCAATGCCCATGACGAGCCACAGCGGGAAGTAGTCCTGGAAGAGCGAGATGTAGCGCACGCGGGGGTTGGCCAGGCGGCGCAGGAGCAGGAAGGCGGCTGCGCAGAGCAGAAGGCCGCCGGTCATGTAGAAGCGGGGGGCGCCGATCTGGAACATGCCGTCGATCATCTCGAAGAAGCCGACGCAGGCCGGCACGGGTTCCATGAAGAAGCGGAAGTGGCGGAAGAAGACGAGGAAGAAGCAGTAGTGGAAGAGCAGCGCGAAGACCCAGAGCCATTTGGAGGAGTAGTACACCAGGCGCGGGCCGCCGTTGATGGCGTCGTTGGGCTTGACTTCAGCGTGCATGTTGCGGAAGAGCGAACGGAAGAGGAAGACCTCGAGGATCATCCTTTTGACCACGCCCCACTTGGTGTCGGGGCAGTCCCATTTGGCCTGCTTGATCCAGTCGAGGGACTTTTCCTGGCCGCCGGTGGTCGGGATGGCGAAAGGAACAGGCGATTTAGCCCAGTACACCATGCGCCACACGACGCCAACGAGGAAAACGGCAATCGCCGCGTACGGCAGCACGACACCGAACAGGCTTCCGAGCCCTATCGATGCGCCCAGCCAGGCGATGGCTGCGACGAGCGCCACAACCAGTAAAGATTTTAACATTCCCTACCTCTCTATGCGATAGTGTTAGCTTTTTCCCTCTTGTTCCAGAGGGCTGCCTCCCACCCGTTGCGCCCAGCGGACAAGCTGGGCATGTTGGTTCTTTATCTCGCGGATCCTGTTCTCAGCGACAGTTTCCCGTGATTTCATGTAGGTGTCGAGCGCCATGAGCACGATGGTGTCAAGCCGGGATTCGGCGTCCAGATATTCCTGAAGCGCCTGATCCTTGAGCTTCGGCAGGACGTGTTTGCGCATGACGGGCTTGAGCAGGTAGAAGACCATGATCCCCTGGCTGGGGAGCATGGCCTGCACGGCCCTCAGGTGCACGAAGCGGTCGATGGCCTGCTTCACGTCCTCGGGCTTCTTGTCCCAGCCGGACACGGCCTCGTAGACGGTGCGGGCCGCCTCGCGGGTCATGTCGGCAACGGGATTGGTGAAGGGATCCTTCACCGTGCGCAGAAAGCCGGTGGACTGGAGGGGGTAGGTGTTGAAGATGGCGTTCACCCATTCTTCGAGCACCTGCTCCCGGCAGTTGAAGAAAATGTCAAGAGATTTCATGGACAAAGGCTCCTGCTGGCTGCCCCTCTCCGGCGCCTGTCCCGGCCTGCCGAGGGCCTGCCGGAGCGCCTGAGGGAGAGGCGATTAACTTCCTCAAATACTGGAAAAGATATGCGGAGTCAACGAGCTGAAATTGCTCGCAATCAGGGCCTGCGGCGCTGAAAGCCCCCGTCGCCGCCCTGGCCGAAGGCATCCTTGCCTTCGTCGCAGGCCTCGTCGTGGCGGCAGGCGCCGGCAACGGATCCGCCGGCATCATTGCCGTCGAAGGGAAGCGAAGGATCGCCGCCGCGACTCGCCTGCGGCCTGCGGGGGGCAGGCCTGGCCTGGCCCGTCTGGCCTGCGTAGGGCTGCTGGACGCGCTGTAGCGAAGGCTGGACCTGAACTGGCGCTGCCGGCTGGCCCAGCTGGCCTTGCTGGCTCGGCTGCCCGTCAGAGGCTGCCTGCCCGGGCAGCGCCTGCGGCGCCAAAGCCGGGGCGGGTCGCCCTGCGGGCCATGACTGCGTCGCTTGGGCAGCGGCCTCTCTGGCCAGATGCGTCGGCAGGCCCTGGTACTCGACGAAGGGCACCACCGGGGAACCCGCATGGAAGACGTAGGCCTGGTTGCGCAGGACGCGGAACTTGACGGCGAGCATGTCTCTGTCGAGGTAGTCGAGAAGCCCCGGCTCCGCGGCGCCCTCGGACTTGGCCAGAGCCTCGAGGATGTTGGAGCCGCTGTGCAGCTCGCGGGCCATGATCCGGATGCGGGCCAGATCCCTTGGCGATTCCGCCACGGGCAGGAAGGCCACGTCGACCTTGCCGGCCAGGGCTTCAACGCCCTTGCGGCAGGCCGTGCAGGAGGGGGAGAAGAAGAAGTGGACCTTGGCGTGCTCGAGGTTCTCGTTGATGGCCCACACGCCGGCAAAGGACTTGAGCACGGCGCCGGCGTTGAAGAGGAAGAAGACGGTCCACACGATGGCAAGCAGGGACATGCCATGCCCGCGCGCAGAGAGCGTCTGGGCAGGCCTGCAGGCGCGCCGGAAGCTCAGGTAGACGGCAAGGAAGAAGGCTGCGACTATCAGGCAGTTGAAGCAGGGCGCCGTCAGGGCCATGAGCGCGAGCAGGCCGATGTCGAGGGCAACGCAGATGCCGGCCAGCAGGCGCCCGAGGCCGGCGCGCCGCAGGAGGGCAAGGAGCCCGAGCAGGGCAAAGGAAAGCGCCCCGAACCACCACAGGGAGATGCCGGCTATGCTGGCGTCGGCGTAGAGCGTGCAGCCTTCGGTGAAGCAGATGTCGAAGCTTTTGCCTGTCTTGGCCCAGAGGCAGAAGGCAAGAGCTGCAGCTGCAAGGACAAGAGCGCCGTAGACGGGGCTGGGGGATTGCTTCATGGACTTTTCGGCGCATGCCGCGGGGGGGCGTGCGCTTCCTCCGTAAATTAAGGGCGTAGAAGAAGATCGTCGCAAGGGGCGGAGAAGAGGACCGCAGGAGAGGGGCGTGGGGAGGGGCAGGGTGCGCCAGGGAGGCTTTGACCTTTCCTGCAGCGCAAATGAGGCTTTATAGCCAAGATGGCGCGCGGAGGCAAACCGGTGCTCGAGGCAAAAAAAGGGAGCCACCCCAGAGGGCGGCTCCCCAAAGAGCTAGCTTACGTCAGCAAGACTACATGGAGGCGCCGGAAGCGGCCTTCTGCATCTTGATCTCGACCTTCTCGGTGAGGCCTTCGTAGTAGGCGCGGAGGATGGTGAGGACTTCGGGACGGCCGAAGTGATCCGGAATCTCCTTGCCTTCGGAGAGGAACTTGCGGAGTTTGGTGCCGGAGAGGATGACGCGGTCTTCCTTGCTGTGGGGGCAGGTGCGCATGGAGGCCATGCCGTCGCACTTCACGCAGTAGAAGGTCCAGTCGATCTTCAGGGGCTCGCAGAGGAGGCGCTTGCCTTCTTCAGCGGGCTGAGGAATCTTGTCGAAGATTTCCTGAGCTTCGAACATGCCGTAGAAGTCGCCCACGCCAGCGTGGTCGCGGCCGATGATCTGGCGGTTCACGCCGTAGTTCTGGCGGAAGGTGGCATGCAGCAGGCCTTCGCGGGGGCCAGCGTAGCGCATGTCGAGGGGATAGCCGGCCTGGATGACGTTCTCTTTGACGAAGTACTTGTCGATCAGGGTGTCGATGCACTTCACGCGGACTTCGGCCGGGATGTCGCCGGGCTTCAGGGCGCCGACGAGGGAGTGGATGACAACGCCGTCGCACACTTCAACAGCGAGCTTGGCGAGGTACTCGTGAGAGCGGTGCATGGGGTTGCGGAGCTGGAGAGCGGCAACCTTGGACCAGCCGCGCTTCTCGATTTCGGCGCGCAGTTCAGCGGGGGTCTTGTAGACGCCCTTGAACTTGACGGGGAATTCGCCCTGGGAGAGGACTTTGACCTTGCCGGCCATGTTGAAGGGCTTCTGGGCGAGAACCATCTTCACGCCGGGGTGATCGGTGGGAGCGACGTCCCAGAACTTCTCGGAGTCTTCGCCGTGGCCTTTGAACACGTTCTCGCATTCAAACTTCTTGGCGGCCTCGTCCATCTCGTAGATTTCGTCCACCTTCATGGTAGCCATGGTCTCGCCGTTGCGGACAAGGGCGACTTCCTGGCCGGGCTTGATGGCGGCGGCGTCTTCAGCGGAGATGTCGAGGGTGATCGGCACGGGCCAGAAGGTGCCGTCGGCGAGGAGCATGTTCTCGCAGACGCTCTTCCAGTCGGCTTTGCCCATGAAGCCATCGAGCGGAGAGAAGCCGCCGATGCCCATCATGATGAGGTCGCCCTTGGCGCGGGAAGAGATCTCGACCTGTTTCAGGCCTTTCGCTTTTTCGAGTTCAGCTTTGAGGGCGTCGCCTTCGAGCAGGCAGCAGACGAGACCTTTTCCGCCATGAGGGGGCACGAGCTTGGACATATCCATTCCTCCATACTAAGTTGAACGGCCTGCGATCGCAAAGTGAGGCCGCTGTGTAGAACAAGATTTATCTTGTGAAATGGAGTACAAAAAGTCAACCGCCAACCCTGGGCTTTCTCTTTTGAACGGGGCTAACTAGGCTAAATTATTCGCCAGAGCTTTGGAAATATTTTTTGCCGACATGCCCCCTCCAGCCCCTTGTCCGGCACCCTGCAAACGCGCTTCCGATGTCTCCTGCAGCCTCTGGCAGCACTTTTGCCAGGCGGGCTTGCGCAAAATTTCACAAGCGCCATATGGGGCCGGCAACGCAAAAGCCGGGGGCGGATCTGCCATCCGATCCGCCTCCGGCTGCGATGCTATGCTGCTGGGCCTGTCTTGCCTAGAAGGGCCTAGAAGGGCACCTGGTCCATGTTGGCTTCCGTGGGGAAGAGGGTGCTCTTCTCCTCGCTGGCATTGCCGGTGCTGGCGCTGGGAGCGGCGTCCTCGGAGGGGGAGAGGTCGGACTGCAGGTCCTGGTGCGCCGGCTGGGGAGCCGGGGCGGCAGGGGCGGCCGGCGCCTGGGGCGCTGCCGAGTGCTGCTGGTAGGGAGCGTGCCCGCCGTAGGAGCGGTCGCCGGGGCCCTGGAAGGAGCGGCGGTCCTGGTAGGACGGACGGTCGCCGTACTGGCGATCGCCGCCCTGGTAGGGGCGGTCGCCCTTGCGGTCGAGGAAGACGACGCGCTGTCCGCGGATTTCGGTGACGAAGCGTTCCTGGCCCTGCTGGTCCTGGTACTTGCGGGTCTGGAGCTGGCCTTCCACATAGACGAGGCTGCCTTTGCTCAGGTATTGGGAGCAGTTTTCCGCCTGGCGCTGGAAAACGGAAACGCGGTGCCATTCAGTGCGTTCGACGCGGTTGCCGTCGCGGTCGATGTAGGATTCGTCGGTGGCGATGGAGAGGGAGCAGACGGGAGTTCCATTCGAGGTGTAGCGGAGTTCGGGATCGCGGCCAAGACGGCCGATGAGCATGACTCTGTTCAGCATGAGGGGTCCTTTCAACTGCCTTCGTGCAGGCAGGAGACAATGATGGTGTCGGTTGAGGTAGGCGGTGCGGAATGCAGTCGTCTTTGTTGTGGAAGCAGGATGTTCAATGACTGGCGGCGCTAGGAGCGCTCCTGCCATTCGGTCTGCACGTGCATGATGACTTCCTTGATGGCCGGAAGCTCTTCCTGCGGGCAGACGCCGATGAGCGGGGCGTCCGCGTCGACGTTGTCGTTGGGCGTGAAGTAGGTGGCGTAGATGACGCCGTCGGGGCCCGAGTAGTAGAGGGGAAGCTCGCGCTTCATGCGGCTCATGATGAAGATTTCCTGGCCGTTGCGGACAACGACGCTGCCCGGATCGTGGGAGCGCAGCTTGGCCGCCATCTCGGGCGTGAAATAGTACTTGGCGCGCTCCGGAGCCTTGAAAAGGTAGAGCGCCTTGCGCAGGATTATGTTTTCCACTTCCTCGCGCGTCAAGTGGTGGCGCAGGGTCACGAGCGTGGTCGAGCACTCCACGAACTGCTTCTCGAGCTCGCTGTGCACGGCGCCGACTATGCCCTTTTCAGGCGCGCAGATGGGCTTGGGGTTGCGCTCGCGGGTCAGGGTGGCGAGGAGGGTTCCCGGCTTCTCCTTCCAGGTTCCCTGGGGGCCGTGGACCTTGTCGCCGGGCTTGATGTCGGCAAAGGCAATTTCGCCCGTGTGGGGCGCCTTCACCTCGATTTCGCGGTAGGGCGACTGCTTTATCTGCTCGAGCAGGTCGGATACGTTCAGCATCGCTTAAGCACCTTTCATGCCGCTTGAGGCCGCGGCTAGCGGTAGTAGAGGTTGCGGCCGCCAATGGTCTGCAGGGCCTGCTTGAGGTTGTTGCGGATCTGGCGGCGGTCCCAGATGCCCTGGATGTGGCCGCGGGTGAGGGCCCTGTAGCAGCGGTGGTACTTGGGCGGCACCTCCATGCCGGTGGTCGACTTGATGACGCCGGGGCCGGCGAAGCCGATGTTGGAGGAGCGCACGCCGAACTGGTAGGGCGAGCAGCCGAGGAAGCTGGCCACGGGACCTGCGTAGGAATTGGTGTCGTAGAGCACCATGTAGAGCCCGCCGTTCTCGATGTAGCGACGAACGGCGATGGTGCAGCGGGGCATCTGGATGACGCCGTTGGTGCCCTCCTGGATGCGTATGCCGGCCGTGCCGTGCACGTAGGCGAGGAAGGGCTGGCGGTTGCGGGTGGCGCGCTCGGCGGCCTCCACGAACTTGTAGCCCTCGGCCGCGCCGAAGGATCCGCCGCGGAAGGTGCCCATGAGCATGGCGACCACGAGCTTGATGTTGTCGATGCGCGCCTCGAAGGTCATGCAGCCGCTTTTGGCGCCGGTCTTCTCCTGTGCCTTCTTGACGAGCTCGGAGAGGCCGGGGAAGTCGAGGGGATTGCCCGCCTCGATCTCGCTGTTGAACTCGAGCACCGAGCCCTTGTCGAAGACGTTGTGCACGTACCACTCCGGCTCCATGGGGAAGTGGTAGCCGCAGTGCGAGCACACGCCCGCAAACTCGGCGAAGAGATCGGGGCCCCAGAGGTCGGGGCAGCCGTACTTGGCTGCGTTGGGGCAGGTGAGGGCGCGGTCCTCCTTGAAGCGGGGGGAGAGGTAGTTCCACTTGGCGTGGCGGTTGGCCTCGGACCAGTCGGAGAGGCTGGTGAGCTCGGCTATCTTGTCCTTGTTCCGGGCCGGGGACGCTCCCGGCTTGAGCCGGCGCACGGGCGAGGAAATCCAGCTCTTCACGGCATCCCACTCGTTGGTGAGCTCTTCGGCCAGTGCCTGCATCTTGCGCTGGTGCTTGCGGTAGAAGTCGTACTTGAAATGCATCCAGGGCGTGGAGAAGAAGTCTCCCACGCTGTGGAGCATCTTGGTGAGCAGGGGACGGCGGTCCAGGGCTGCCTGGCGCGACATCCTGAGGTACTTGTTCTGGCGCTTGCGCACAAGGCGCGACTTGTCGCCCTTGGAGAGGCTCCAGGACATGTGCATGTCGTCGAGACTGACGCCGGGCTTGGTGCGGCGGGCCAGGGCGAAGGCCTTGAGGGGCGAGGCCTTGGCGGAGAGCACGGCCTCGTCGGTGGCGCGCAGGATTTCCTGCCTGAGCTTCTTGAAGAAGTCGAAGTGGCCGGGCCGGGCGCCCAGCGGGGGCTCCTCGATGATGCGGTCGATGTAGCCGAAGTGCAGGTTGTCCTGGGCCGTGATCTTCAAGTTCTTGGCGCACTCCTCCACCAGTTCCTGGCTCGGGCGCTCGTCGCCCCGGCAGTGGCCCTGGATGGCGGCCGCGCCCTCGGGCGAGATGACCGAGTAGTAGCCGTTGGAGAGCATGAGGCGTTTGTCGGCAAGGCCTATGGCCTCGGCGCCGCCGGATCCGCCCTCGGAGATGACGCTGACGACAGGCACCCGCAGGCCTGCCATGCAGTAGATGTTGCGCGCTATCTGCTGGGCCGCGCCCGGATAGTCCTCGATGGGGAAGGATCCGGGCGTGAAGATGAAGGTGTGGACGGGAATGCCCTCGGTCTCGGCGACGCGCATGTACTGCCGGGCCTTGGCGTTGCCCCAGGGCTTGGCGGAGCCGCCGTTGCGGATCTCGGCGCCGTGGTCCTTCTCCTGGCCTATGACCATGACGGACTGGGCGTAGCGCTTCTTGCCGCGGCGGCGGTAGATGATAGCGCGGGCGATGAGCATGCTGGGATCGAGGCTGTGCTCGTCCTGGCCGCCCACTTCGGTGAAGTTGTCGTAGACGTTCTCCAGGATGTCGCGCAGCGAGATGCGCTGGGGGTGCCGGACGATGCGGACCTTGTCCATGGGCGTGACGGTGGCCGAGAGCTTCTCCTCCACGAACTTGAAGAGGCCCTCGACCGTGGCGAGCTCCTCGTAGGGATCCCCCAGGAGGTCGCGCTCGGCACGCTGCGTGAAGTCGCGGAGCTTTTCGTCGAGCAGGCGCACGTTTTCCTGGTGCTTGCCGGCGAAGATGTCCTGTATGTAGGTGAGCCGGCTCTGCAGGCTCTGGATGCGCTTGAGTATGAGATTGTCCATAGGCTTGCGGGGGTCCCGGGCGGGGCGTCAAGGAAAGGCCGGTCCGGGCATGCGGGTTGGGGCCCTGCGGGGAGGGCCTGCGCTAGAACTTGAGTATGGTGGCCGTCTTCTCCCTGAGGAAGGCGACGTTGCTCTCCATGGGGTGGCCCTGGGCGTCGTGGCCCTGCAGGACGAGTTCGTCCAGGAACTGGAGGCCGCGCGCCTTCAGCTCGTTGAGGTCCCGGCCCCAGACGATGGCCAGCGCCAGGTTGGGATCGAACTCCGTGGGAATGACGTAGGCGGACTTGGGCACGTGGGTGTGCATCTCAAGCCAGTCGTGCTCCTGCCAGCGCAGGCGGTCGATGGTGCCGACCCAGGGCGTGAAGTTCTTCTCCGGGCTTTCGGCGATGAGGCGGTACTCCAGGGCAAAGCCGTCAAAGGCGACGTCGTCCTGGGCGTAGCCGAGGGGCTCGCCGAGGGCCGTGCGGATCTGCTCGCGGATGAGATCCACGCCGGCATTGCCCTTGATGGAGGAGATGCGCGCGGAGATGCCGTTCTCCACCTGGATGCGGGTGTTGACCTCCATGAGGAAGGGATTGCCGTCGCGGGTGACGATCCACTCCCAGGTGCCGACGTTGTCGTAGCCGACCTTGCGGGCCATTGTGAGCGAGTAGTTTACGATGTCGCGCAGCACCCTGACCGAGTCGAAGGCGTATTCGTTGGAGGTGGAGTCGAAGCCGGGCGCTACCTCGAGGCGCTTCTGGCGCCCGGTGGACTGGATGGAGCAGTTGCGCGTGCCGAAGTGCACGGGGTTTGAACCCGTGCGGTCTCCCACCACCTGGACCTCGAGGTGGTTGAAGTCCATGATGCGCTGCTCGATGAGCACGCCCTCGTCCTTGAACTGGCGGGCCGCGTAGTTGCGCACCCGGCGGTAGACGGAGCGGAACTGGTCGATGTCGTCCACCTCCTCGATGCCCATGCCGCCGCCGCCGGCGGAGGCCTTGATGAGCACGATGGGGTGGGTCACGCCGTTCTGGAGCTGGAAGTCGAAGACGTCCTCGGCGATGTTCTCGGCCTCCATTTCGTCGTAGGTGGGCCGGTCCGAGCCCGGCACCGTGGGCACGCCGAGGCTGCGGGCCAGGCGCTTGGTGTTGATCTTGTCGCCGAGCTCCCGGATGATCTTCCAGGAGGGGCCGATGAAGATCATGCCGCGGTCGCGCTTGGTCACGCGCCTGGCGAAGCGGAAGTCCTCGGCAAAGAAGCCGTAGCCGGGATGGACCGCCGTGCAGTGCGCCACGTCCGCCACGGCCATGAGCTCGTTGGCGTCGTGGTAGGAGGAAACCTTGTACAGTCCCTGCGCGCCGCCGTGTTCGCGGGCGTAGAGCACGTGGCCGGAGCAGGCGTCCTCGGCGGTGTAGATGCCGGTGAAGGCCACGCCGAGCTTGCGGCAGGCCTCCATGATGCGGATGGCGATCTCGCCGCGGTTGCCGACAAGCACGCGGTGCTCGTTCAGGGGCGGATTCAGGATGGGGGAGTTCAGCAAAATGAAGCCTCTCGGTGCCGGAAGGGTGGGGTTCGTGAAACGATAGGACGCGCAAGTTCGTTTTTGGTCATTCATCTTGATGGAAAAGCTTCAAGATGTCTAGACCCTTCAAGCGTTTCTCGAAGCCTTGGCGCACTGCGGGAAGATCCTGCAATCGCGCACTTTTTTTCAGTTGCGGAGGCTTGAGGCTGGTGCGGTGCATAAAAAGGCAGGAAGGGCGTAGGCGAGCGGCGCGTGTCCTGTTTCGGGCGCCATGGCGTTGTGCGCAACGGCAGGCTGCATTCTTCCTGCGCAGGCAGGGTGACAAAGTTGAAAAAAGCGGGTACAAAGCCCTCCGCCAAAAAACAGGCAAACCGTTTATTTTATGAAGGAAAACGCCATGCAGAACGAGAATCTCCGCAACGTGGCCATCATTGCCCACGTCGATCACGGCAAAACCACCCTTGTTGATGCCCTCTTCAAGCAGAGCGGCGTTTTCCGAGAGGACCAGCAGGTGAAGGACCGCGTCATGGACAACATGGATCTCGAGCGCGAGCGCGGGATCACCATTGCGGCCAAGAACTGCGCCATCACCTGGAAGGGCGTCAAGATCAACATCATCGACACCCCTGGCCACGCCGACTTCGGCGGCGAGGTCGAGCGCTCTCTCTCCATGGCCAGCGGCGCCATCCTGCTCGTGGACGCCTCGGAAGGCCCCCTCCCGCAGACGCGCTTCGTGCTGCGCAAGGCCCTCGAGGCGCATCTGCCGGTCGTCGTGGTCATCAACAAGATCGACCGCAAGGACGCGCGCATCGAAGAGGTGGTCAACGAAATCTACGACCTCTTCATCGACCTTGGCGCCAACGACAGCCAGCTCGAGTTCCCGGTGCTCTACGCCGTGGGCCGCGACGGCGTTGCCATGCACCATCCCGACGACGAGCGGGTGAACCTCGAGCCGCTCTTCGAGACCATCCTGACCAAGCTTCCCGGACCGGACTACGATCCTGACCAGCCCTTCCAGATGCTCGTCTCCGACCTCGACTACTCCGACTACCTCGGCCGCCTCGCCGTGGGCCGGGTCATGAACGGCTCGGTGCACAGCAACGAGGCCCTCGACTGCATCGGCGCCGACGGCAAGCCCCGGCCCCTGCGCGCCACCAAGCTCCAGGTCTACCAGGGCATAGCCCTGCGCGAGGTGGACAAGGTGGAGCCAGGCGACGTGGTCGTGCTGGCCGGCATCGAGGACGTCACCATCGGCGACACCATCTGCACGCGCGAAAATCCGGCGGCGCTTCCCCGCATCACCGTGGACGAGCCTACGGTCTCCATGCGCTTTGGCATCAACACCTCGCCCCTGGCCGGCCGCGAGGGCAAGCTCCTCCAGAGCCGCGTCATCCAGGAGCGTCTGGCCAAGGAGACCCTGCGCAACGTGGCCATACGCGTCGAGGACACCGGAAGCCACGACTCCTTCCTGGTCAAGGGCAGGGGCGAGTTCCAGCTGGCCATCCTCGTCGAGACCATGCGCCGCGAGGGCTTCGAGCTCTCCGTGGGGCGTCCCGAAGTCATCCTGAAGAAGGACGAGAGCGGGGCCATACTCGAGCCCATCGAGCATCTCTACGTGGACTGCGACGAGAACTTCATGGGCGTGGTCACGGACAAGCTCAACCAGCGCAAGGGCCAGATGCTCAACTGCCACAATGCCGGCACCGGCCGCGTGCGCATCGAGTTCTCCGTGCCCTCCCGCGGCCTCATCGGCTACCAGGACGAATTCCTCACCGACACCAAGGGCACGGGCATCATGAACGCCTACCTCGAAGGCTACGAGGCCTGGCGCGGCGACTTCCCCTCCCGCTACACGGGAAGCATCGTTGCCGACCGCGCCGGCGTGGGCGTGGCCTACGCCCTCTTCAACCTCGAGCCCCGCGGCTCCCTCTTCATCGAGCCCGGCGATCCCGTCTACGAGGGCATGATCATCGGCGAGCACAACCGCGACAACGACATCGACGTCAACCCCACCAAGGCCAAGAAGCTCACCAACCTGCGCGCGGCCGGCAAGGACGAGAACGTGATCCTGACGCCCATCAAGCGCCTCACCCTCGAGCGGGCGCTGCATTTTGTGCGCGAAGACGAGCTGGTGGAGGTAACGCCGAAGTCCATCCGCCTGCGCAAGACTGTGCTCTCGGCCCAGCGCCGCTACCAGATGGCCGGCGTCAAGGCGGGCAAGCGCGGCGAATAGGCGGCGAAGAGCAGGCTTGCGCCAGATCCACGTGCAAAGACGCTTCCCCAGGGGCCGCAAGGCCTGCGGAAGCGTCTTTGCTTGCCGGCCCGAGGCGCGGAGACCTCAGGCTTGGCGGTTTCTTTTTGGCCGGAAAACGGCTACTACGGCTTTATGTAGCTGTATCCTTCCTGCTGCAGCCGGCACAGTTCGGTGATGCCGCCGGATACGGTCTGCACGCCCTCCCAGAGGCTGGCTTCGTCCACGCCGAAGGCCTTGAGGGCGTTCTGGCACATGCGCAGGGACACGCCCTGGCGCATGAGCTCCCTGCCGGCAGCTTCAAGATCCGCATGGCGCTTCGTGAAGCAGCGCACCGCCGGGCCGTTGGCAACGACGACCAGCGAGGCCTTGTCCCCGGCAGGGATGTCCTTGAGGTAGTTCCGCATGTTGCCGAAGACGAAGCCGACTCTGGCCGGATCGTCGACGTCGACGTGCAGGACGAGATTGTAGTTCATTCTGTCCTCCTTGATTGGGGCGCAAAAGCCTTGGCTTCCGCCCTGGCTTGGCGTCGCGGCACGGAGCCTGGCGCCGGCGCCACGATAGCCTTTTGCCCCTGGCCCCGCAAACCGCCAGGCAGCGGGTGCGTCCAGGCCCTGCCCTGGAGGACAAGCCCCGGCGGCCGCCCTGCCGCTTCCCCAGCTTCAGAGGCTTTGCATGCACGCATATCAAGGCTCGCGTCTGCGCTCCAGGCGCCTCCTTCCCCCTCTACATGGCTTTGCCTTTTCCACTGCGTCGGCCGTCATGGCCGGCCTGCTTGTCCTGGCCGGCTGCAGCTCCAGGCAGGAGCCGACGCCGCAGGAGCAGAAGGCCCAGGCCGAGGCCGAAGCCTACGAAAAAGAGAAGGCAGCCGACGAGGTGGCCGAGCGTCCCCTGCCCTACACCGTGCGCTTTCGCGTGGAGCAGGACGGCCGGACCGTCGGCAGCGCCGAGAGCGCTGCGGACAAGGCTGCCTCAGGTCAGGCTTCGGATGGCAAAGATGTCTCTGACAAGGGCGCATCTGGTAAAGATGCATCTGGCAAAGGCCCTGCTGGCAAGGGCGCCGAGGGCGATGCGGCCAAAGCGGCTGGCGAGGACGCTGCCAAGGAAGCCGGTACGCGGGCCAGGGCATCCAGGCATGCTGCGGGCGATGCCGGCTATCTGGCCGGCAAGATGGACGGCGTGAGCCAGCTGGCTGCGCTCGTCAAGCGCCCGCCGGACGGCGAACTTGGCCTAGAGCGCCGGGCAAGGCTCGATCTGGCGACGGCAGAGAAGCTCATGCGCTCCGAGGGCTACTATGATGGCAAGGCGGAGATGCGCATCACCGGCGCCGAGACCGGCAAGGCCAAGGTGGAGATTATTCTCCATCCCGGCGTCCGCTACGTGGTCGGCGACGTGACCGTGCTCTACCAGCCCAAGCCCCGCGTGCCCAAGGATCTGGAGAGCCGCGCCAAGGCCATCTTCCCGGTGCACGACCTCCCTGGCGTCAACGCCGGCGAGCCGGCCACGGCCTCGGAGATGCTCTCTGGCGTCAACGCGCTGGTGCCGTCCATGAAGAAGAACGGCTACCCCGACGCCAGGCTCGAGGAGCAGCACTACTATCTGGACAGGCGCAAGCGCACCCTCAACGCCCTTGTGCTCGTCGATCCCGGCGAGTGCGCCACGCTCGGCCGCGTCGTTGTGGAGGGCAAGAGCGAGGTCAACACCGAATTCATTCAGCGCATGGCACCCTGGGATCCCGGCGAAGAGTACTGGGACACCCGGCGCGTTGACGAGTACATCACCAAGCTGCGCCGCACGGGCCTCTTCAAGAACGTCACGGCCGTGGTCGTGCCGGAGCGCGAAGGCGCAGGCGGGAACGCCGTCAGCCAGAAGCCCGTGGGCGTCAAGGTGGAGGATGCCAAGCACCGCACCATAGGCGGCCTTGTGCGCTACGATACCGACACGGGCTTCGGCGTCGAGGGCTCCTGGGAGCACCGCAACCTCTTCCACAACGGCGAGCGGCTCACCGTGACGGCGCCCGTCTCCCTCATCGAGGCCGGCCTCAAGGCCAAGTTCGTCAAGCCCGAGTTTTTCGCCCACGGCCAGCAGCTCCTGGTCAACGCCTCGGCCCTGCGCGAGCGGAGCGACGGCTACGAGCGCAACGGCATCGATGCCGACGGCGGCGTGGAGCGCCAGTTCAACAAGGTCTGGTACGCCTACGGCGGAGGCCTTGCGGACGTCGGCACCATCAAGAGCAACGAGTCCTCGACGCAGGGCTACAGCGTCTACGGCGGCCAGTTCAAGCTGCGCCGCGACACGCGCAACGATCCCATGAATCCGACCTCGGGAACCAACATCCAGCTTGGGGTGAAGCCCCTGACCGGCGAGTACGACGGCAGCTTCACGGCCGTGGGCACGGTGCTCTCCATGGCAGGCTACTACGCGCCCTGGACCAATCCCAAGACCGGCGAGCCCGACGACAAGCTGGTGCTGGCAGGCAAGGTCGAGGCCGGCTCCTACCAGGGCGCCCCTCTGCACAGCATTCCGCCCTCGCACCGCTACTACCTCGGCGGCGCCGGTTCCGTGCGCGGCTACGGCTACCAGCAGATAGGCCCCATGGACAGGGACAATGACCCCGAGGGAGCCCGGTCCTACCAGCTCGTCAACCTGGAGACCCGCTTCAAGGTGACGGACAGCCTCGGCTTCGTGGCCTTCCTCGACGGCGGCATGGCCTACCGGGACCAGATGCCCAAGTTCGACCTCGACATGGACTACGGCGCAGGCCTCGGCGTGCGCTACTTCACGCCCATTGGGCCCGTGCGCTTCGACGTGGCCGTCCCCCTGAAGGAGAATCCCAACCCTCCGCTCCAGTTCTACATCAGCATAGGGCAGGCGTTCTAAGATGGCAGACGAAATCAAGGATGAAGCCGGGCTTGCGGCTCCGGCCACGAAGGCCAGTGCAAGTGCAGGTTTAGGCGCAGGTGCAGGCGCTGATGCCGATGCCCCGCTGGACATGACGCCTCCCAAGGCGAAGGCGCCGTCAAAGGACGCATCGGCCACGGAAGCATCGGCCACGGATGCATCGGCCAAGGACGCATCGGCTAGGGAGGCCTGCGGCGAAGCCGGCGAGGCCGCAGGCGGGAAAAAGCCCGCCAGGCGCCGGCATCCGGTCAGAACCTGCTTCAAGGTGCTGGCCGGCCTTGTCATAGGCCTGCTTGTCCTCGTGGCGCTGGCCCTGGCGCTCGGCTGGCAGGCACTGCAGCACCAGACCTGCCAGGATTTCCTGCGCGCCAAGGCCAACGAGGCGCTCAAAGCCCAAGGCCTGGAGCTGACCAGGCTGACGGGACGCATTCCCTTCGACATGCACCTCGGCCTCAGGATGGCCGATGCCCATGGCGTGTGGGTGGAGATTCCTGACCTTGCCGTTGCGCTCAATCTGGACAACATCGGCAGCGAAGTGGCCTTGTCCTTGCGCGTCATGGACGGCGTGCTCCACAGGGTACCCGATCTCCCGCCCTCCGAAACCCCGCCTGCGCCGGAACCGGAGGAGCCCTTGAGCCTCAGGCTGCTGCGCCAGCAGCTTAAGGACCTTGCCACGGCGACAGCCTCGGTGCCGGACTTCGTGCCGGCCATCAGGATCGAGAAGCTTGAGCTTTGCCGCTTCCGGGTGCTCAGTCCCGTCTATCTCGGGACAGGTCCGCAGGCTGCTTCGCCAGCCCCGCAGGCCGCGTCCGGCACGGGGCCCGCACAGGGTGCCAGTGCC
>DFDR01000222.1:23420-23995 GCA_002369295.1 Desulfovibrionaceae bacterium UBA3823
CCCTGTCGCAGGCGGCAAGGACGCGGCTCCCGCGCAGGCCTCGGCGCCGGCAGCGCGCCAAGCTGCAGCCCCGGCCAGATCCTCTGCCACGAGTCCTGCCGTGTCTCCTGCCGCATCCTCTGGCGGCAGCTTGGCTTGCGGGCTGGAACTCAATTTGACGGGCAAGGCCCTGGTGACGCCTGCCAAGACGGCGGAAGGGAAGCTTTCCCAAGGCAAGGCCAGCACCTTCAGCTGGCAGGATCCCGCCATCGAAGCCAGCTTTGCCCTCGACGTAAGGCCCCTGGCGCAGCCGGTAAAGGCCGGCGGGGAGCTTGCGCCTGCCGAAGGTGCGCTTGCGCTCATGCCGGACGTGCTGCTTGGCAGGAGTGGTCTCACGCTGGACGCCAAGGGGACGCTTTCGCATCCCGAGCTTAAATTCGGCCTTGCCTGCGCCGAGCTCGGCGTGCCTGGCCAGAACGTCAAGGATCTCGCCTTCAGCCTGGGCGTTCCGCCAACGCTTCTCGACGACCTTGCCCAGGGCCGCGAAGGCGCCATCGATCTGAACCTGCAGCTGGCCCTCAACAAGGCGCCAATAA
>DFDR01000188.1:0-3755 GCA_002369295.1 Desulfovibrionaceae bacterium UBA3823
ACACCCCCACGTGCGTGGGAAAGACACTACGATATTATTGAATTTTATGGCCTAAGCACAACTTAGCCTTTCCTTAACGCATCTGAGCTTTCTAATCAATCACGTCATCGCTGGAAGGAAGATCCCCCGAGTGCTCATCATCCCGGGCATGACTCTCCAAATATCTGCTACGACACAACTGACCATGGAAGTATCGACTTCCACCCCCGTCCATGAACCCATGTGTAGCTGGATTTCGGCTCGAGGGAAGAAGCGACGTCTTTATAGGGGCATAATTTCAACAGGTTAAAAATGTTCACAGAAATCGGAGCACTTCGAGCAATCCTCGTAGTTGAATTTTTTCTATGATTACAACGTATTAGAGACGTCTCGTCCCAGCTTTGATAATAAACTTGATCCAGCTTTCGCCCTTGGTTTTGTTTGAACAAACAAACAGTCTTGACGCTAATTGGCTGTTTGAGTAAACACTTTGCTTTCTATCACCTCAAGGCGGATCCCATGCCCAACACCCACTCTACGACCAAAAAGAAGGCTCTTCTGCAGGCTGCCAAAGAACTCTTTGGCGAATGCGGCTATGCGGAAACAACCTTTAAAAAGATATCCGAGCGCGCCGGCGTTGCCCTAGGACTGCTCACGCACCACTACGGCAACAAGGAGAAGCTCTTCCTCGCCTGCGGCCTCGACGTGCTCACCAGCTTCCAGGCCAGGCTTATCGAGGCCACCGCACAGGCCCAAAGCGGCTTCGATGCCGTCATGAGCTTCTGCGAGGCCTACCTTGCCTTCTCCATCGACCCCGGCACCAACTGGCTGGTGCTGGTGCGCTGCTCTCCCTACTCCGACATGAAGACCTCGGACGACAGGGCCGTCATGAACGAGAAGTTCGAGGAGATACACCGCATCCTCATCGACTGCCTCAACCAGGGCATCGCCGACGGCACCATCGCCAAAACCGAGCCGCGGACCACGGCCATGGTCATCATCTCTCTCATGGTGGGTGCTAACAGGACCCGCGTGCTCACGCCCTACGAGTCCTCCAAACTCTACGAGGAGACGCTGATCTTCGTGGCCAGGGCCATTGCACCGACGGCCTAAGGCCCCGGGACAAGCCTTTCAGGGCGCCGTCCGGCATGCCGGGCGGCGCTTCTGCGTTCGGCGACTTGCCCTGCAGAACCAGCTGATGGAGTTGATGGACTTGTCCTGCAGCTGGGACGCTTTCCATGCAGGAGCGAACACGGAGCTTGAAAGGGATGTCCGAGACCTCAAGAAAGCCTTCACATTCTACGCCTGCATTGCTATCATATTTTCCGAAGTAACGCCTGCGACCGGCTTTTGAAGGTCCCAGCGGATCTTTCGCACGCATTTCTTCAAGTACAACTTCAATGCATCTGCAGGAGAAACAACGTGAAAAACAGCAAGCTTAGCGTCCTTGTCGCGCTACTGATCATGGTCCTGCTCGCCCTCCCCGGCTGCGCCAGCAAGTACGGCTCGCCTCGGACCAAGGTGAACTTCTATCCGCAGTGCTACCAGCCCGTGCAACAGCTGCGCGACGATGAGAACTACGTTGCCAAGTCCACGGCGACCGGCGCAGTGGGCGGCGCCCTGCTCGGCGCCCTCATCGGCGGCCTTACCACCGGCAAGGTCGAAGGCGCCCTGGCCGGCGCGGCCATTGGCGGCGTTGCCGGCGGCGTGGCCGGCCACGCCTACGGCAAGAACCAGCAGGCAGCCCGCGACCGCCAGCTCGTGCAGGCCTATAGCGAGCAGCTCGGCTTCGAAGCCAGCGGCATGGCCCGCTCGACGGCCGCGGCCCGCGTCGCCCAGCAATGCTACGACCGGGAATTCGACCAGGCCAAGCGCGACTTCAAGGCCCGCAGGATAACCAAGGCCCAGTTCCAGGAACGCTACGCCGAAATCCGCAGCGGCCTTCAGGAAGTTTCCTTCATCCTGACCGAGCGCTACGACACCATGGCCAAGAAGGACGTCGAGTACGAGCAGGCGCTGGCCAAGGATCCGGCCCTGCGCGCCCATGTCCAGGGCACCTCCTCGACGGGCAAGCGCCGCTCCTCCACCGCCTCTTCTGCCAAGCCCCGCAACCGCTGGCAGAGCTCCCACCGGGAGATGGCGGCCCAGCGCGACAGGATAAACAACGACGTCGATGCCAAGGACCGCGAGATTGCGGCCCTCGTTGCCGACACCCAGCACACCTAGGCCGCGCGCGTCGCGGCTGACGACACCGCACTGACGGCGCCGCCTGAAGGAAGCCGGGGGCCGGCGGGCCAGGCCTTCCGATCCCCCTTCCCCAGGCGGCGCTTCGCATTTTCGAAGCCCCGCACTCCGCTGTCCCCGTCTCTCCAAGGCATTCCCATGGACATCCGACTCGCCACCAGCCTGCGCAACGAGATGAAGCCCCTGGCCGTCCAGGGGGTCTACGCGACTGACTGCCACGCCCAGCTCCGCGCCCTACTGGCAAGGCATGCGGACTTTCTTGCTCGTCAGGGAATGCCGGATGCAGGCTCGCTGCTGGCGGAGCCCGTCTACGACAAGACAAGCGGAACCATCGACTGGTACGCCGAGGGGACAGGGCCCGCCGTCTGCCTGGCAAGCCTGCCTCCGGCGGAGCAGAAGGCCGTGCTCCAGCGCATGGCCGCCTACCCTGCGGCCGTCGAGGCCCTTGCCGAGCGCGAGAGGACCGATCCGCGATCGTCCGGCATGGGCGCCGGTCTGCTCAAGGCCGCCCTGGCGCATCCCTCGAAGACTGCCGACGTCTTTCTGGTCGACGGCCATCCTGTGCTCGTCAACTGGGGCTTTGCCCACGGCGTACAGAACACGGGACTTGACCGCATCATGCGCCTCGGCGGCGCGGCGCAGCGGCCGCAGGCGTCCCGGGCGCACCGTGCGCCCCGTGCGCAGGCTCAACCGGAGCAGAACGCCCCGGCAGGACAGTCTGGACAGCCGGCTGCCGCGCTGCCTCGCGGGCCGCAGATTCCGCCGGCTTCAAGTCCTGCTGGAAGCGGAACAGCGGCGCCGGCGCAGCCTCCCCTCGTGGTCCTGCGAGAACGCACGTCACCCCTTGCCTGGCTCGCGCCTCTGGGGCTTGGTGCCCTCGCCCTCTGGCTTGTCTTCGCCGGCCTCGGGCTCGCCCCCTCGCCGCTGCCTGAAGGCTTTCTGCGCCAGGAAAGGGCGCAGGACCAGCTGGAGCGCATCAGGCTGGCCCAGCTGGACGACGAAGAAGCGCGCCTGCTGGCGAGCCTTCAGGCCTACTCGGCCCAGTGCAGGCCTGAACCCCAGACGCCGGCAGAAACGCCTGTGGAGCGCAAGGCCGTCATCCCCGATCTGGCCGCGCCCGAGCCGGCGCAGCCTTTGCCCGAAGTCCAGCCCAGTCCTGAAGCGGCCAAGGAAGATCGCAAGGATGAGC
This sequence comes from Desulfovibrionaceae bacterium UBA3823, assembly GCA_002369295.1. GTDB lineage: Bacteria > Desulfobacterota > Desulfovibrionia > Desulfovibrionales > Desulfovibrionaceae > Desulfovibrio. The sequence continues at coordinate 3,413 of DFDR01000188.1, forward strand.
CAAAAGACGAGCCGAAGGACGAGCCAAAGGACGAACCGAAGGACGAACCGAAGGAAGCGGCCGGGGAAACGCCGAAAGACGAGCCCAGAGAAGCACCGAAGGAAGCGCCCGGGCCCAGGGAAGAGTTCAAGCCGGAGTTGAAGGCCGAGGCACCCCTGCCCGCCGTCAGGGAAACGCCGAAAGACAAGCCCAGCGACGAGAAGCAGGAAGAGAAGCCGGACGCGGCGCTGGCCAATCCAGACGAGCCCGCTCCCTTCTTCGGCGAGGCGCCCGTGGTGCCGGACGAGCCCGAAGCGAAGGAAAAGCCGGCACGGACCAGGCCTGCCGTGGTTCGGGAAAAGCC
>DFDR01000188.1:3813-5004 GCA_002369295.1 Desulfovibrionaceae bacterium UBA3823
GGTTCGGGAAAAGCCTGCGCCGGCGAAGGAAAGGCCCGCACAGGCAAAGCCTGCCCCTGCCAGAGAAAAGCCCGCCCCTGCACGGGAGGAGGCGAAGCCGGAGGCAAGGCCTGCCCCCAGGCCTGAACCTAAGGCTGAAGCCAAGCCCCAGCCCGCGCCCCGGAAGGGCGAGGATCTGAAGATCCCCGAAGACGCGGCCAGGCGCAACGACCTCTCCTTCCTCAAGGGCTGCTGGGTCTCCGAGACGGGACTGCACAACAACCACGGCGTGCCCATCGTCGGCGAATACTGCTTCAACGGCAAGGGCGGCGGCACCCGCTTCGTGCGCGAACCCAACGGCCAGCGCTGCTCCGGCCGCGTCCAGGCCCGCTTCACCGGCGGAGGGCTCCATATCGATTCCCAGGAAGCCCCCTGCCCCAACGGCACCAAATACGTCCCCCAGCGCGTCGAATGCCTGGGCACGGGATCGTCCACCCACTGCCACGGCTACGAAATCTACCGCGGCGGCCACCGCTGGAACCACCGCTTCCGCAGGAAGTAGCCAGTCTCAGCCAGAGCTTGAAGGATATCAGCATGAGCGTCCTCCTCGACACCAGCCGCAGCAACGACATGCGGCCCCTCGCCTTTCAGGGCATAGCCTGCTCCACCTGCCACAGCCAGCTGCGGGCTCTGCTTGTCAAGCACAGGGACACCTTCGCCTCCTTTGGCTGTCCCGGCGCCGAGCGCCTGCTGGCTGAACCTGTCGTGGACGAGCGTTCGGGAACCATAGACTGGTACGCCGAAGGCAGCGGCCAGGCGATCCCCGTCTCGCGCCTTGCGCCTGCCGAACAAGCCCGCGCCCAGAGCCTGCTGGACGCGGCCGTCCGCGCGGCCGCTGCCGTAGCCCAGGCCCCAGTCCAGGGACGGAACGTCCGCCAGGAAGTGCAGGCGCCCTCGGCGGGACTGGAGCTGTTGAAGCTCGCCCTGTGCCACCCCAGGGGCATGGACGACCTTTTCTTCGTGGACGGCGATCTTGTCGTCGTCAACTGGGGCTTTGCGCCCGGCACGGCAGGCGCCGTGCCGGAAGACATCAGGCGCTTTGGCCGCGGAGGAGACGAACCGCCTGCCGAGCCTATCCAGGAAACGCCCCCGCCGGAGCCACAGCCAGCCCAGCCAGTTCCGCCGGCTCAGCCTGCTCCGCCTGTCCCCCCA
>DFDR01000188.1:5154-6193 GCA_002369295.1 Desulfovibrionaceae bacterium UBA3823
CCCCCGCCACCCCCTCCGCCGACCTACGTCTATCGCGAGAAGACGGGGTGCCTGCCCTGGCTTGCGCCGCTTCTTCTGCTTCTTCTGCTGCTCTGGCTGGCGCTGGCCGTCTTCGGCCTGCTCCCCCCGCCGCTGCCGGCGTCCTGCCTGCGCCTCGCCGCCTCGCCGCTGGCCCAGGAGGAGCTGCGCAGCCGCAGTCTGGACGATGCCGAGCAGACTCTGCTCAGGAGCCTGCAGGAGCGCGCCATGCTCTGCCGTCCCGCTGGGCGGGAGCCGCAGGCCGAACAGCGTCCTGCCGTCATTCCCGATCTGCCGGACCCGCCCCAGCCCAAGCCCGAACCGAAGCCTGAGCCCAAGCCCAACGAGGACCTGGCCATTCCCGACCAGGCGGCCCGCGACAACGACCTTTCCTTCCTGGAAGGCTGCTGGCGCTGCGACGCCGGCCTCCAGAATCTGGAGACCCACGAACCCCTCATTGCCGAATACTGCTTCGACGCCCAGGGAAGGGGCACCCGCCTCATCCGGGAGCGCAAGAAGCAGCAGGACTGCACTGGCCCTGCCAGGGCCAGCTTCAGCCAGGGCAGGCTCGTCATCGAGGCGCAGGCGGCCAAGTGCTCGCGCGACGGCTCAGGCTACGTCCCCCAGCGCGTGGAATGCACGGGCAAGGGAGGCGCAACCCACTGCAAGGGCAGGGAGAACGTCGGCCGCACGGGCAAGCTGAACGTCTGGGACGCCCCCTTCAAGCGCAACCCGGCCAAGCCCGGTGCCAGGCCCGCGCCCTGACAAGGCGCGCTCCGGCCGGCCAGGCTCCCCGGAGCCGGCGCCGAGGCACCGAAAGCGCGCGTTGCACACGCAGGCTTCTCACGCTACAACACCCGAGATCCACGGCACCGCATGCCGCGACATCCATGAGACAACTGCAGGAGACATCCGCATGGCCGATCCGCACAGCAGCATGAACAACCCACAGGGAGCCTACCCTGGCCAGCCGAGCCAGCCGGGCGGTCCATACCCGCAGGATCCGTACCAGCAGGGACAG
>DFDR01000188.1:6269-8070 GCA_002369295.1 Desulfovibrionaceae bacterium UBA3823
ATCCGTACCAGCAGGGACAGTTCCAGCAGGGGCAGTTCCAGCAGGGCCCCAATCCCGGCCAGCCCCAGATGCCGGGCGGACCCGCCCCCGTCGTGGTACCCCTGCCCTTCTGGCGCAGGCCCCTCTTCTGGAGCCTTGCGCTGGCAGTGCTGGCGACGCTTGCCTTCGCCTGGCTGCTGGTCCAGAAATGGAATGCCGAAAAGGCTCTGGCCGCGGCCCAGGAAGAGGAGCTGGCGGCCCTCAAGGCCAAGAATGCCGAACGCGAGGCCTATCTCGCCAAGCTCAGAGAAGTGCTGGCCCTGGATCCCTGCGACGTGGCGCGCGGCCTCTCCACGGTCCAGCCGCCGAGCGGCTCCAACCTGCCCGTGCTGCCGGCGCCGGCAAGGCCCGATGCCGGCGAGCCCGCCCCTGCGCCCCAGACGCCAGTCCAGCCCGGGCAGAGCCAGCCAGCCCAGAGCCAGCAGAACCCGGCAAGCGTGGCCGAGCTCATGCAGCAGGCCACGGTTTTGATTCTCGTGCCCCTGCCGAACGGCCTTTCCATGGGCACGGGCTTCTTCATCGCCAAGGACTGCATCGTCACCAACTGCCACGTCGTCAAGAACGCACCCCAGGCCATCATCATCAACAAAAAGATAGGCCAGGCCCGCCAGGCCACCGTGGTCGTGCGCCTCGAACAGCAGGGCCTCGACTTTGCGGTGCTCAAGTGCGCCCCCATGCCGGTCCAGCCGCTCAAGCTGCGCACCGACAAGGTCGCCATCACGGCCAAGGTCTCGGCCTGGGGCTACCCCGGCACCCTCACCACGGCAGACCCCAAGTTCAACAAGCTCATCAAGGGCCAGGCCGACGCGGCCCCTGACGTGATCTTCGCCGAGGGGTCCGTCAACGTGGTGCTCGACCGCAAGCCCCCCATCGTCGTGCACTCGGCGGTGACGAGCCATGGCAACAGCGGAGGCCCTCTGGTCAACGAAGCCGGCGAGGTTGTGGGCGTGAACACCCAGATCCAGCTGGACAAGCAGTCCTACCGCCAGTCCTCGTTCGCCATCGCTTCGCCGGCGCTCTGCGCCTTCCTCAAGGCCAACGGCGTGCCCTTCACCGAAGCAGGGAGCAAGTAGATGAGCGTGCTTCTCGCCACCAGCCGCCTCAACGACATGCGCCCGCTGGCCTTCCACGGCACGCGGGCCGTCACCTGCTACGGCCAGCTCAGGGCCCTGCTCCAGCAGGCAGCGCCTGAACTGGCAGGCCTTGGCGTCCCGAACGCCCAGGCCTTCCTGGCAGAGCCCGAAATCGACGAGCGCAGCGGCACGGTAGACTGGTATGCCGATGGCCAGGGCCAGTCCCTTCCCGTGGCATCCCTTCCCCAGGCCGACCAGGAGCGCGCGCTGGCCAAGGCCAGCCAGATCGCCGCAGCCATCGGCCAGTGGGCCGAGCGCCAAAGCCAGACGCTCTCCCAGGCGCCTGCCCAGGGACGAGGGCAGGGCATGGTCAGCGAATCGAAGCTCGAAGGACTCCAGATGCTCAAGGTCGCCCTGCAGCACCCCAGCCCCGCAGGCGACTTCTATCTGGTGGACGGCAGCCTCGTGCTCGTGAACTGGGGCTTCCTGCCGGGTGCCCAGGGCGCCGTGCCGGAAGACATTGCCCGCCTTGGCCAAGGCCTGGCGCAGGAAGCCGTCCCCGGACCGGCGCCCCAGCCGCCCGTTCAGCCGGTCGCGCCCCAGCCGCAGCCCCAGCCAGTTCCGCCGCCTCCGCCCCCGCAGCCGCAGGCGCCCCTCGCCCCGCCCCCGCCTCCGCCTCCGCCTCCGCC
>DFDR01000114.1:0-5256 GCA_002369295.1 Desulfovibrionaceae bacterium UBA3823
CTGCAACACGCGCCGCTACCATGGCCTTCTGGTTGCCAATGTGGAGCACTTTGGGCGCCACGTCCTGCTCTCCAACGTGGAGGACTGGCTCATTGCCGGCGGCGCGGCCTACCCCCTCTCCTCCCGCAGCCACCCCGGCACCATGCATCCCCAGGGCCACGTCCAGCAGACGGACTTCACCCGCAGGCCGTGCCCCACCTTTACCTTCGAGTGCGGTCCCTACACGGTGACGCGCTGCGTGATGCTGCGGCAGGACCAGCACGCCTGCCTCGTGCGCTGGACCGTGGAGACCAGCGACAAGAAGCTGGCCAAGGAGCCGGTGAAGCTGCAGGCCGCGCCCCTGCTGGCCTACCGCTACGCCCACAACCTCACCCACGCCAACATGGACCTGCAGGTGAAGACCTATCCTGCGCGGCGAGGCTTCAAGATCCAGCCCTACAACGCGCTTCCGCCCTTCTTCGTCCAGGTCGAGGGCGACTTCGACTTCCTGCCCTCGCCCGACTGGATCTACAACGTCGAGTACCTGAAGGAGGAGGAGCGCCTGCTCGAGCACGCCGAGGACCTCTTCTCCCCCGGCGTCTTCGAGATCACCCTCCTGCCCGGCCAGAGCGTCTACATGCAGGCCGGCACGGACGAGAACCTGCCGAAGCGCGGCGAGCCCGACGCCCCGGACTTCATCTCGACCGTGTGGGACAGGGAGATGAAGGTCCGCTGGCAGCGCCATCCCGACAGCGAGACCCTGCTGGACTACCTGCGCTCGGAAAGCCACATTTTCCTCATCAAGGACGCCATGGCGGGCGACACCCTGCTCGCCGGCTACCACTGGTACGGCACCTGGAGCCGCGACACGCTCATCTCGCTGCCCGGCATCGCCTTCCAGTCGGGCCGCATCCGGCAGGGCGCAAGCATACTCAAGCGCCTCACGGCCCACATGTCCGACGGCCTCGTGCCCAACTCCTTCAGCCACAGCGGCCATCCCTACGGCTGGGACGGCGTGGACGCCTCGCTCTGGTACGCCTGGTGCTGCCAGCAGCTGGCGGCGGCCGCCCAGGCGGGAACGAAGGACGACAAGGAGGCCTGGAACGAGATTGCCGGCTACTGCGCCGATGCCGTCTACAGCATCGTCGATGCCTACCGCAACGGCCGCGTCCACTTCGTGAGCTGCGACAAGGACGGCTTCCTGGACGTGGGCACGCCCACGACCAACCTCACCTGGATGAACATCCAGGTGGACGGCAGGCCCGTTACGCCGCGCTGGGGCTACCCCGTCGAGATGGAAGCCCTGTGGTACAACACCCTGGCCTACGCCCACAAGCTGGCCCTGAAGCGCCGCGATCCCGATCCCTGCCCGGCCAAGGAGCTGGCCCGCATGCGCAAGGTCTTCGAAAAGCGCTTCCTCAAGGAGGACGGCACGCTCTACGACGTCTGGCGCAGCATGGACGACGGCGGCCCCGACGGCACCATACGCCCGAACCAGCTTCTGGCCTTCTCCCTGCCCGAGCCGCCGATGGATCCGGCCAAGGCAGGCCCCGTGCTCGCCCTGTGCCAGGAGAAGCTCCTCACGCCCTTCGGCCTGCGCACGCTGAATCCTGAAAACGCCGAATTCAGGCCCAAGTACCGCGGCAGCATGGCCCACCGCGGCCGGGCCTACCACCAGGGCACGGTGTGGCCCTGGCTGCTCGGCCCCTACTGCGAGACCCTGCTCAGGCACGCGGAGCTGGCGTGCGGCGACAAGGCCAGTGCCAAGGCCGCCAAGGCCAAGGCCGCCAAGGGCCTGCTCGGCACGGTCGCACCGCTCTTCTCGCGCCACCTCAGCGAAGCCGGCCGCGGCCACATCTCCGAACTCTTCTCGGCAACGGATCCGCACAACGCCCACGGCTGCGTTGCCAAGGCCTGGAGCGAAGGCGAGGTCATCCGCATGCTGAAACTGCTGCGCGACTGCGATCCCGAAGCCTACGAGCGCTGGGAAAAGCGCCTGCAATGGAGGAACAAGTAATGCGCGTTCTCATGTTCGGGTGGGAGTTCCCGCCCTACGTCAGCGGAGGCCTGGGCGCAGCCTGCGAAGGCATGGTGCGCGCCCTCACCTCCAGAGGCACGGAGGTTGTCTTCGTCATTCCGAAACTCAGGGCCGGCCTCGGCGCCGGCCAGCCGAAAGGGCTTACCATGCGCGGCGCCTCCGGCACCGTGCTCTCCGGCCCTGTCGACAAGGTGACGAGCGTGATTGAGAACACGTCCGCCTACTGGCGCCGCAACCTGCGCATCGAGACCGTGGACTCCTGCCTCGTCCCCTACTGTTCGCCCCAGTTCTACTCCCAGATGCGCGAAAGCATCGTGCGCAGCCAGCAGACCAGCTCCGAAGAGCGCACGGTGACCATGCCGGGCACGGGCGACAAGGTCATCACCCTCGAGGGCGGCTACGGCAGGGACCTCATGAGCGAAGTCTACCGCTACAGCCTGGCCGCCCAGAAGCTGGCCATGACCGAGGACTTCGACGTCATCCACTGCCACGACTGGATGACCTATCCGGCCGGCATCCTCGCCAAGCAGCTCAGCGGCAAGCCGCTGGTCTGCCACGTGCACGCCACCGAGGCCGACCGCAGCGGCGCCAACATGAACAGCGTGGTCTCCCACATGGAGTGGGAAGGCCTCTCGGCAGCCGACAAGGTGGTGGCTGTCAGCCACTTCACCAAGGATCTTGTCATGCGGGTCTACCAGATACCCGAGGAAAAGATCGAAGTCGTGCACAACGCGGTCTCGCGCAGCGAGGCCGAGTCCGCCTACCACGGCATCGAGCGCGGGAGCAAGGCCAAGCAGGTGCTCTTCATGGGCCGCGTGACCTTCCAGAAGGGACCTGACTACTTCGTCGAGGCCGCCCGCCTCGTGCACAACGTCATGCCCGACGTGCGCTTCGTCATGGCCGGCTCCGGCGACATGCTCCGGGCCATGGTGGCGCGCGTGGCCAAGTACCGTCTCGGCCACAGGTTCACCTTCACCGGCTTCCTGAAGAAGGGCGAGGTGGACCGCATGTACGCCTCGAGCGACCTCTACGTCATGCCCAGCGTCTCCGAGCCCTTCGGGATAGCGCCCCTGGAGGCGATGGTGTACGATGTGCCCGTGCTCATGAGCAAGCAGTCCGGCGTCTCCGAGGTCATCGCCAACGCCCTCAAGGTGGACTTCTGGGACGTGCGCAAGATGGCAGACCGCATCTGCGCGGTCCTCGCCTACCCGGCGCTGGGGCGCCTCATGGTGCGCAACTGCGCAAACGAGCTCAAGAACATCCGCTGGGAAAACGCCGCGGCCAAGCTGGAGCGCATCTACGGCGCTCTTGCCGCAAGGGGGAACTAAATGCCTTCCGTCTGCTTCTACTTCCAGGTCCACCAGCCCTACCGCCTGCGCCACTACTCGTTCTTCGACATTGGCCACAACCACATGTACGAGGACGACGACGCCAACAGATCCATCATGCTCAAGGTGGCCAAGAAGTGCTACCTGCCCATGAACGACCTGCTCCTGCGCCTCGTCAAGCGCTGCGGAAAGGACTTCCGCTTCAGCTTCTCCCTCTCCGGCGTCTTCATCGACCAGATGGTGCAGTTCGCGCCCGACGTGCTCGAGAGCTTCCAGAAGCTCGCCGACACCGGCTGCGCGGAGTTCCTTTCCGAGACCTACGCCCACTCGCTCTCCTTCCTCTTCGACATGGAGGAGTTCAAGGAGCAGATCGACGTCCACGACGCGCTGGTCAAGAAGCACTTCGGCCTGACGCCCACGGCCTTCAGGAACACCGAGCTCATCTACAACAACGACATCGCCAAGGCCGCCGAGGAGAAGGGCTTCAAGGCCATTCTCACCGAAGGCGCGGACCACGTCATCAACTGGCGCAGCCCCAACTTCGTCTACCAGCCCGGCAACTGCCGCCGCATCCGGCTCCTGCTCAAGAACTACAGGCTCTCCGACGACATCGCCTTCCGCTTCTCCAACAGGGCCTGGGAGGAGTACCCGCTCTCCGCCGAAAAGTACATGTCCTGGCTTGCCTCCCTCAACGGCCAGGGCGAAACCATCAACCTCTTCATGGACTACGAAACCTTCGGCGAGCACCAGTGGGAGGAATCGGGCATCTTCGACTTCATGGACGCCCTGCCCGAGCTCGTGCTGAAGACGCCCGACTTCTGCTTCGCCACGCCCACCGAAGTGGCCGAGCGCTGCTCGCCCATGGCGCGCCTCGACGTGCCGCACTTCATCTCCTGGGCCGACGCCGAGCGCGACCTCACGGCCTGGCGCGGCAACGACCTGCAGGACGACGCCATGGAGTCCATCGCCCGCCTCGAGGCCGACGTGAAGCGCACCGGCGACGAGGGGCTCCTGCGCACCTGGCGCAGGCTCACCACCTCGGACCACTTCTACTACATGTGCACCAAGTTCTTCTCCGACGGCGACGTGCACAAGTACTTCTCGCCCTACGACTCCCCCTACGACGCCTACATCTTCTACATGAACGTCCTGGCGGACTTCGAGCAGACGGTGAAGCAGCGTCTTGGACGCTAGGACCGGCACGAATCGCCCCCTTTTCCGGCAGCATGTCCTCCCGGGCCCGTCTCGCACACGCCAAGGCGGGCTCCGGGATTTTTCGGTTTTTTTCCACAGCGTGCGACAAGGTGCCCGGCCAAGAGGCCTTGGCGCCTGCCAAGTTCCCGAATTGACGGCCTTTCTTCATGGATCGCGCGATCCGGCATCACTCCCTTTCCTTAGGAGCATTGAATGGACTACGGCAACATCACCCTCTTCGAAACGTCGTGGGAAGTCTGCAACAAGGTTGGCGGCATCTACGCCGTCGTGAGCAGCAAGGCCCTGCAGGCCATCGACAACTTTGGCGAGAACTACTGGCTGCTTGGCCCCGACCTCGGCAACAACGCCGACTTCGAGGAGAGCAGCGATCCCCTCATCGATTCCGTGCACAAGATTCTGCACGCCCACAATCTGGAGTGCCGCCTCGGCCACTGGAAGATCCCGGGCAACCCCAAGGCCATTCTTGTCAGCTTCAAAAACCGCTACGACCAGAACCAGCTGCTTTTCGAGTACTGGAAAGCCTTCAGCGTGGACTCCATGTCCGGCGCCTGGGACTACGTCGAGCCCGTCATGTTTGCGACGGCCTGCGGCGAAGTCATCGCCACCCTCTACCAGCATCTGCTCGAGCCCATGGGCTCTCCGGCCATAGCCCAGTTCCACGAGTGGATGTGCGGCGCGGGCCTGCTCTACCTCAAG
>DFDR01000114.1:5374-5527 GCA_002369295.1 Desulfovibrionaceae bacterium UBA3823
CCCTTGCCGGCAACGGCAAGGATCTCTACAGCATGCTGGACGACCGGAATTTCGACCCGCGCCGCGAGGCCGCCTCGCTCGGCATCACGGCCAAGTTCTCCATGGAGTCCGTCTCCGCCAGGGAGGCCGACTGCTTCACCACGGTGAGCGACA
>DFDR01000021.1:0-1916 GCA_002369295.1 Desulfovibrionaceae bacterium UBA3823
CGCAGGCCTTGGCGATGTCGGCCAGAGTGTAGGCGTGCAGCGCGCCGGAATGCCGGAAGGCCAGGCTCTGAATCCAGCCGTCGCCCGCCAGGGCTATGCCTCGGTTGAGCATTCTGAGCAGGCCTTCGCTGCCCATGCGCACGGCGAAGCGGCGAGGGTCGGCGTGCGAAAGCTGCCTGGAGGAGAGGCTGGCGAACCTGGCGTTCGAGAGCATCTCTCCGGCGCGCAGGCCGTTGAGCGTCGTTGCGTCCGCATCGCCGGAGAGGACGGCCTGGAGGCAGTCCTCGATGGACGCGAGGCGCAGGAGTCCGGCTTTCGGAAAGTGCGCCATGACGTAGCGGATCTGCATGTCGTTGGCCGCGTTGACCGCAATGGTCTGGGGCGACTCGCCGGCCTCGCGCCGCAGGAAGACGAGCGCCGTCGCCGGGGACGCCACGGGATTCGAATGGCGTATGCCGCTCTTCTCGGCCCAGTACGACTCGCCTCCTGCGGGAAAGGCCGCATCGATCTCGCCCGAGGCCAGGCCGCGGATCATGTCGGCGTAGCTGGGATAGGCCGTGAAGCTTGTTTCCAGGCCGCCCGCGCCGAGCCGCTCCAGCATGCCGGGAACAAGATCGCGGACCATGCCGACGGCGCGGCCCTCGGCATCGGCGCCGCTGTAGGGGAGGTAGTCGTCCAGGCAGCCGATGCGGAGCTTCCTGCGGGACGCCAGCCAGGCCTTTTCCTCGACCGAGGGCGCCACGCCCGACAGGGTGCCCGAATAGAGCTTCGTGCGCAGGGCGTCGAGCCAGAGCGGCTCTTCGGTCTGCAGACGCTCCTGGGCGGCATTCAGGCTGGCCAGCAGATCCGGACGGCCGGGAGCCACGCAGAGGAAGTAGTCCGCATGCGCGAACGCCACGACGGCTTCGGCGACGCTCCTTCTGTAGGTCGCGCCGTCCAGGACGGCAATCGCGTCGAGGTGGCCTGCATCGAAGGCGGCATAGACTTCGTCGGGGTTCTTGAAGCGCTCGATGCGGGCGGACGCGCCCTTGCGGGCCAGCCAGTCTTCCAGCTTCGAGGCGACGGCGCCGTCCATGGCGCCGATGGACATGCCGGCAAGCGTTGCCGGATCCGCCGTGATGCGGGCGTCTCCCCGGCGCTTCACCAGGATGTAGGACGCCTCGCCCATGGGCGCGTCCGGATAGCCGATGCGCCTTGCGCGCTCATCCGTCCTGGCGAGGCCGGCGAGCATGTCGATCTCGCCCTTCAGCAGCCGGCCGTAGAGATCGCCCAGGGTGCCGAAGACGTACTCGTACTTCCAGCCCGCAAACTCGGCGATCTTGAGGTAGTACTCGTAGGCATAGCCTGACCTGGGCGCCCCCTTCCGCGCGCCTTCCTGGAGAACTTCGTTCTCGTAGTAGCCGATGCGCACAACGCCTGCCTGGGGCTCGGCCGCTTCCGGCGCGGCCGGCCGACGGCCCAGAAGACCGCAGCCAGCGCGACGGCAGGAATAAGCCTGAAGCGTCCCGGAAATCTGAAAGGCATAGGCAACGTCCCCTGAGGTCTGGCGTTGATGTCGGCTGCGCGGCACCGCAGGATAGCATGTTAGCCGCAGACGTGCCCCCTGTCTATGGCATTTCCCGTCAGTTTCCGCGGCTTCGCCGAAGCCGGCGATGTCCAGCCAGCAACCTGGCCTCAAAAGCCCTTCCCTGCCCTCTGCCGGTGCCTGCTCGCGCCTCGCTCTGGGCATATACTGAAAACGCGGCCCTTTACTCAGTCCCGCCTTGGTTCAGTCCCGCCCTGCCTTAGCTCCGTCTTGCCTTAGCTCTGCCATGCCCAGTCCCGCCCTAGCTCAACCCGGGCTTTCTGGTCTTGGGTTTTGACTCGTCAACAAGCTGATTTTCCTTGATTTTTTCTGAGTTGAAAAATTTGTTGAC
>DFDR01000021.1:2022-8569 GCA_002369295.1 Desulfovibrionaceae bacterium UBA3823
CGGCCCCTGCGCCAGGAGGAGCAATGTCCAATACCCCCGAGCTGGCCGAGGTCTCAAGCGACCTCTCCCAGAGCGATCTTTCCGTTCAGCTGCTTGGCAAGGTCTTCGGTTCAGGCTGGGACATGCTTGCCGAGACCCTGGCCGGCGGTGCTTCCGACGGCGCCATGGGCACGCTGGTCTACAGCCTGCTTGCCGTGCTCAACGCCGTCTGCGCCATTGTCGTTGCCTGGATCTGCATTCTGACCACGCTTTCGGCGGCCCTTGGCGCGGCCCAGGACGGCACCGGCCTTGGCGGACGGCGCTTCAGCAGCGCCTGGATTCCGCTTCGGCTCGCCTTTGCCATGGGCGCGGTCACGCCCGTCTTCAACGGCCTCAACGCCATGCAGGTGCTGGTGCTCTCCTGCCTCGGCGCGAGCGTCGGCATTGCCGACAGCATGTGGACCACGGGGCTCGGCTACATCGCCGACGGGGCACCCCCAGCCGCCGTTGGCTCGCCCTCCTCGGCTGCCGGCGCCCTCCGCGTTCTGCCCGTGCTCGTGGAGCACGGCTGCCTGCGCGCCTATCTGGAGTCGGCCGAAGGCTGCGAGTTCGAGCAGAACTCCCGCGGCCAGACGGCAGGCTGGAACGGCGCCGACTACGAGATAAGCTTCGAGCTGCCGGCACCCGCCTTCTGCCGCAATCCTGCCGACGGAAGCATGCGGCGCACCGTGCCGACGGACTTCGGCGACTTCGGCATGATAACGGTAGCCACCCCTTCCAAAGAGGCGTCGGAAGCCCTGGCTCAGGCCATCAGCGGTCCCGTCTACACGGCTGTGCGCGAACGCCTGCACCAGGCCATGGGCACGGGCGCCAGTCCTTCCACCTTCACGCTGGGGCCAGCTCCTGCCCTTGGCCTGCGCGGGCTCGGCGAGCTCTACCAGAGCGCCTGCTCGACGGCGCTCTCCCGAGCCTCTCTCCAGGCGGACAGCGTGCGCAAGGCATCTCTTGCCAGCTTCCGGGACTATGCTTCGGCCCAGGGCTGGATGGCGGCCGGCAGCTGGTACTGGACCCTCGCCAAGGCCGGCGCCGATTCCGTGGCTGCCCAGCAGGACGGCACCACGGCCAGTCCCCCGCAGGCCAGGACGCTGACGGCGCTCATGAACCCTGCCTTTGCCTCGGTTCTGGCGAGAGCCAGCGAGCTTGCCTCGGAGGCCCGCACCCTGGCGCTGACGGAGCCGGTCCCGCCCAATCCCGTGACCCTCGAGGCCTCGGCCAAGGCGGTTGATCCAGCCGGGGATGCCGGTGGCCAGAGTGCGGCCCAGCATCTCGCCCGCTTCTTCAAGGGTGCCTGGCAGGCCGTGTCGGAGTTCAAGCTCTCCGAGGCCGAGGCTGGCAAGGGCGCGCTCAGGCTCGTGGCAGGCAGCGACATCGTCGTCAGCACGGCCAAGGCTGCCCGCAGGCTCATGAACGTCTGCGAGACGGCCTTCGTCGCCTACGTCGGCATGCGCGCAGGCACGATCACGGCCTCGAGCTTCCTCGACGGCATCCCCTTCGTGGGCGGGGCCGTGAAGACGGCAGACAGCCTGCTCTCCTTCACCGGCACCATAGCCCTGTGCATCGCCGGCCCCCTGTGGCTTGTTTCCTGGTTCTACGCCTACGCCGTCCCCATGATCCCCATGGTGGCCTGGTTTACGGCAGTCATAGGCTGGCTGGTGCTCGCCCTGGAGGCGGTCGTCGCCTGCCCGGTGTGGCTTGTCGGCCACTGCATGCCCGAGGGCGAGGGCTTTGCCGGCGCATCGGCCAGGCAGGGCTACGCGCTCTTCCTCTCCGTGCTCCTGCGGCCTCTGCTGCTGGTGCTTGCCATGTTTCTCTGCCTCATCGTGCTCAGCGTCTCGGGCTCGCTGGTCGGCGCCCTGCTCGTGCCCTTCTTTGACGCCCAGACCGGCGTGTTCGAGGTCGAAGGCGGCTTCGGCGCCACGGCTGCCATATCTTCAGTGGTGCTCGTAGGCGCCGTGGTCGGCATCGCCACCTGGCGGCTGTTCTCGCTCGTCACCCAGATGCCGGACCGCATCATCCGCTGGGCGGGTCCCCTGCTGGCACACCTGGGCGACGACGGCGCCTCGCAGAGCGTCCAGCATGCCTCGCGCAGCATGGAGTCGGCGGCCGGAGCTCTGGTGCAGCCCCATGCGGGGCGGGCGAGCCTGGCTTCGTCAGGACGCATGGCAGTCACCGCGCTGGCGGGACTTGCCCATGGAGACCAGGCTGGCCAGTCCGGAGCACCCGCCGGAACCAGCCGGGAAATGCTGGCAGCCGGCGCTTCCGAACACGCCGCAGGATCGCGCTCAGGCGGCCTTGCAGACGGGACGCTCCATGCCGAAGCCGGCGCCCAGGCAGGCTCGCCTTCAGCACCTCAGGCTCCGGGAGCAGACGGCGGTGCGCCTGACGGTGCCGTCGAGGACAGTCTGGCTCCGGGAGAGGCTGCCCGGCACGCCGAGGCTGCCCCTGAGGACGCAGCAGAGGATGACTGGGGGAGCGGCGGCGACGGCCTCGAAGGCATCGGCGTGCGCTTCGGGCAGGATGCGGACAGGAACATGCCCGCATAGCGCCTGAGGCGATTCTGCCTCGCCCAGACCGGCGTGTTGAGGGCGAGGGTGGTTTCGGCGCCACGGCAGCCATATCCTCAGTAGTGCTCGCAGGCGCCGTGGCACCGCCACCTGGTGGCTGTTCTCGCTCGTCATTGTACATTGGCTATTAAGTTTGTCGCACGCCAGTGCAATTTAGTTTGTTATATTTTGCTTTTTGATTTGTCTCATGCATATTGCGGCGCATAGTGGCCACCGGTGCGCTGGCGAGTGGCCGCGGTGCGCTACATAGTGGCCACCGGTGCGCCACATAGTGGCCACCCCGCTGCGGCCCCAGGACAGGTCCGCCGGCCGGCTGGAGCACGGCTTCGTGATTGGAGGGCGAAATTTCTCTTTTCCCGCCACGCAGACGCACCAAGAGTGCCGCACTCGTCGCTCCCAGGGTAGTGTCAATTTTTTTGTGTCAGATATTTCTCTTCAAGGGGCCGGCAGTGCATAGGAATTGCGTAGCTAGCTGGTCATGCTAACTTCCACGGCTTCAAGTCGTTTTTGGGTTTGTCTGGGTCTCCAGAACCATAGGGGTTGATTGGGGTTAGGGCTGTCTGGGCTTCCACAGCCTCCAGAGGCCGGGTCTCCGTTGAACGGGCCTCCACAGCCTCCAGGGGCCGGGTCTCCGTTGAACAGGCCAGCGCCAGCAAAGGCATGACCGGAACCGCCACGCTAGCGAAGCGCCCAGGCCTGCGAAGCGCTCCAGCTCTAGCGCGTCTTCGCGCCCAGCCGCTTGAGGGCCTCCTTCACCTTGTACATGAGGGCGTCAGCCCGCTCGAAGACGTCGTGCATCTTCTTGTCCTGCCCCTCGCAGTAGTTCGAACGCCGTACTCGAGGGCCACCCATCCGGCCAGGCTCACGGGAGAGTCGATCGGAAGCAAGCCCTTCCTTGAAAACAGGGGATGGTTCCGCCCGGGATCGAGAGGCTCGAAGCCAAACTTCTCCCTGAAGTCGGGATCAATCGTATAGAGGAAGAGGAGCTTCCTGTGCTGTTATTCTTCCCTTCCCTTTCGTACCTGTGAAACTCGCGCTAACATATTGAAATTATACAACTGTGTGGAGGCGCTGTCTCTTCCTTCGAGCCGAAATCCAGTCATTTCTGGTTTCATGGCCGGGGGTGAAAGTCGATACTTCCATGGCCAGTTAGTGTATATTACGGTCTCCTTGTCCTATCGTTCCGGCGTTCGTGTCTAACGATGTGTGCGTCGCCAGCTACGGCTCTCACCGTGGCGATGAACGTGAGCAGGATGCCGAGCGTGACTCGTCGGCGTCAGCGAGGGCTTCGGAGCACCGCGTGTGGACAACGTCCTTTTCGAGTTCCATACGGTGCTCGTGGTAGATCTCTGCTATCTTGAAGATGCGCTCTGCCCCGTCCTTGATCCTGGCGTTGTACCGCTCAAGAGTCTCGGGCGAAGGTAGGCCGCTGAAGATGAGAGCTCTACGCGCGAAGACGCGCCTTGGACGGGGGTTCCGCTGGGAGCGAGCTTCGAACTCTTGTCGCCCCCGCCTTAGAACTCATTGCCCCCCCTTCTCCATGACGCGACGCATGGAGTAGCCAACGGCGTTGAAGTTCCTGAAGAACAGCTCCTCAACTCGAAGCGGCTCATCCAGCTTCAGCCTGCGGACAACAGCGTCCACCTTCTTCATGGCTGTGCGCTCGTATGTCGGGGCATCCGTGTCGTAGCAGAAGATGCGCTCGTAGAGTCTCTTCAGCTTCGCCTTCATGGGTACCCTAATCATCTCGTGACCTCCCTTTGCGCCCCCACCCTGTCGGGTCTGGCCGTTAAGCGATACATCCGTCTGCCCGCATGGGCAAGCGGTTTGACGCTTTGGGGTCGCCCCCAGGGTGAACGCATCTTAGACTTCCCCGTCGGTAAAAAGCCTGAGGGCATATTCAGGATCAAGGATGAACCGCGGCCGCGTACGACAGTGGCGAGTACCTGCTCAGACTTTCCCCGCCTGTGCGGGGTGTCGCGCTCAAGTTGCAAAGGGCGCTGTGCCCTGCACGGAGCCCTTTGACGAGATGGCAGTCCGGGTTTCTCGGACTGCGGGTCATGCGCGCGTCTTCGCGCCCAGTCGCTTGAGGGCCTCCTTCTCTTCGTACATGAGGGCGTCAGCCCGCTCGAAGACGTTGTGCATCTTCTTGTCCTGCCCCTCGCGGTAGTCCGAAATACCGCCCGCCACGACAACTTCGCCGCTCTCGATGTGAGCAACGCAGAGGCTGTGCAGGCTCTTCATGAGCAGATGGCGGTTCTCGTAGTCGACGCCCCGCAGGAAGACGAGGAACTCGTCGCCACCCGTTCGGTACACGGGGCTGTGGGAGAAGAGATGGCAGATCATGCGGCAGGCGCTGCAGAGGTGCTCGTCGCCCGCCTTGTGGCCGTAGGTGTCGTTGACGTACTTCAGTCCGCTGACGTCGCAGACGGCCAGCGCGAAGGGCTCGCATATCCCGAGGGCTATCTCGCCGTTGATTTCCGACTCCTTGTCGAAGAAGGAGTGCCTGCTCTTGACGCCGGTCAGGGGATCGGTGGTGTACTTCTGCCTGACGATGCCGAGGGCAACCTCGCTCTCCTCGGCCTTGCGGCGCATGATGCCGTAGTTGTTCACGAGCACGGCCAGCGCCACGCCGAAGAGCAGCACGACGACGGCCAGACTTCGGGCGTTGATCGCCTTGAAGCTCTCGATCTGCCGCTCGGCGATGCCGATCTCGTCCATGAGCCCGCTCTGGGCGTAGTAGCTGCTCACGGCGTTGATGCCGTTCGAGGCAGCCGTCATGACGGATTGGCTCATCCAGACCAGGGAGACGTAGAACACGAGGGAGAGGAGCGCAACCCAGACGATGGGGGAGCGGCCGAAGCGGCTGGACGCTTCGCGCTTCAGGATGGTGCGGAAGAAGAGGAAGCCCAGCACCGACCAGAGCACGAAGAGGAAGTAGCTCTCCGAGGCCATGGAGCTGTTCGTGAAGAGGTTCGGCGCCAGCAGGTAGGCTTCGAACAAGACCATGACGGCAACGCCGGCCATGCCTGTGCACTTTTCCAGGGTGTCACACTGCACCTCGGCCTGCTTCCATGCGCAGGCGGAGACAAAGGCGTAGACCATGGTCGCACCGATGGTGGTCACGTCCACGATCCAGCCTATGGCCGTCCTGCCGGCGAAGGCCACGGCCAGGGAGACGCCCCCCACCAGCAGCACGGCCTGCGAGGGGACGCTGTGCCGGTTGAGGGCTGCGAAGCGCCCAGGCAGGATGCCGTCCTTGGCAAGGGCGTAGAAGAGCCTGCTCAGGGCGAGAATGTTGCCGACGAAGCTCGAGAGCACGAGGCACAGCAGGGCTGCCATGAGGACGGCGATGCCCGACTGGCCCATGTAGTGCCGGGCCGCATAGAAGGCAGGCAGGCCCTCGATGCCTTCCAGCTTGTCCAGATTGCGGATGTAGTCGTACCAGGAGTCGTACTGCGCGGGCCATGCCGTTGCCGAGAGCAGGATGACGAAGATGTAGAGGAGCGTGGTCGCGACGACGGCGGCAACGAGCACCCGGTACGACTTTGTCGGGTTGAAGGTGAACTCCTCGGTGGCGTGGGAGATGTTCTCGAAGCCAATGAAGGCCCAGGGGGAGATGATGGCGATCTTGGCGATCTGCGAGAGCACGCTGGCATCGGGGACGAAGGCTGGCTCGAAGGCGGGAGTCCGGCCGCCCATGCTCCAGACGAAGCAGAGCGCGATGGCGGCGGTGAAGCAGAGAGCGAAGCCCAGCATGAGCAGGGCCGCGAGCCGCTTGCTTCCCGTGCACAGGAGGGTGAAGAGCACTATCGCCCCTGCCGTGAGCAGAACCTCGCCGAGGAAGATGTCGTAGCCAAAAAGGGTGTAGAGCTTGCCGACCTCGAAGAAGCCGCCCAGAAAGTACCTGGCAAAGAGGGGCAGCGCCGTGGCGTTGGCCCAGA
>DFDR01000021.1:8745-8905 GCA_002369295.1 Desulfovibrionaceae bacterium UBA3823
ATGTAGTGGTAGTTGCGGGCGATGATCAGCATGATCAGTCCGCCAGCCAGCGTGCCCAGCACGCTGCCGAAGGGACCGGCCTGGGCGAGGTAGGTGCTGCTGGTAATGACAAGCGAGCCCCAGCCAATGCTGGTTCCAAGGGACAGCGCCCAGGCTCCCG
>DFDR01000073.1:0-177 GCA_002369295.1 Desulfovibrionaceae bacterium UBA3823
GCGACACGGCTCCGGCCCTGTACATCTCAAGCAGATAGTCGTCCTTCGTCTGTCTGCTGAACACGTTGTTCACGGCAACGGAAGGGCCGTCCTCCATGCCCCACCACAGGGCCACGTCGTGCAGGCAGTTTTCGAGGCAGTCCTGAAACTTCAGCGCCCACGCGGCGAGGGTGCAGT
>DFDR01000073.1:205-4341 GCA_002369295.1 Desulfovibrionaceae bacterium UBA3823
CGAGGGTGCAGTTGTTCTCGCTGGCAGAGCGGTCAACCTCGGTCGCCGTCTGTTTGCCGTTCTTCGGCTGCAATAATTGCAATCCGTACATGGCCATTTCGTTTTTCAGGCTTTCCAACTCCTGCGCCGAAGCCGTAACGGCGGCCGAATCCACGCCCACGCTCTTGAGGTCTGCCTGCGGGTCTTCGGCGCTTATCATGCGCCCAGCGCCCACGACCACATCGCTTTCCGTGCCGTCGGGGTTGCGGATGCGTCCAATGGCCCGCCCGAACCACACGGGCCTGCGGACGTATTCCATCAGCTCGCAGTGCCCGCAGGACGCGGCCCAGTGGCGTCGGTTGAGGTCTGCCAAGTCGGCAAGGGCAGGGCGGGCGCTCGACGGCCCCGCCTGCTCTCCGGGCATGAAGACGGTCACGGGAACGATGCCAAGCTGGTTCGGCTCCTCTGCCTCAAGCTCCCACTGCCCAGAAACGCCGTGCTTGACGTACTTCTGCCACCTGTCCTGCCACCACGCATGGATGCGCCAGACGTCCTGCCTGCTCCACTCGGAGAGCGGGGAGTCCTCCAGCCCGTGCTCCATATAGCGGAAGTGGGTGACGGTATCCCTGCCGTCCTGCGTCTCCGTCCACACGTCCAGCACGTCTCCGGCCTCGACCCGCACGAGGTAGGGCGACCAGCCCTGCTCGGCGTCTGCGGCCTGCGTCTTTGGCTTCCATTCGCCCGTGGACTCGTCCAGCCACTCCACGGCCCCGCTCTCGGCAGTGCGGAGCTGGACTCTGCTGTAGTCGGCAAGGACGAACACAACGCCGTCCCGAAGGCCAGCCTCGAAGGTCTTGGCGCTCCATGTCGTGAGGTTATTTCCCTGATGATCTACATCTTCTGCCCACTGCTCGAAGGCTTCTCCGGCATCCTCGCCCAGCGAGACGTTGCGCTGGAAAACCTGACCGCGCATGTATTCGATGGTGCGCTTGAACGAGTTCAGCAGGGCGGGGCGGGCAAGGCGCGTCTGATAGGCCTTGGCGCTCTCGCCGTCCCCGCGCTCGACGTATTCCTCGCCAGCAAGGCGCATACCTTCTGCGCCTGCGTAAAGGTCGTGGCAGATTTTCATTCGCTGGCGCTGGGCCAGAAACTCCGGCGACACGGTGTCCACGGAAGCGGCGACCTGGCTGGAGGCCGATGCGGAAATGTCCATGGCGGTGCTCCTTTCTGCGCTCACCAGCGCAGGGTTGACGTTGTAGAGACGGAAGTCCCGCGCCTCGCGCAGGAGAAGTCGCGGACGATGTAGTAGCCCGCGGCGTCGTTGACGTGGTCGTACCCGCTGGTCTTGTCCGGCTCGCCCGACTTGTCCCAAGCCTGACGCTCAAGGGCCTCGGCGTAGTTGGGGCAGGCGTCAGCGTTGACGAAATACCTGCGCTCTCCCTTGGCGTTGCAGAACATGGCGTTCATGCTGTTCACCCTGTCCTTGACGGGCGGGTTGGCAGAGCCAGCGGAGACGGCGAACCCCGCATCCTTGAGCAGGGCGAGGTCGCTGGTGCTGGCGTTGACCGACTTGCGCGACCCGCCGGAGGCATCGGGGTAGACGCGGATGGAGCGCGTCTGCACGAAGCGGGAGCCGTCGTGCCTCCAGAAGCGCTCCTTGAGCCTGCGGATCATGTCGGGAGTGTCGTATGCCCCCGTAATTTCGTCCACGGCATGGGGCTGGCCTCCGCGCAGAACGTGGATGACGGCGGCCATGCGCCCCACGTTAAAATCCATGCCCACGAAGACCGGCTCCCCATCCTGCACGGATTCGGCGCTGGCGTTCAAGGTGCGGTCGTAGGCGCTGTAGACGGTGCCGGACTGCAGGTTGACGAACTGCCCATGCAGATAAGCGTCGATAAGCTGAGCAGGGTACGAATCCTTGAGCGATTGGATATAGTTGTCCGGCAGGTTGGCCTCGTTGTCGTAGGTGCTGGCGTGAACGAGACCATAGAGAGTGGCAAGCTCCGGCTTCTCGCGCACTTGCTGGACGAACTGCCTGTACACGAAGCGGTAGCCTTCGGGCGTAGTTGTCACGTCTACCCCGTTCTGCAGGCCTTTCCGCTTGCATCTCATGCGGGCAATGATCTTACGCCAGACGGCCTCGGCCTTGTCGGCGGGCATGACGTCTATTTCGTCAACCAAAGCTCTGCCAATCTTGAAGCCGACGATAGACTCCGGCTTGTCCATGCTTCGGCACTTGATAGTGCCCCTAAACCTCTCGGCATCATCAAAGACAAGCACTTCGTGGACAGATGGCCTAACCACGCAGAACAGGCCCCATTCCTCGAAGCACTCCGACACCGTGGGGTAGAAAATGTCGCGGATCTGCGGATAGGTGGGAGCAAAATAGCCAGCATCGACTCCAGGAAACTCCCAGAAGTGCTTGGCAAGAGAGCAGCACCCGCCCCAGCTCTTCCCAGACCCGTAGCCGCCGATCAGTCCCTTGAAGCGGTGGGGAAGGGCTAGAAACTCAGCCTGCGGACGGTTCAGCCGGGGCTGGTAGACCTTGCCGGACTTAGCTGGCCGCATCCTCGGCTTCAACCTTCGCCTTGGCGCTGGCGTCTTCTATCTTGATTTTCACGGTGGGGACGCTCTGGTCGGTAACGACTTCCGGCGAATCCGTCTTCCACCGCAGTCTGCACTTGGCCCAGAAAATGAGGGCAGACGTATCGCCCTCGTCCACGGCCTTCGAATAGAGACGCTTTGCGACTTTGAGGTTCGCGACTGCCGCGCCCCTGTCCAGCTCCTCGCGGTAGAGCTTTTCGAGCGTGTGCTTGCACATGCCGACAACCGCGCAGATCTGGTCTTGCGGCAAGCCGTACTGGGCCATGCTCTCGACCATGCGGGCGGTTTCGTCGCTTCGCTGCTTTGGCTTGCGCCCGGGTTTGCCCTTGGGCTTGGATTCAGTGTCTGCCATAAGATTTCTCCTTGTGCGGTTAAATTCCGACATTGCCGAGCTTTAGACGTCTCATCATCTCTTGAAAAAATGAATTCATCTTTACTCGACGCGTAGTTGTTGTTCTAATCCCAATTGCACCGAAACATCTTCCTGTCCCCTTTTCTTTCATTTTCTCAGTAGGGACAACATTTTCTCCTGCCTTGAGATGAACAATGTTGAAATTATTGCCTTTAAACCCTTCCAGCCCTTCGATCCCGCAACAGCACATGCTGTCACCCATGGTGCGGAGGCGGTTTTCGCCAGCAAAAAAGCGCAGGCCGTTCTCATGGCAAGCCTGCCGAAGAACCTTGAAGTCGCGCTCTAGCACCTCTCTCGGGTAGCAATAATCATCCCCGAGTTTTACCATGCCTTCCTTCTCGCCTTTGAACTTCATACCTTCGAAAACCACGCCGTAGACGCCCGCATCCCGCAAGCGAGGCAAGTTCTTCAAAACGTCGCCTCTGACTTCCGGCAGATAGGGCTGGGCACGAGCGATCACGCGCAAGGCGCTTTGCGCCAGTTTTTTCGCACATCCCTAGCCTCTCATCGTAGGAAGGCGCCCCCGTCTCCATCTGGTCGTAGCGAGAACAGACCATGCTTACTTGGGCAACGCAGCGGGATGCTCGGATGCGGGCCAAATACTCCGGCTCCACGACGAGCTGTCCTTTCGTTGAGAAGACAAACGGGTAGCCCGTATCGGCAAAGACGTCCAAGCACTGCAGGCTAGCACGGTGCAGACGCTCTGCAGGTTGAAAAGGATCGCTCACGCCTCCCCAATGGAGAGGGATATCCCAATCGCACCAATTTACCGTCTCAGGCCTCTTGCCGGAAATAAAGTTGCGGAGAGCCCCCGCACACTTCACAGGTTTGATGTTGGAGATGTCGTACTGCTTGCGAACGAAGCAATAGCGACAGAAATGCGAACAACCCTGATATGTATCAAGCCGAATTGGAAGATCACAAAGGATTATCTGCGAACCACAAGCTATTCCTGCCATACCTTCTCTGCCTCGCGGATAATCATTTCGATAACATAGTTTTTCGTCTTCTTTTTGAGGAAATTTTCTATCATTTCCTTTTGTTCGCGCTGAAAATTGAACGTAACCCCAAAAATATCACTTTGTTCATTATATGAAGAACCTTCACCGAGAGCCTCTTCCATCAAATCGTCAATATG
>DFDR01000169.1:0-246 GCA_002369295.1 Desulfovibrionaceae bacterium UBA3823
TTGCGGCATGCCAAGCGTCCAGGAATACATTGCGGCGCTCCTGGCCGCGCCCCGCTACGCAAGGCAGGTGACCTGCCACAAGGTCATGGAGGCCGAGCCCGCCAGGACAGCGCAGACCAGACGCCCCCTGCCGAAAGCCGTGGCCGGGGTGCTCGAATCGCGCGGCGTCAAGGCGCTCTACACCCATCAGGCCCGCGCCATCGACATCGTGCGCTCGGGGCGCGACGTGGTGGTGACGACGCCCAC
>DFDR01000169.1:300-4715 GCA_002369295.1 Desulfovibrionaceae bacterium UBA3823
ACGCCCACGGCCTCCGGCAAGACGCTCATCTACAATCTGCCCTTTCTGGAGCGCCACCTCGAAGATCCCGACGCCACGGCGCTCTACCTTTTTCCCCTGAAGGCGCTGGCCCAGGACCAGAAGGGGGCGCTGGAGCGCATGACCCTGCACTGGCCCGAGGCGGCCAGGCCCTCGGTCGAGCTCTACGACGGCGACACCAGCGACTGGCGCCGGGCCAAGATACGCAAGTCCCCTCCCCATGTGCTCATCACCAACCCGGAGATGCTCCATCTGGGCATTCTCCCCTGGCACGAGAAGTGGACGACCTTCCTGGCCTCGCTTGCCTTCATCGTCCTTGACGAGGCGCACATCTACCGAGGCATCTTCGGCGCCCACATGGCGGGCGTGCTGGAGCGGCTTTCCCGCATCTGCCGCCGCTACAGCGCCAGTCCCGTCCGCATCCTGTGCACGGCGACGCTGGGCAATCCCGGCGAGCTCGGGAAGCTTCTGCTGGGCCTGCCGGAGCCGCCGGCCGTCGTCGACGAGTCCGGCGCCCCCAGGGGCAGGCGCCACATGATCATGATGGATCCCGAGGACAGCCCTTCAACGCTGGCCATCCACCTCCTGCAGTCCGCCCTGCACAGGGGCCTGCGCACCATCGTCTACTGCCGCTCGCGCCGCATGACCGAACTCATCAGCCTCTGGGCCGTGCAGAAGAACAACCGCTTCCGGGAGCGCATCAGCGCCTACCGGGCGGGCTTCCTGCCCGAGGAGCGCCGCGAGATCGAGGGCCGCCTCGCTTCGGGCGAGCTGCTCGCCGTCGTCTCCACCAGCGCCCTGGAGCTTGGCATCGACATCGGCACCCTCGATCTCTGCATTCTGGTCGGCTATCCGGGCAGCGTCATGCAGACCCTCCAGCGCGGGGGCCGCGTGGGGCGCTCGGGCCAGGAGTCGGCCGTCATCCTCCTGGGCGGCGAAGACGCCCTGGACCAGTACTTCATCAAGAATCCCGAGGAGTTCTTCAAGCGGCCGCCCGAGAGCGCCGTGCTCAATCCCGACAATCCCGTCATCTGCGCCCGCCACGTGGAGTGCGCGGCCGCCGAGAGCCCGCTCGCGTCGGCAGAGCCCTGGCTCAAGCGTCCTGCGGTGCGCGAGGCCGTCGCCTCCCTGCAGCGCGAGGGAAGGCTCCTGGAAACGGCTTCTGGCGGCGAATGGCTGGCTGCCCGCAAGCGTCCCCAGCGCGACGTGAACCTGCGCGGGTCCGGATCGAGCTACCAGATCGTCGATCCCCAAGGCCAGGTCATCGGCGTCGTGGACGCCCACCAGGCCTTCCGCGAAACCCACGCCGGCGCCGTCTACCTCCACCACGGCCGATCCTACGTCGTCGACAGGCTGGACACGGGGTCCAAGCTCGCCTACGCCAGACTCGAGAGCGTTGCCTGGCACACCAACGTGCGCTCCCGAAAGGCCACGGAGATTCTGGCAACCTATGCCGAAGGGGAAGTCTTCGGCATGCGGGCCTTCTTCGGGCGGCTGCGCGTCACCGAGCAGATCACGGGCTACGAGCGCCGCCAAAACGCCTCGCGCCGGCTCATGGACATCCAGCCGCTCGAGATGGAGCCGCAGGTCTTCGAGACCGAAGGGCTCTGGTACGCCATTCCGGACGCCCTCAGGCGCGCCTGCGAGGACGCCTTCTACCATTTCATGGGCTCCATCCACGCCCTGGAGCACGTCTCCATCGGCCTCATGCCCCTGCTCATCATGGCCGACCGCAGCGACCTTGGCGGCATCTCCATTCCCATGCATCCCCAGGTGGGCGGGCCTGCCGTCTTCGTCTACGACGGCCTGCCCGGAGGCGCGGGGCTGGCGGCCAGCGCCTTTCCGCGCCTCGGCGAACTCCTCCTGAGCGTCCGGCGCACCCTGGCCTCCTGTCCCTGTCTCAACGGCTGCCCCTCCTGCATCCAGTCGCCCAAGTGCGGCTCCGGCAACAGGCCGCTCGACAAGCAGGGCGCGCTCTTTCTGGCCGAAGCGATCATCGGGGGCCAGAAGCAGGCTGTCCCGCTGCCGGCCCCGTCGAGAGAGGCCATGCGCCAGCAGGGAGCAGCCCTGCAGGCCGCGCGCGAGGCCGAGGCTGCCCGCAGCCGCAGGGAGCTGTTTGCGCCCCGCAACGGCGGTCCCGTCGTCGTCTTCGACGTGGAGACAAGACGCTCCGCCAAGGAGGTGGGCGGCTGGAGCAAGGCCTGCGACATGGGCGTGAGCGTTGCCGTGTGCTGGGACGGGCAGGCCTACCGAAGCTTCGGTCAGGACGAGCTGGCGGAACTCTTCGCCGTCATGCGCTCCGCCGGCCTGGTGGTCGGCTTCAACAGCCTGCGCTTCGACTACGCCGTCCTGCAGCCCTTTGCGGACTTTGACCTGCACAGCCTGCCAAGCCTGGACATGCTGCAGGAGATCAAGCGGCACCTGAGCTATCCCGTCTCCCTGGACAATGTGGGGCGCGCCACGCTGGACGCCGCCAAGTCGGCGGACGGGCTGCAGGCGCTGGCCTGGTGGAAGGAGGGGCGCATCGAGGAAATACGCGCCTACTGCCAGCGGGACGTGGAACTCACGCGCGCCGTCTACGAGTTCGGCCGCGACAAGGGCTACCTGCTCTTCACCGGCAAGTCGGGCCAGAAGGCCAGAGTGCCCGTGGCCTGGTAGCCGGCGGCAGGATCCGGCAGCTTTGGGCTTGCAGTCCCTGAAGGGTGCGCTATCTTACCTCGGCGCGGCCTCCCGCCGGGGGCCGCGCAGGGAGGTCCTTCGTGCGGATGCGCTCCGCGTTCCCCTGCCTGGCATGCTGCCTGTCCTGTCTGCCTCGCCTTGCCCGCCTGCTTGTCCCAGGCCTGCTTCTCCCGGGTCTGCTTGTCCCGGGCCTGCTTGCCTGCGCCCTGGCGCCGTCGCCGGCCTTCGGCGAAGTCAGGGAGTTCGGCCCCGCCTTCGCGCGCTTCCTCCTGGACGTGCCCGAGGGCTGGACGGCGGAGGCGCTGGAGGCGGGCGTGCGTCTCGTCTCGCCGGACAGGGCCTCCTTCCTGCAGGCTTCGGCCTTCAGGACAGGCGCCATGCCGCCGGCCCAGGTCGCCAAAGCCTACGCAGGCCTTGCCGGCGCCGGCAGCCCCGAAGCGCTGGACGCGCATGCCTTCGTCCTCAGAGGACCCGGCGCCGCCGTCACCCGGCTTCATGTTGCCGGGGGCGCCTGCCTTGCCGTGGCCGTTTCGGGGCAGGCTCCGGAGCTTGAGGCCATGGCGCGCTCGGCGCGCAGGGCGCCGTAGGCAGCGGTTCTTGTTTCTTCATTGTCCGTCATGCGGCCGGCGCCGGCGGAACGCTCCCGTTCCCCCAGATCATCCTGCCGGCGCAAAGGAGCTGAGCATGATAAAGCAGATCAGGCGCGTCGCCATCATCGGCATGGGAGCGCTCGGCATCATGTACGGGCACTTCCTGTCCAAGGCCCTGGGAGACCTTTCCCTGGTCTTCATCGCGGACAGGAAGCGCCAGGAAGCCTACGCCAGGGAAGGCGTCTTCTTCAACGGCGAAGCCTGCCGGTTCACGTTCATGGATCCCTCGGAGGAGCCGGAAAAGCCGGCCGACCTGCTCGTCTTCGCCACCAAGGGAACCCAGCTTGAGCAGGCCATGGAGGACGCCCGCAGGCACGTGGGCCCGGAGACGGTCATCATTTCCTTTCTCAACGGCATCACCAGCGAGCAGATCATAGGCCAGGCCTTCGGCATGGAGCACGTCGTCTACTGCGTGGTCCAGGGTACGGACGCCACCCGCACCGGCCACAGCGTGACCTGCCGCCACAGGGGCAAGATCGTTCTCGGCATCCCGGCCGACGAGTTCGACAAGCGCCCCGTGCTCGAACGGGCCATGCTCTTCCTCCAGGAGGCCAGCATCCCCTATCTCCACGACCAGAACATGCGCCACCGTCTCTACAGCAAGTGGATGCTGAACGTGGGCGTCAACCAGGTCGTCACGGTCTACCAGGGCACCTACGGCACCGTGCAGCAGGAGGGCGAGGCCAGGGAGACCATGAAGGCCGCCATGCGCGAGGCCATGCTCGTGGCGCGCAGGGAGCGCGTGCCCGTTTCCGACGACGATCTCGACTTCTACGTGCGGCTCGTCGATGGCCTCGATCCCGACGGCATGCCTTCCATGCGCCAGGACAGCCTGGCAGGCCGGCCCACCGAGGTGGAGTTCTTTGCCGGCACCGTGGTCCGCAAGGCCGACGCTCTGGGGCTGGACGTGCCCGTGAACCGCAGGCTCTACAGGCAGATCAGGGAAATGGAGCAGACCCGGTAGCGTCGCTGCCAAGCCTGCTCTGCGCATCTTCGCCGCGGCCAATCCCGGCGGGGATGGCAGAAGCACCCTGCGCAGCCTTCGGGACCGGCGGGGACCTTCGGAAC
>DFDR01000169.1:4780-9435 GCA_002369295.1 Desulfovibrionaceae bacterium UBA3823
CCTTCGGAACTGGCGGGAATCTGGCTGCGTCCGTCTCCGCCACGTCCGGCAGGGGCGCCGTTGGCATGCTGTCCTTTGGCATGCCGTCATGCGGAAGCACGGCGGCATTGCCGGCTCCGTTGCCGGCGCCGCCATCGTTTGGATGGGAAAGGATATTTTTGGAGGCGAAACAAGTGAGCGATATTGCAAGTTTTTTTCGCCTCTCCTTCTGCCCCGTCCTCGGGTATTGAGACAAAAGTGTCAATAATTTCAATATGTTGTAGTAAAACCGCGTTGATGGCATGAGTCTAGGCTGCACGCCCGTCGCCATCTCTGGGCAAAGTGGAAAGAAACTTAATAATTTCAATATACTGTCCGGCTTCAGCTTGAGAAGAAAGCATGATTTTGGGGAAACTGGGGCTTCGTTCGCCTTCCTTGGAAGCGGGGTCATGTGCGCTTATGCGTCCAAAACCCTTTGCAGAATGCTAAGAAAGGGGCTAATACGGACGAAAGGGGGCAAGTATGTGCTTTGAGGAGGCTTGCAACATGCCAGAACACGCTCCGACCAAGCGCGTCATCGACATACTATGTTATTTGGCCCGGGATCGCAGGGGCGACATTCTGAGCGCCATTGCACGGGGCATAGGCTCGCCGGTGAGCACCTGCGCCATGATCCTGCGCACGCTCAGACACAGAGGCATGCTGGAATACAATCCCGAAACCCGGCGGTACAGTCTTGGCTTCGGCATCCATGCGCTCTCCAGCGCCTACGTCGGCATGAAGAGTCTGCTTCGCGGCGCCGTCGGCGCGATGCACGGCATCGCTGGCGCCGTTGGCGAGAGCTGCGGACTGGCCGTGCTCAGCGGCGCAAGCGCCCTCTGCATCGCCAAGGTGGATCCGGCTGGCTGGGCATGCACCGCCATCCAGGTCGGCGTTGGCGTTCCCGCCTGCTGCACGGCGGCAGGCAAGGCGCTGCTGGCCGATGCGGACATGCCGCTCCTGCACGGGCTCTACGGCGCCAGCCTGCCTGCGCTTACGCCCTTCAGCCTGGCGCGCTTCGAGGAGCTGGCGCTTCAGCTCAAGGCCATACGCGAGGGCGGCGTCGCCACGGGGAGCAGGGAGTTTTCGCAGGACGCCGTTGCCTGGGCGCTGCCGCTGCGCTTCCGCGGGCAGGTGGCCGCCAGCCTCAGCGTGGCCGTGCCGCCCGTCCGCGGCTCGAGCGAAAAGGCGGTTCAGGTCGCGGCAGCCCTCCACAAGGGCCAGCGCAGGATAGAGGCCCTCATGGAGGAGCAGGGCGAGAGTCTGGCCAGCGACCGCTGGACCGCCATTCTTCCCTTTGTCCAGCACATGGAAGACCGGGGCGCTTAGGGGCTGGCCGGCATGGCAGAGGCGACAGGACGTGCATGGCCCAGGAGCGCCTTTGCCCGCTGGATGGAGCAGACGCCCGTGAGAGGAAAGCATCGCAGCGGTGGCTGGAAACTGCAATTCGGCTCGTTGCGGCAACACCCCTTTCTTCGCGCGCCGCGTTAGACGCACCGAGATTTCCGCGTTCGTCGCATCCCAGCGCAAGGGAACGCTTCGCAGGGCCAGCGAGGCCTGGCTGGCAAGGCTTTTCAGGGCACCTCGCTGGCGTCGCCCTGCGCTGGGCGCCGCGCGTGGCCAAAGGCAGGACGCTTTCGCTGCTGAGAGAACAATGTTTGTTAGTTGTGATAAGATCTAGATAGGCGGTTTCCTTCAACCGGCGTCACGCTTTCCTGAGCCCGTGTTCTTGACGAGGTGTACAGTTTGCCCCCCCCGCTCCCGGACCCCGAGATCAAAAAAGCCGCCAGGCGGAGGAGCCAGGCGTGAGGCGAAAAAGTCCCGCGTTTAAGAGGTATGGTTGGATGGTTTAAGGATTTCAAGCAGTTGCAGGTGACTGTGCCAGTTTTGCACCACATCCGCCACACCATTTCGAGGAACAGACTTTTCCTGCGACGTCGCTGAGGCGTGTGCGGAGGACTTTTTTTGCCCAATAAAAAAGGTCGTCCCCGCGAAAGGAAAGGGACGACCACGCAAAATAAAGGGGTGAGGCTTCTGTCGTAGAGAACCTCTAGGAATCGATGGCGCTTATGCACCACCTTCCGGCTCCGTGTCAAGTCTTTTTTTGCAAAAAGTTCATGCTGGGTGCAGTCGGCATCGGGGAGCTCTACCGTCTCGTTCAGGATGGCGGTCTTCGACTTGTCGCTGCCCTCGTTGCTGGTGCTCATCACCCTGATGCGCTACTTCGCGCCGTCAAGCGCCGAAGACGGCACCAGGTCGATTTCGGCCTGCCCTTCCACGAAGGCGATCTTCTGCTGGCGCTTCGGGCCTGCCAGGCTGTTCCCCGGAGTTCCAGTTTCCTGAAGCGTCACTTCGAGATAGCCGCTGAACGGCGTTTCCCCGCCCTCTGACAATTCTGGCTGAACGTCAGGGCCGGGAGGCGGCAGTCTTCGGGCATGATCACCATCAAGCGCAGCCTCGTGAAAAAGCTCCTGTCCCAGCCTGATTCCCTGGACTTGCTTCGGCAAGGTCTGGCCGAAATGGCCGGCCAGATGCTCGGCCGGTTTGCCGAGGCTGTCTGCGGCCTCTTCGACTGCCGCGCAGACCACGGCAAGCTCCAGAAGAGAACCTGCGCGCAGGCGCTGAAGGAACGTGACCGCAAGGAGTTCATCTCTCTTGCGTCGTCGCTCGGCGACAAGTTCGAGCGAAGCGCGGCCCGCTCCTGGAAGGCCTTCCTTCAGAGACGCTTCGAGGAAGGCATGCCCGTGTCGCTGAAGGGTTGCCAGGGCAGGGGGGTGCGCTTTTTTACGCCAGCCGTCTCTGCCAGCCGCCGCTTCCGGCACTGGGCAGGCGCGGCCTCAGACGAAGCCAGAGCCATGGAGGCCTGGAGGGCGCGGCCGGCGCCGGCTGCCCCAGAGCGCTCGTGGAGCCTGGCCTGGCCCTCGCCGAGGACAGATGGGGGGCGGTCCTCAACGCCAAGGAGGCTTCTGGAAAAGGAAGCTTCCCTGGCGAGCCCGGCAGCCCTGGCAACCCCTTCTGCGCCTTGCGCGCACGGGAGAGGAGGGCTTGGGCCGCTCTGCGCAGGAATGCCTTGCCCCTGTCGCCCGCAGACTGGCCGAAGCCGCCAGGCGGGGCGGCGGCGAACCTGACGGCCTGACACCTGACGTTCAGGCTTGCCGAGGGCTCGTCGGCTCGCCTTGCCGATGCCTGCCGCGCGAGGCGGGAAGGAGGAGCTTCGGCGCAGAAGGGAACGTGTCGCTTCCTGCTTTACAAACGGTGGGAAATGCCTATCTCTTGGGCGATCCGCCCCTGCCGGCAAATCCCTGCCGGTCCGGGACGCCAAAGCCCTTGCGGAGGTCGAGCATGGCTGAAACCGTCGATTCCACCATCACCCCCACCATAGCTTTCGTCGGCGTTCCCGGTTCTGGACGCCGGGCGCTGGCCAGCGCCATTACCAAAGGCAAGATCTACCATCTTGATCTCGACAGCGAAGCGCCCCAGTTCGAGTCCGGCACCGAGGCCTCGCCGGAAGAGCCCCTGCCCCGCATCCTCGTGGTCGATGCCCCGCAGGGCGGGCGCCTCAAGGCCTTTGCCGGCGGCGCCGACGACAGGAAGCTCGCCAGGCTCCTGCGCTCCGTCCACGTGCTGGTCTGGGTCGAGCCCTATCCCGGCGCCTTTGGCGACGATTCCGCCCTCTGCCTCAAAGGCTTCCGAGCCCTGTGTCCGGGCGTTCCCCTGGTCGTTGCCGGCTCCTGCGTGGACCGCGTCGCGGGCATGGACTTCAAGGGCGCCAGCTTCAAGCCTGAGGCCGGCTCCTCCGAAGCAGAGCGCGCCGTGCAGGCCTGGCTTGCGGATCTTGCCGAGTGCACCGCGCCCTTCCAGCCCCAGGCCGTTCTCGCCTGCGCGGCCAGCGAGGATCCTGCCAGAAGATGCAACCTCCAGGCCCTTTCCGACACCCTTGCCAACGCGCTTCCTCCGGCCGCCCGCCTCGAGTGGCAGTGCTGCTCCCTGGTGGCCCAGAGTCGCGCCGAGCTTGCCGAAAAAATCATTCTGGCAGCGGCTGCCGTGGCCGGCGGCATAGGCGTCGCCCCCATTCCCGTGGCGGACATGCCCTTCATCGTCACCACCCAGGTTTCCCTCCTGCTCGGCCTCTGCCGGCTCTACGGCAGGCCCATCGACAGGGCTGCCGCCCGTTCGCTGGCGCTGGCGGCCCTCTCCGCCGTGGCCGGTCCCATGCTCTTCAGCACCTTGAGCAAGCTCGTGCCGGGCCTCGGCTCGGTCATCGGCGGCGCCGTGGCCGCGGGCTGCACCTGGGCCGTGGGCCAGGTCGCCAAGACCATACTCGAGAGCGGGGGCGACTTCGAGCTCGAGGACTTCAAGAAGGCTGTCCGGACGATCTACGCCGAGAAGATGGCCGAATACTCCAAGCGCTAGGCCTGCATGGTCCGTCCGGGAACGGCGTTCTGCCGGCCGTTCCCGGGCGTCTGGGGCCGGCGCCCTGCCGGCGGGGCGCGGTGCCTGCCGTGCGGGAAGGGCGCGGGACACCGGGCCGGCGGCCTGCCTTACAGGGCCTTGCCGTCCGCCTGGAGGCATTTGCCTGCCGCCCGCGTCAGACGGACGGCCGCGATTTCGGCAGGAACGCCGAGCCGGATGGGAAA
>DFDR01000169.1:9484-11937 GCA_002369295.1 Desulfovibrionaceae bacterium UBA3823
GAGCCGGATGGGAAAGCCTGGCCACAGCCCTGCGCCTGCCGTGACGTAGAGCGGCATGCCCGCCGTCCGGTACCAGCCGGCGACAAGGCCCCTGTTGGCCCTGGCCACGATGCGGGCCATGCCGAGGCACTGGCCGCCGTGGGTGTGGCCCGACAGCTGCAGGCTGGCGCCTGCCCTGGCGTTGTCGAAGGCCCGGCCTGGGCGGTGGTCCATGACGACGGCAAAGGCCTGCTTCGGCAGATCCGGCGTCTTTGCAAGCACCTCCGCCAGCGGCTTTGGCGGGATCGCCAGGATCCGTGCAGCCGCGGGGTCGTCGAGCCCGGCGAGAACCAGGGGCGCGCGGCCTGCATCAAGCGCCATGGCCTCGCCGTGAAGCAGGCGTATGCCGGCCTCGCGGTAGACGGCCATCCAGTCGGCGTAGCCGCTGTAGTACTCGTGGTTGCCCGTGCAGGCAAAAACGCCGAGCCTTGCCTGCAGCGCCGACAGCTCCAGGGCGGCTTCCCGGCGCGAGCCTCCGCCGGCAGCCCGATAGCTGCAGGCGCCGTCGGCAAGGTCGCCCGTGAGGCAGACAAGGTCGGGCCTGCAGGCGTTGGCGTCCCGGCAGAGCTGGCGCACCCAGTCCCGGCTGGTCAGCGGGCCGATGTGCAGATCGGCGAGATGGACGATGCACAGGCCTTCTAGCGCCGGATCGAGTTCCGGAACGGCAAGGACCGTCTCGCGCACCGAGGGCTGGGCCGTGCCGCAGGCCGTTCCACAGGCGCCAAGGGCAAGGCTTGCCGCCGGTGCGCCGGTCCAGAAGGCCGCCGATGCCATGCCTTCCTGCAGAAAGCGCCTGCGTCCGGGGCTGGCTGGTCCGGCTGCCTGGCGGGAGGGTGCCCGGGAACGGGGCCGGCTGCGCCGTGCCAGCCAGCAAAGGAGGCGTCCGGCATCTCGGCAGAGCGCCAGGAGGCCAAGCAGAATGAAGGCGCAGAAGAGGGCTGCCTGGGTCTTGAGCAGCCAGGCCGGCATGTCGGGGCCGGAAAGGCTGCCGAAAAGCCCGCGCTGGATGGCGTGCATCTGCGAGGCCGCAAGGATGAGGACGCAGAGGGCTGCTCTGGCCGGCCAGGGAAGCCAGCGTGCGCCGAGGACATGAACGCAGAGATAGACCGCCGTGGCAAGGATGGCGCAGAAGAAGACGAGGAGCATGCGGTTGCCTCCTGCCGGCTGCGGGGCCAGAGCGGCCTGCGCTGTGCCGGGGCTGGGCGCTGGGGAAAAAAGCCCGCTTCGGCGGGTCAGGCGCCGTCGCGGCAGATTGCGGGAAGCCCCTGCCCGCTGTCAAGAAGGGCTCGGAAGAATTGCACGCAGGGGGACGCCGGCGGCGCGCAGCTGGTGGAGCTTTCCGCCGTCTTTGGCTATAGAAAAGGAGAGGCGGGCGATCAGCGCTCCGCCTGTTCCCGTTGACACATTCCCCCTTGCCCCCGGATTGCAGCCGCCCATGTCCCGATTTTCTCCGAGCGCCCTCCTTCTGCTGCTGGCAGCCCTTGCTGCGCCCTTGCCGCCGGCCCTTGCCAGTCCTGCCGCAGATCCGGCGGCCCTGCTTGACCCCTCGCAGCCGTCGGCTGCCACGCGTGCCCTGCACCGCCAGGCGCGGAAGGCTATTCCTCCGGGAGAAGCCCAGGCCCTGATGCGCGAGGCTGGCCGGGGATTCATGCTTCAGCTTCCCTTCTTCGGCGTGATCAAGGACAAGGCGGGCCAGACGGTGCAGGATCCTTCGCCCTACGACTTCCTCAAGTCGGCCGAGGCGCCGGCCAGCGTTCATCCGAGGCTCTGGCTGCAGGCAAGGCTGCTCATGGAGGGAGGGCTTTTCAAGGTGGCCGAGCGCATCTACCAGGTGCGCGGCGCGGACTTTGCCAACATGACCCTCATCGAGGGCAGAACAGGCCTCATTGTCGTGGATCCGCTCTCCTCGGTGGAGACGGCCCAGCTTGCCCTCGGCCTCTACTACGCCTGCCGGCCAGGCCTCCCTGTCGTCGCCGTCGTCTACACCGGCGCCAGCCCTGATCGCTACGGCGGGGCCCAGGGCGTCTGCCTGCCCGAAGACGTCAAGGCTGGCCGGGTGCGCGTCATCGCCCCTGCCGGCTTCATGCGCCGCGTGCTTGCCGAGGCTCCGCTGGAGGGCTTTGCCCGATCCCGCAGGCTCGGCTTCGCGCGGGGCGACTTTCTGCCCCCGGGCCCCCGTGGACAGGTGGGCGCCGATGCCGGCATGCGCTCTGCCGAAGGGCTTTCAGCTCTGCTCCCGCCAACGGAGTTCGTCGGCCCTGGGCGGACGCGCCTTGCCGTCGATGGGCTGACCCTGGACTGCCATGCCGATGGCGAGAGCGCGCTGCCAGGCAGCATGCACTGCTATATTCCCGAACTCAAGGCGCTTGTGGCGCCCCAGGCAGCCATGCCCGGCATGGCGGGCGACGAGGCTT
>DFDR01000169.1:12007-13202 GCA_002369295.1 Desulfovibrionaceae bacterium UBA3823
TGACGGCCAGGCCGGCGCCTTTGGCGAACCCGACCTCCTCGGCTGGT
Source organism: Desulfovibrionaceae bacterium UBA3823 (assembly GCA_002369295.1). Classification (GTDB taxonomy): domain Bacteria; phylum Desulfobacterota; class Desulfovibrionia; order Desulfovibrionales; family Desulfovibrionaceae; genus Desulfovibrio. The sequence goes on from DFDR01000169.1 coordinate 12,055, forward strand.
CGCGGAGCCTGGAAGACGCCCTTCGCCATGCCGCGGACGCCGAGGTCATGTTCGGCGCGCGGTGCTGGCCCGTCTTCGGCAGGGACGCCGTCAGGCAAAGGCTCATGCAGGCCCGCGACGCCTGGCGCTACGTCCACGACCAGACCCTGCATCTCGCAGGGCAGGGCCTGGGGCCCGAAGCCATAGCCCAGCAGCTGCGCCTGCCCGAGGATCTTGCCCCCAGCCTGCGCCTTGCCGGATCGCCGCTCGCCGACATCGTCGAGGCCTTCTGGCGCAGGCAGTTCGGCGCGCTCGAAGCCAATCCCCTGCGCATGCGCTTCTTTGGCCCCAGCGAGGAAGGCGCCCGCTACGTCGCCTTCATGGGCGGTCCTGGCGAGGTGGTTGCCAAGGCCAGGGCCTGCATGGACGCCGGCGAGTACCGCTGGGCCGTGCAGGTGCTGGGACACGTGGTCGCGGCCTATCCCGGCATCGTGCCGGCAAGGCTGCTCTGCGCCGAAGCTCTGGAGCAGCTGGCCTACCAGGAGGAAGGCGCCAGGCGCCGCAACCTTTATCTTGGGGCTGCCCGCGAACTCAGGGGCGGCGTGCTTGCGACAGGCCGGGGCTTCCTTGCCATGGCCTCCCGCATGGGACCAGAGGACATGGGCGCCTACCTTGCCCTTCTGGTCAACGGCGAGAAGGCCAAGGGCCGGCGCCTTGCCGTCAGCCTCAAGGCTCCTGGCTGGAAGCGCCCTCTGCTGCTCACGCTGGAGCATGGCGTCCTGCACTATGATCCCGACCCCGGCGCCAAGGCGGGGAGCGATGCCTCTCTTGCCGGCACGCAGGCCGTGCTCTGCGCCGTGGCGGAGGGGGCGCTGGAGCTCGACGAGGCCGAGGCGCAGAAAAAGCTTGTCCTTGCCGGCGACAGGGCAAAGGCAGAGGAGCTGCTGTCCTGTCTGGAACCTTTTGAAGCAAGCTATCCCCTTACGGGTCTGCCCCCGCTCCGCACGGCGGAAGATGCCGGAGCGCGCTCTGCGGGGGAGCGGGCCCTTGCCCAGCAGGCTGGCGGATCGTCTGCCAAGCCGGATGCGCCGACGGAGCTGCCAAGCCCGTCTTCAGCGCAGCCGTCGCCGAAGTCCGACCAGAACCAGCCACGCCAGGATCAGCCTGCG
>DFDR01000216.1 GCA_002369295.1 Desulfovibrionaceae bacterium UBA3823
TAAACAGAAAAGTAAAAATAGGCCGCTAAGGAAAACGAAAAGTAGGCCGCCCTGCCTTATGGAGGGTGACAATGCTCGCAAACGGGCAGATTTTGGCAGCTCCCGCAAGGGTCTGGGGAGCTTTACCAAAATGTCTTGTTCAGACATGGACAGCTTCCCAGGTTTGTCTGGGAGTCGCCACCGAGCCTTTCAGGCTCGTTTCGGCGACTCCCCAACTTCAACAAGGAGCTGCTCCGATGTATCACGAAGAGGACGTGCAAAAAATCCTCGAATACAAGGAACTTGGGTTCTCTATCCGGGAAACTGCAATCTTTCTGCCTTATTCCAGATCTTATATTGCAATGCACTGGAATGACGACCCATCCCATCTTCTGATTCCGCAGTATCATAGAGAATATTCTTACAAGCTTGACAAGTACAAGGATGATGTTGATGTAGCATATGAATTAAGCGGTGGAAACTGCAACGTTATCTTGCAGGAGTTAAAAAATAAGCATCCAGACTTAAAAATAACCCAGCGTACAATTGCAAACTATACTAGAGATCGTCGCGAAGAGGATGCAGTCAATCGCATGCTACGTCGTCCACTGCGCAGGATAGAGACTCCGGCCGGAGCATTTCTTCAGATTGACTTTGGCCAGATTAATATCATCATCGGAGGCCTTCCGACTGTTGTCCATTTCTTCATAGCCACGCTGGCCTACTCACGCAGAATCTTCGTCAAAGTCACTGTGAACGAGACGATGACGCAATGGCTGCACAGCCTTGAAGAAGCCCTGCACTACTTCGGTGGCAGGCCCCTTCAGATTGTCTGCGACAACGCGAGAGCTCTTGTCTACAAGAGCGCATCGCGGGGCGGGAAGAGTCGCGAGTGCCATTTCAGCAAGATGTTTCTTGCGTTCTGCCGGTACTGGGGAATGGATGCTGTGGCCTGCTATCCGCACTACCCCCAGAGCAAGGGGAAAGTCGAGTGCATGGTGGGCTTCGTCAAGAAAAACTGCATCGCAAAAAGGACCTTCGACTCTCTGGAGGATCTGCAGCGACACATTGCGAAGTGGACTCTCGAGGTGGCAGATCAAAGAGAAATGCGCCTGGCCGACGGCGAGGAAAGGGTGCCGGCCAGGCGCTTCGAGAAGGAGGCCCGCCTGCTTCGCGCCATGGACAAGCCGCCGTTCTTCAGCTTCAGGGAGGAGACCAGAACCGTGGACCGCTTCGGCATCCTCACTGTCGACACGAAACAATACCAGCTTCCCTTTAAGCTGGCAAAAAAGGAAGTCACCGTGCTCGTCAAGGAGCACTCCCTGCAGGTTTTCCGCGGGGACTTCAAGATAACCCTCCGCATAGTCGAAGACGAGAAGAAGGTGGAGAGAACCGGGCCCCGCCCAGTGTTCGGCTCCCGCGATCCGGCGCTGGGCGTCGACGTCTCGCTGGTCCGCTCCCTGGACTGCTACGAAGATTTCATGGAGACATTCTAATGCAGTACGCACTTACTATGGAGACGCTGCTCTTTCTTCTCGGAAGGCTCAAGCTCAAGGAGCTGCACCGCGACATCCAGGAGGTTCTTGATGCCTGCGCCAAGGCGAGCATGACGCCTCTCGAAGTGCTCGCCTACGCTCTCGGCACCGAGGTCGAGGGCCGCGAGCTGAGGCGCGTCGAGATCGGCATGAAGATTGCCCACTTTCCCCGCGTATGCACGCTCGAAGGCTTCGACTTCACCTGCCAGCCGGGAGTGAGCGAAGGGAAAATCCGGGAGCTGGCAAACCTGGACTGGGTGAGCGCAAGAAGCAACGTCCTGTTTCAGGGGCCGCCAGGCGTGGGAAAGACCCATCTTGCCATCGCCCTGGGGCGCAGGGCCGTCGAGGCCGGCTACAGCGTCTCCTTCGTCAGCGCGGCCGTGCTGATGCGGCAGCTTGAGGAAGCCGACGCCGCAGGCCGGACGGAATTCAGGATTGCCCAGTACATGAAGCCCAAGCTCGTCATCATAGACGAGTTCGGCTATCTGCCCGTCCGTCCCAGCACGGCAAACCTCTTCTTCCACCTTGTGGCCGCGCGCTACGAGACCGGCAGCATCCTGCTGACGACAAACAGGCCGGCCGGCGAATGGGGGATGATCCTCGGCGACCTGACCGTCGCCACGGCGATTCTCGACAGGTATCTGCACCACTGCGACGTCGTGACCATCCGCGGCGAGAGCTACCGCCTGCGCGAAGCGCGCAGGAACGGGGTTCTTGGCCGGGGAGCGGCCCAGCTGCAGGAGCCGCGGCAGTCCGGAGAGGAGCGGCTTCCCGGGAGGAATCCCGGCGATCCGGAAGCAGGCCCCCAAAAGTAGGGAGAGCCTGGAGGAAGGCGTCAGCGACGATCCTGCAGGCTTAAACACGGAAGCGCCCCGCAATTAGCGGTCCGCACAAAGGCCGGGCTCGATCCGGGTGCCCGCGCGGCTGCGCCCCTGAGGACGGCCTCCGGACTGAACACACGCAAAAATGCCCCCGCGCCGCCGCGCATTGGCTCGGGCAGCGCCGGATTCGTCTGGTGGCGCGGGGGATAAAGGACTGAAATATATGAAGGACTATACAAGAGAAGCCGTAGGCAGGCAGCTTGGGGCCATGCGCTGCAGGCGCTGCGAGTTCATGTTCCGCCGCGAGAAGACAGGCGAGGTGGAATGGACGCGGCCCCTGACAGCCGCCGAGGCGATGGCGAAGATTCCGCTCATGAAGAGCCGGAATGCCGACGGCTGGCACATCTACGTGCAGCCAGATCCGGCTGAAAACAGGGCCCTTGTGCTCGTGGACGACGTCAAGGCGGCAGGCCTGGAGAAGCTGAAGGCGCACGGATACCCTCCCGCCTGCGTGCTGGAGACTTCCAGAGGCAATTTTCCGACGTGGATATGCTTTGGTCCGAAGGAGATGCCTCCTGAAGAGCGGGCGATCGTGGCCCGCATGCTTGCCGGGAACGTCGGCGCCGACCTCAATTCGGCGGCGAAGATCCATCTTGGGCGTCTGGCGGGCTTCACGAACGTGAAGCCCAAGTATCTGGGACAGGGAGGGCGGGACCGCAATGGGCGGGAGCTGTATCCCTACGTGCTGTGCAGGGAAAGCAGGGGAGTGTCTTCAACAAGAATAGAGGAGGTCAGGAAATGGGCGAAGCAGAAGGCCGCGGAGAAAGCGGCCCGCGCGGAGCAGGCCTGCAGGGACAGAACCGTCCGCCAGGACCTGCCCGACGTCTGCAGGAGGGCTGTGCAGTACGCAGGTGAATGGACCAGGCACAGGAAGAAGTCCGGCAGCCGCCTCGACCGTCGCCGTCGTAGAGAGTCGCTTGTTCGGAAAGGATGGCGATGCCGGCTTCGCAGAGCAGGCAGATGCCCAGGCGCCAGACGTGTCCACGAAGGAGAACGCCACTCCGCAGGAGCCGTCAGGCAATGCCGATGCAGGCACCTCTGGGAAACCAGAATAGCCACTGACTCTTCAGTTTTGTTTTTGCTTTTTGGTAAAAACCAGGCAAAACGGGCGGGGATCGCCCCCGCCCGCCTTGCCCGGAACTGGGTGGGATCAACCGCCCCAAAAACCTACTAACCGTCGAGTGGTCTAGTTTTCAATTTCTCAACTGGCCTACTTTTCATTTTCTGTTGACACAGAACGCCGGCCCCGGAGCGGAGCGGGGGGCCGTGCGCGAAGAAGGATCGTGCATAGCCAGCCCG
>DFDR01000018.1:0-2701 GCA_002369295.1 Desulfovibrionaceae bacterium UBA3823
TAATATAACTGGCACAATTAAAATAAAAATAGCTTCATTTGCTTTGCCATGTTGCAATAAAATCGAAGTAAAATACAAAGTAAGAAATGCAAACAAAACACAAAAACAAAGTTTTGCCCATTCTCTATAGTTTACTCCGCGCAATGTTTCTTGCTTTATGTCTATTTCTTATTTCTGAATGGAAATCTGTTCCTCTTCGATTTTTCTTCTATGTGAAGATTCATCGAGCCACTGCTGAATAATTATATTATGAAGATCTTTTCTGATGCGTCGGTATGCCTCCAATGCACGAGCATCAGGTATCGGCCCTTGGCGGGCAACAAGGAGGCTTGTCTCAGTCTGTCTGCTATCTTGCGGATTGCCGTTCATTCTGGGCCATCCTGTTTAGGCAACGTCGCATGTCGCCATCAATGCTTAGGGAATCCTTTGCCCAAGCCTCCTGTACTGAGCAGGGAGCGGGGCGTTGGGCGAGCTTTTTCAGCGCAAGCGCCAACGCCTCGTCTTCGCCGGAGACGAGCCTAAAGTCCATGCTCAAGTCTAGCTTAGGCGTAAGGGTGTCGAGCTTCATATGGGAAGCGCTCTTCGAGTGCCGCACCAAGGCGTTTGGTGCAAACTAACGATAACTAGCTAAATTTGTTAGGTGATTATATCAAGTGCAGGTTGAAGGGCATTGCCTGCGGTCCTGAAAAAAGCTAGATTGGCGAATCAGCCAGTGAGGAATCCATGGACATACGACAAAGCTACGTCGTCAAGACCGATGCCAAGCGCCGCGTCCTGCTGCGCGGCAAGCCCTACCCCTACTACCGCGTCCGCGAGTTCAGCAACGGATGCCTTCTGCTGGAGCCGCGCGAAATGGTCGCCCCCCAGGGGATAACGGCAGGCGATCTGGAGGATCTGGAGAACATGGCTGAAGCCTTCCCCGAAAGATCCGGCGAAGCGGCCTTTCCCGGAGATCCCGATGGCGCCCTGTGACGGCGGCGCCGTCCCTGCCGCGCTGGCGCAGGACGTGGCGGAGCATCCCGCGCTCAGGCCTTCCAGGGAGGCGATGGCCCGCGCTTCGCTGGCGGGGCTGGTGCTCAGACCTGAGCTCCTCGCCCGTCTCGAGGCCGTCGTCCTTGAGAACGACCGCGCCGACGAGCTTTGCGCCAGGGGCCTTGCGCCCTGCCGCCGCCTTCTGATGGCAGGGCCCGACGGCTGCGGACGCCGCATGGCGGCCCGCTACGCGGCCTCCCGCCTGGGACTTCCCGCTGCCAGCTTCGACCTTGGCCTGCTGCTGGGCCTGCCCCGCGCCAAGGCCAGGCGCAGCATCGAGGATCTCTTTGCCAAGGCTGCCCAGGCCCGGTCCTGCTTTCTGCTGTCGGGCTTCGACGGCCTGCTTGCGGCCTCCCGGGGCCAGCCCCCGCTGGGACTTGCCGAAGCCCTGCTCCACGAGCTGGCGCAGGACGCTTCCGCAAGCCTCTTCTTCGTCCTTGCGGGCGAAGAGGTCCTTGGCAGGCCCGAGGTGACGCGTGCCTTCGACGACGCCCTTGCCTTCGCCCTGCCCGATCCGGCGGCCGTGCTGGAGCTGGTGCGCCGTTGCCTCGGGGACTTCGCCGGCTCCCTTCCCGCCCGCCAGGCCCTGCTCGAGGCCTGCCGCGGCCTCAGCCACAGAAGCATTGCCCTCGCCTGCCAGGACGAGCTCAAGGCCTGCGTGCTCGCTGGACGCGCGAGCGCGGATCCGGCATCGCTCCTGCGCTCCCTCAGGCGCCGGGCCTTTGCCGAATAGCCTGCCCGAGCCCTGACTGCCGCAGGCGGCCGCCGCGCCCCAGGGCCGGAAGCCTGCCGGGCTTCCGGCCAGAAGGAAAGCCGGGCCCGCGGCCGGCTAGAGAACGTATCTCGAGATGTAGGACACCACCTCGTCCGGCGTGTCGAGCATGACGGAGTACTTGTCGATTTCGGATGCGGTGATGAAGCCCCGGCTCACCATGCTGGCGCGCAGCCAGTCCACGAGGCCCTTCCAGTAGGAGCTGTCGTAGAGGATGATGGGGAAGGGCTTGATGCGCTTGGTCTGGGCCAGGACGAAGGCTTCGCAGAGCTCGTCGAGGGTGCCCATGCCGCCGGGCATGACCACGTAGGCCCTGGCGTACTTCACGAACATGAGCTTGCGGGTGAAGAAGTAGCGGAAGTTGCAGCGGATGCGCACGTACTCGTTGCAGTTCTGCTCGTGGGGCAGAAAGATGTGCAGGCCGATGGAGGGGCCCCCGCCCTCGACGGCGCCCTTGTTGGCGGCCTCCATGATGCCGGGCCCGCCGCCGCTGATGATGCCGAAGCCGGCTTCGGCGAGGCCCTTGGCGATGGCCACCGTTTCCGCATACTCCTTCGCGTCGGGCTTGACGCGGGCCGAGCCGAAGATGGAGATGCAGTGCTGCTCGATGTCGTTGAGCGTGTCGAAGGCGTTCACCATTTCGCCGAGGATGCGGAAGGTGCGCCAGGACTCGGTCGTCGTGTTGAGTTCGTCTATGATGTTGCGCTGAATCTCAGGCATGGAGAACCTCCTGCTGCTGAAGGCTGGGGCCTTCCGGTACCGTGCGCCTGCCGCAGGCGGCGCCGGCGGGCCTGTTCTGCGGTAGACCGTGCAGGAAAAGCGGACCTGCGTCAAGGAAGGAGCCGGCCTGCGCCCGCGCCGCGGGCCAGCTCCGGGTCTGGACGGATGCCGGCGCCG
>DFDR01000018.1:2761-3685 GCA_002369295.1 Desulfovibrionaceae bacterium UBA3823
CCGGCGCCGCGCGGGTCGCCGCGCGTCTTGCAGAGCCTGGCCCGCTGCGGCATGATGGTCGCTTGTGAATTTTGTGGCAAGGTTCCGGCACGGGCCTTGCGCGCCAGAGCAAGGCCGGGCGGTAGGCCGCCTCAGGGCAGGCCCGACGGATCCGGCAGGAGGTTTTGCGACATGGAAAAAGAGTGCAGGCAGGAGCCGGCATCCCCCGAATCCCTTGACAGTCTGGTCCAGCGCGTGGGTCGGGCCCAGCGCGTCTACGCCGGCTTCACGCAGGAGCAGGTGGACGCCGTGTTCCAGCACGCCGCGGCCAGGGCCGTTGCCGCCCGCATCGAGCTGGCCCGCCTGGCCGTCGAGGAGACGGGCATGGGCGTGCTGGAGGACAAGGTCGTGAAGAACCACTTCGCGGCCGAGCACGTCTACAGCAAGTACAAGGACACCCGCACCTGCGGCGTGCTCGAGGACGATCCCGCAGGGGGCTTCCGCCAGATAGCCGCGCCCCTCGGCGTCGTTGCCGGCATCGTTCCCAGCACCAACCCCACCTCGACGGTCATCTTCAAGGCCCTGCTCTGCCTGAAGACCCGCAACGGCATCGTCTTCTCGCCCCACCCTTCGGCCAAGCGATCCACCATAGCGGCCGCCAGGCTCCTGCACGACGCAGCCGTCGAGGCCGGCGCGCCCGAAGGCATCATAGGCTGGATGGAAGAGTCGTCCTCCGAGCTCTCGGCCAGGCTCATGGGGCATTCCGGCATTGCCCTCATCCTCGCCACCGGCGGAGCCGGCATGGTCAAGGCCGCCTACAGCTCGGGCACGCCGGCCATCGGCGTCGGCGCCGGCAACACGCCCTGCGTGATCGACGAGACGGCGGATCTGCGCATGGCCGTCAACTCCGTCCTGCTGAGCAAGACCTTCGACAACGGCATGATC
>DFDR01000229.1:0-186 GCA_002369295.1 Desulfovibrionaceae bacterium UBA3823
CCCCTGCCGTTCCGGGTGAACCGCAGCCGCAGGCGCCGCCAAGCCGGCGCCAGCTTTCGGCAAGCCTCGCCCACTCTTCGCGGACAAGCCCCGCGTCCACCCGGCCGTCGCCGGCCAGCACCCCTAGGCGCAGGACGCTGGCTGAGAGATCCCGGAAGCTGCCCCGCCACAGGGCGTCCGGCCCTG
>DFDR01000229.1:322-6100 GCA_002369295.1 Desulfovibrionaceae bacterium UBA3823
TCGTAGTCGAGGTTGGGCTCGATGTCTTCGGGCCGCTCGGCAAGGCCCGGCAGGCGGAAGGTCCACAGATTGATGCGGGCGAGCAGGTCCTCGCGGAAAAGCCCCAGCGCAGCCTGCCGCTCCAGGTCGCGGTTGGTGCCGCAGATGAGCTGGAAGGCGCTCTCGCTCTCGCTGTCGGCGCCCAGGGCGTAGAAGCGCCCTTCTTCCACGGCGCGCAGCAGCATGGCCTGCTCGTCCAGCCCGAGCTCGCCAATTTCATCGAGGAAGAGCACGCCGCCGTCGGCCTGGCGCAGGAGGCCTGCCCGCTCTTCGGCAGCGCCCGTAAAGGCCCCCTTGCGGTGCCCGAAGAGGGCGGACATGGCCGCATCCCCCCGAAGCGTTGCGCAGTTGACAGCCACGAAGTCCCCCTGCACCACGCGACGCTCGCGGCGCAGGTCGTAGACGAGCCTGGCCAGCCTTGACTTGCCGGCGCCCGTGGGGCCGGTGAGCAGGATGGGGCCTGAGGCCTGGGCTGCCACGCGCTCAAGGCGCGATATCATGGCGTTGAAGGCCTTGTTTTTCGTCTCGATGCCGGCCTTGAGGAAGCTGGCGCCGGCGCTGGCCTTGCGCTGGAAGCGCTCCGCGATGCGGTCGTAGCGCGAGAGGTCGAGGTCGATGACGCTGCAGATGCCCACGGGATCCGTGCTCTTGGGCTTGACGCCCGTCTGCAGGAGCCTGGCCGGAAAGTGCCGGGATTCGGTGAGCAGGAAGAGGCAGATCTGCAGGACGTGGGTGCCCGTGCTGATGTGGACGAGGTAGTCCTCGGCATCCGTGTCGAAGGGATAGCTTTCGGCGAAGTCGTAGAGGCTGGCGTAGACCTCCTCGAAGTCCCAGGGATCGGCCAGATCGAGGATGTGCCGGCGCACGTCGGTCTCGGGCGATGCCTGCTGGATGTCCTTGGCCACGAGTTCCGCCAGGCGCTCGAAGGCCGAGCCGTGGATCAGCTCGAAGCGGTCCACGACGAGATCCGGCTGCTGGCAGGCAGCCACCGACGGCCGCCACCTGTCCCAGCGTCCAGGCCCGAAGCCTCCGTGCTGGTCCAGCTGGGTGCCGAGCAGGCCGATGACGACAGTGGTGCGGTGCATGCTGTATCCAAATTTATAAAGTTTATCTGTCAAGATAGATATCTGCTGGCGCAGGAGACAGCAACAAAAATTACTTGTCGCGAAATCAACAGGTTGCCTAGTGAGGCGAGTTTGGCACAGAACATGCTATGCTGAAAGCGTCACCGAAAACAACGTAAACGCCGGGATGCCCCAGCCGGGGCAGGGACGCCGGCAAGGAGAAGCGGCATGTCGCAGCAGGAACGCATTGTCATTGACGGCGCCATGGGGGAGGGCGGAGGCCAGGTGCTCAGGGCATCGCTGGCCCTGTCCATGGCTCTGGGCAGGCCCTTTTGCATGGAGCATATCCGTGCCAAGCGAGACAAGCCTGGGCTCAAGCGCCAGCATCTCGCCTGCGTGAAGGCCTGCGCCCAGATCTGCCAGGCCAAGGTCGAAGGCGACGAGCTCAGCTCCATGCGCCTGCGCTTTGCCCCCGGCCCCGTGCAGCCAGGCTGCTGGCATTTTGCCGTCGGCACGGGGGGAAGCGCCATGCTGGTGCTCCAGGCCGTCCTTCCCCCCCTGCTGTTTGCCGGCAAGCCCTCGACGGTTGCCGTGGAGGGAGGAACCCACGTGCCCTGGGCACCGCCCTTCGAATTCATGGCCGAAACGCTCTTTCCCTGGCTTGGACGCATGGGAGCAAGCTGCCGGGCGAAGCTTGTCCGGGCCGGCTACATGCACAGCGGCGGGGGGCGCGTCGAGGTGGCAGTCGAGCCCGGCCAGCCGGGTCAGCCTTTCGAGGCCCTGCCTTTTGGCAGCTTCGAGGGTGCCTCGGCCTGCATCTACGGACACGGTCTGCCCGAGGGCGTGCTCAGCCGCGAAATCGGCACGCTGCTTGCCAAGGGGGAGGCGCTGGGACTTGCCAGAGAGCGCATCCGCCTGAACACGGGCCCCTGCGGGGAGGAGGGGCTCGTGCCCGACGGCGCCGGCAACATGGTCATGGTGACCCTTGCCCATGGCGGACGGCGCACCGTTGCCGCCGAATGCGGCTGGCGGGGGCGCAGCGCCGAGGCCGTCGCTGGCCATGCCTGCGCGCGGGCCCTTGCCTACCTGCGCTCCATGGCGGATGCCGAAGCCTGCCTTGCTGACCAGATCCTTGTCCCTCTGGCCCTTGCCGGCGGGGGGACATTCACGGCCGAGCGCCTCACAAGCCATGCCGCCACCTGCCTCAAGGTGCTGGAGCGCTTCACCGGCCGCAGGGCCCGCATCGAGAAGACCGCCAGAGGCGCCGCTGTCAGCGTGCCTCCGGCAGAAGCGGAGTAGTCCAATGATCACAGCCAAGGAAATGAACGCCTTCGGGATTCCGCGCGATCCCGTCCTCATGCCGCTGGCCATGCGGCTTGCCAACACGGCCCTGGCCCGGGGCGCAGACCCTGGCCGCATGCGGGAAGAGCTGGCGCTCGTCTGCGCCAGGCCCGCAGCCCTGCGCGAACACCCCGTGCTGGGCGAGCTGGCGGCCGCGCTCGAGGCGAGGCTGCCCGATGGCGGACGCTTCGTGCCGAGAGCGGAGCCGGCCCCCTGGATCAGCTTTGGCGGCCCGGACATCGAGGCTGGCGCCATTGCCCAGATGGAGGCTGCAAGCGCCTTGCCCTGCGCCGTCAGGGGCGCTCTCATGCCGGATGCCCACGCCGGCTACGGCCTGCCCATAGGCGGCGTGCTCGCCGTGGAAGGGGCCGTCATCCCCTACGCCGTGGGCGTGGACATCGCCTGCCGCATGCGCCTCACGGTGCTCGACATGCCGGCCGGGGCGCTGGACGATGCCAGAAGGGACGCCTTGAGGGACGCCCTGGAGCGCGAGACGCGCTTCGGCCTGGGCGCCTGCTTCGAGAAGGGCGAGCGCCGGGAGCACGCCGTCATGGACGAGGACTGGGACGTCTGCAGCGAGGCAGGGGTGTCCAGGGACAAGGCCTGGCAGCAGCTTGGCACCAGCGGCGGGGGCAACCACTTCGCCGAGTTCGGCGAGCTCCATCTGGCGCGGCCGGCCCTGCTTGGCGGACGGGAAGTGCCGGCAGGCGTGCATCTGGCCCTCCTGAGCCACTCCGGCAGCCGGGGTTCGGGCGAGGACGTGGCCAGCTTCTACAGCAGGCGGGCCATGGCGCTGCGTCCGGATCTTCCCAAGGAAATGCGTCATCTTGCCTGGCTCGACCTCGAAAGCGGGCTCGGCCGGCAGTACTGGGCCTGCATGGAGCTCATGGGCCGCTACGCCTCCGCCAGCCACGAGCTCATCCACAGACATGTCCTGGCACGGCTCGGCGCCGAAGCGCTGGCCTGCGTGGAAAACCACCACAACTTCGCCTGGATGGAGGAGCACGGCGGGAAGCGCCTGGTCGTCCACCGCAAGGGCGCCACGCCCGCAGGTCCCGGCGTCCAGGGCATCGTTCCCGGCTCCATGGCCAGCCCCGGCTTCGTTGTCCAGGGCCTGGGCTGCGAGGACGCCCTTGCCTCCTGCTCCCACGGCGCGGGCCGGCGCATGAGCCGGGCCGAGGCCTTCAGAACCCTCTCCAGGGAGAAGCTGGCGGAACTCCTGGCAGAAAGGCGCGTCGAGCTTGTCTCCGGCTCCCTCGACGAGAGTCCTGAGGCCTACAAGGACATTGCCGGGGTCATGGCCGGCCAGGCCAGGCTGGTGGACATCCTCGCCCGCTTCGAGCCCCGCCTTGTGAAGATGGCGCCTGAGCGGAAGACCCGGGGCGTTGGCAGGAAGCGCAAGGCCGGGAAGGCGGGGCAGGCCGGGTCGCGCGAGTAGGCATGGCTGCCTTCGGCACGGCGCTTGCATGGACGATGCCAGGGGCGCGGGGTTTGCCTGCTCCCCCGCCGGCGTGCTACTGGAAAGGCGTCGGCGTCTCGCCGCAAGCCGCGCATCAAGCCGCGCATCAAGGAGGGCTTTCCTATGCTGAAGCGTACTGCGTCGCTCTTCTTCTGCATCCTGCTGGCAGCGCCCGCAGGCCCTGTCCTGGCCGACGAGTTCGATGCCATCATCTCGGAGCCCCCGAAGCCGGAAACGGAACCGGAGGTGCCCTTCTTCGGCGACCAGGTGATCGTCGAGGAGGAGAAGCCCGAGCCCAAGCCGAAGTCCGAACGCAGGCCCGTGGCGGAAAAGCCGAAGCCCGAGCGCAGGCCTGTGGCCGAGGCCAAGCCGAGGCGGCAGTCCAACCGCCTCGAGATTCCGGCTGACGCGGCCAGGCGCAACGACCTCTCCTTCCTCAAGGGCTGCTGGTACTTCGAGCGCCAGGCTCTGCGCGCCGACGCGCCCGGCGCCCCCTTTCTCGGCATGATTCAGGACCGCTTCTGCTTCAACGCCCACGGCCAGGGCACCTTCACCCAGCGCTACCTCGATTCGGGGCGCGAGTACTCGAGTCCGGCCAGGGCGAGCTTTTCCGGCGGCAGGCTCGTGCTCCACCATCCCGCCTTCCGCAACATGCACGGCCGCCGCCTCTCAGGCACCTTTACCTGCAACGGCCAAGATGCGGGCACGGTCTGCCGGACCTATACGCCCGACAGCCGCTACCTCTCCCACCACGGCTCAGTGCGCATCTCACGAAGGCCGTAGAGCGAAGCGCCGGTCGCGGCGCGCCTCTTGAGAAGCTCGCAGCGACAGGATGGATAGAGCTCACCATCTGGATCTGAAAAGTAAAAGTGACGCTTTTATCGAGGAGAACTCGAGATGATAAAACAATGCATATATGCAGTATTTATAGTTGTCTTGTTTGCCGGATCAGCGTGTGCAGATATTTGGCAATCACTTGAGGAAGGCGACGTGAAAGCTGTACGGGATGAATTAGCCAAAGGCATTGACGTCAATAGCCAAGCCACGGATGGCAGAACGTTGCTTATTCACGCCCTCTATAGCGACCAGGTGGATGTTGCCAAGATGCTCATTGCTCAGGGTGCTGATGTGAAAAAAGCCGTGGAGCGGACATCATGCAAGGGCAGACGGCGCTGCACTGGGCAAGAGATGCGGAACTCGTCAAAATGCTTCTTGCGCGCGGAGCAAATGTCAATGCCAAAGATGCTGACGGCAACACGCCGCTGCATGTAGCGGCCGTCAAAGCGCCTCGAGACGTGGTAGAGCTCCTTGTTGCCCATGGTGCCGATCGCAATGCCAAAAACGACAGGGACAGGACGCCTATGCACTGCGCTGCGATTGCAGGCCAGAAAGATGCCGTTGAGCTGCTGATCACGGACAGCAATCTGAGCGCCCATGACAACAGCGGCGCAACGCCACTACATGATGCATTGGAGAATGAGCATGTTGCAGTGGCAAAGTTGTTGATAGAGAAGGGCGCGGATGTCAATGCCAAAGATAAATATGACATACCACCACTGCACATAGCATTGGAAAAATGTCTTGTCGATATTGCTAAATTGCTTATCGATAAAGGGGCAGATATAAACGCTAAATGCAAGCACGATAGAACGCCGTTGCATTTTGCAGCGTACAATGGTCTCAAAGATATGGTTGAGCTACTTCTTGCTAAAGGTGCAGACACCACTGTGCGAACTACAGACGGAGACTGCTATAACTGTACGCCACTTGATTGGGCTAAAGTGCAGAACAAAACAGAAATCGTCGAGATTTTGCGATCCAAGTAGATAATCGTCCCTTAAAAAATGGCTTTTTTGAGGAGAAAGAGGGCTTATT
>DFDR01000202.1:0-4724 GCA_002369295.1 Desulfovibrionaceae bacterium UBA3823
CGTTGCCGTTTATAAATATATCCTAAATCTTTAATGCCTATTTCTAGCTGTATTTGTAGATCATCATTAGAATGAAGATCTCTGAGTTCGACAGGATTTTGATTATTTGTAGCGTACGTCAATGCGCGTATGAATTCTGGATTGTTATCCGAAAGTTCGTAAAGACGAATCATAACATAGGAATTGATCCCAACAGTATTTGGTGGATAGTTATTGAGTGTTTCATAAATAGTTTTGCAAGTTTGTGCTCCATTAATTATCTGCATATTTTTAATACGCACTATATAATCACTATTTTGAAACGCATTATATTCAAATTTTTCACATATTACAGCTATGCCATTGTTGTAAAAATAAAAATTTTCTGATTTGTCAGATAAAAGAGTTTGGTGCATTTCTTGGTTAACTCTATTGTTGTGTAATCCAAGATAACGTCTAATGTTGCGTTGCAAGAGTCGATCGCCATGCGTTTTAAACAAATCATATATTTCTTGGACGGATATCCGACCAGTTAGAACTCGAATAAAGTTTAAATCTTCAACTGCTACTTTTCCACTGAGAAGGAGTTTTGTGTCTATTTTCTTTACACTACGTAATATATTTATAATTGAATTATGGTTAAAATGATCAAATGAAACACTATCACCATATTTATTTTTAAAATCATTTATCCACTGTTGCGCAATTGAATTCCATTTCAATCCATTATTACAAAAAACAAATTTAATATTTGGAATATATCCATCTTTAATGAGTGAACGAATTTCTTCAACTTTTGGCGTCAGCCTGTCGTTTGTGGTTATCGGTTTGTATGGGTCGAGCAAAATCTCAGCAAGAGCAACTGAAGATTTGACAGCATTTTCTGGAAAATTGAAATTACTTTCAAAATTATTGATTTTATATTTACATTGAAAAATTGTAATAAGAAACTCATCATCTTCTATTTCACTAATGTTAATTCCATCTACGCCACCATCATTGCTCCCATCCGTTAGCAATTCTGATGCCTCTTCCAATGTTATATCAAGATAATTTTTTATACATAAAAGTACAAACGCTAAAGAACGTTGTTTAATATCGTCTCTAGTGGCAGGAAGCAGATTGCTATGCTTCTGTATTATTCCAGTTAATTGCTGGTCAATAAGACTTGCATCAATATCCATATTAATTCAATCCTATGATGATATAAAGCTAGATATTGTTCAAGTTAGTATTACAATCCTAGCTCAAGTCTATATTTATCGTTGTTCAATATTAGGTACGACAGGGGTAGAAATACAGCATGTTTTTTGTTTAACTTGTTGAAATAATACAAGTTTTTTTGTTTGGCGTCAAGGGCTAGCTTGCACCCGCTGGCTGTGCGCACAGGCAGTGGCTGTTCTCCCCTCTTGACGAGCCTAGGCCGGCATGGGCAGTGTCGCAGTGCTTTTGGGGGCCTGAGAGCAGATCCTGCGGCACGCCGAATGGCTGCAGCAGGGCCGGACAGGAGCCGGCAGGCCTGCCGACAGCCATGGACATGCCCGCTGGCGCTGCGCTCCCTGGACTGTCGCCAGAATGCGCTGCACTGCCGCCTGCATGCCTGCAGACTGCCTGTCTGGGCGCTTGAACGGGTGAGACCGATAGGCTAAGAAGCGGGAGGTTGGGACATGTGTTCGAGCAGAGGCAGGAAGGAGATGGGCATGGCAGGCAGAAAACGCGTCTGCGGGACAGTTTCCGGCAGGAACGGCGGGGCCGCAGGCGGGGAAGCCGGCAGCCGGGACGGCATGGACGCTGGCCCTGAACGCCGCCGGGAGCCGGCCGCGGTCCTTGGCAGGGACGCCCTCGTGCCTGCCGTCGCGGCAGGTGCCGCGCCTGTCGGCTCCAGCGGGAGTGTCCCGGATGCGCTCCAGCTCCAGCAGGCCCGCATCCGCATTGCCAGCCCCGATGATGCCGGCGCCATTGCCGGCATCTACCGCCCCTACGTCGAAGCAACGGCCGTGAGCTTCGAGTGGAGCGCGCCGGAGCCTGAGGAGATGAAGGCGCGCATTGCCAAGGTGCTTGCCGCCTTTCCCTATCTCGTGGCCGAGCATCCCGGCACGGGCGACATGCTCGGCTACGCCTATGCCAGCCCCTACTACGGAAGGCAGGCCTACTGCTACTGCTGCGAGGTCTCCATCTACCTGCGCCAGGGGCTTGTCCGCCAGGGCCTGGGCACCCGTCTCTACGATGCGCTTGAAGGCGCCCTCAGACTTCAGGGCCTGCTTTCTCTCTGCGCCTGCATCGCCGTCGCCGACGGCCCGGATCCCTATCTGACCGGCGCAAGCGTCGCCTTCCACGAGGCACGGGGCTTTCGCCAGATCGGAGCCTACCCCCAGTGCGGCTTCAAGTTCGGCCGCTGGTACGGCGTGGTCTGGATGGAAAAGCCGCTCGGTTCCCGCCCAAAGGATCCCGAAGCCGTGCTTCCCTTTCCCCAGGCGAGAGGTCGCATTGAAGCGTTCCTCTCGGCGAGGCAGACGCCTGCTGTCAGCGATGCGTCTGCGCTCCGCGGCCCTTCTGCCGGCCGGTAGCCTGT
Source organism: Desulfovibrionaceae bacterium UBA3823 (assembly GCA_002369295.1). Taxonomy (GTDB): domain Bacteria; phylum Desulfobacterota; class Desulfovibrionia; order Desulfovibrionales; family Desulfovibrionaceae; genus Desulfovibrio. The sequence goes on from DFDR01000202.1 coordinate 2,552, forward strand.
CTTGTGCCAATCTCTTTTGCCAATCTTCTTTCGCCAATCGTCCGGTGCCAATCGTCCGAGATCTCTCCGCCACCATGCTTCCCGTCATCCCGCCGGCCGAGCGCTCTGCCTCCATGGCCGGCCTGCGCGCCGTCCGGCGCCCCGCTTTGCCACGACAACCCTTAAGTAAGGATACCTTCCATGCCTGCCAAGCCGCTGGCCCTGCTGGCCTTCCTTGCCATGATGCTTGCCCTCCCCATGGCGCTTCCGCTTTCCATCGCCGTGCCCCCCTTCCCGTCCGTCTTTCCGACCGAAGCCCAGGCCGCGCCGGCCGATCCCCTTGCCGGCGTCTCTGAAGCCCGGCGCACGCCCGTCGTCGTTGCCACGGCCAAGGCTTCGCCTGCCGTCGTCAACATCACCAGCTCCAGCGTCGAGGGCGTGCGCCTTTCCCCGCTGGAGCAGTTCCTCGGCGAGCAGTTCCGGGGCTGGGACGGCCGTCCCTTCCCGTCGCGCCAGCCCCGCCAGCGCCGGCGCGTGAGCCTCGGCACCGGCGTCATCGTGGACGGGAAGAAGGCCCTGGTGCTCACCAACTCCCACGTGGTCCAGAACGGCACGGACATTCTTGTCCGCCTGAACGACGGCCGGGAGTTCCAGGCCGAGCTCAAGGGCGCTGACCCCGATTTCGATCTGGCCGTGCTGGAGCTGAAGGGTGCAAGCGATCTGCCGGAGCTCCCCCTGGGCGATTCCGACACCGTCCTGCCCGGCGAGACCGTCATTGCCATCGGCAACCCCTTCGGCTTCCGGCACACCGTGACCACGGGCGTGGTCTCAGCCGTGGGCCGCAGCATCCACAGCGAGTCCGGCTTCTTCACCGACCTCATCCAGACCGACTGCGCCATCAATCCCGGCAACTCCGGCGGTCCCCTGGTCAACCTCGACGGCAGCCTCGTGGGCATCACCACGGCCGTCTACGGCAAGGGCTGGGGCATCAGCTTCGCCATTCCGGTCAACAAGGCCCGCCGCGTCATGGAGGGGCTGCTGGGCGAGCGCGGCATGTCGCCTGTCTGGCTTGGCATCGAGGCCGCCGACATCGACCAGCGCTTTGCCATGGAAATGGGCCTGGCCCATGGCCGGGGCGGCGTGCTCGTCACGGGCGTCCTCAAGGATACGCCCGCAGCCCGCGCCGGCCTCGAGCCAGGCGACGTCATCTGCTCGGTCAACCAGACGCCCATCAGCGACAGAAGGGACTACCTGAACCTCCTGCGCAACCAGGTCGAGGGTGCGAAGCTCGAGCTCGAGGTGGCGAGCCTTGCCCAGCAGAACGGCCAGGAAGCGGGCCAGCGGCAAAAGCTCCGCCGGGTGGCGGTCGAGCCCGAAGCCTTCACCGACGCCATGGCCCAGGGCCTCATGGAGCGCCGCTGGGGCTTCGAGGCGGCCGACCTTCCTCAGGGCCAGGGGCTTGCCGTGCGCCGCGTCGACCGCCAGGGGCCGGCCTCCTTCCTCAGGCCCGGCGACGTTGTCTACGGCGTCGGCGGCATGCGCGTGGAATCCCTGGCCGATCTGGTGCAGGCCTTCCGCTGCGAGCGCCTCTCGAGCCAGGTGCTCCTGCGCGTCGAGCGGGGCGGCCGCGGCTACTACGCGAGGCTTCGCCTCGACTAGACCAGTCAAATCGACAGCGCTTTTCAAAAAGTTCTTTCGGCCTTTCCAGATACCGCGAAAACGCCCTTCCCCAAGTCGCAAAAGGGGCATGCTCCTTGACAGGGCGCGCGTCTCAAAGCTATCGAAGGAGCCATGCGGGAGGCTTTCCCGCCAATAACCAGGACAGGGTGGCTGCACACCCTGCGAGTTAGGAGGATGATCATGGGTTGGAACGTTAGTGTCGATCAGGACAAGTGCGTTGGCTGCGGCGAGTGCGTGGATGTCTGCCCCGCCCAGGTGTACGAAATGAAAGACGGCAAGTCCGATCCCGCCAACTACGAAGAGTGCCTTGGCTGCGAATCCTGCGTGGAAGTCTGCTCCCAGGAAGCCATCACCGTCACCGAAGAGTAGCTGGCGCTGAAAGGAGCTTTGCTCCGATTCTGAATGCAAGGTGCCGCCGGACGTCACGTCTGGCGGCACTTTGGTGCCTGAAGACAGCCTTGGCGTCCGGCCAGTTCCGGGCAGTTCTGAGCCGTTCCCGCCAGGTCCGGCCAGT
>DFDR01000202.1:4814-5167 GCA_002369295.1 Desulfovibrionaceae bacterium UBA3823
AGTTCGGCCAGGTTCGACCAGTTCGGGCCAGATCTGGGCATTTCCTGGCAGAGGCAGGCATCTGGCCTAAGCCAGGCGTCGGGTTCGGCTTGTCTCCGCCGTCCCGCGATCTCTGCGGCTCCCTGGGTGCGGCTGCGTCGGCGCGCCAAAGCCGGCCGAGGCCAGCCGAAGCCGTTCGAGGAAAGCCTTGGCCTGCCGCTCTGGCAGGCCAAAGCCGCTGCCGGTCCTTTCCCCGATGCGGTCCCGACGCATCTCGGCGCATGCCCGCCTGCAGCCAGGCCCGGCGGAAGGCGCTTGCCAGCGCCCCTTAACAAAGGGCCAAGGCGCCTTATATTACGCCATGCGGCCTTCAG
>DFDR01000202.1:5247-11338 GCA_002369295.1 Desulfovibrionaceae bacterium UBA3823
AGCCGTCCTGCGCCCTGCAGACCCGAGCCGCCCCTGCCACTCGCGCCGCGTCCTTCGCGGCCTAACCGAAACGGAAGAAGCGTCCATGATACCCGATCTCTCACCGATTTTTACCGCCTACGAAAAGCTCCGCGACCAGGTGGACGGCATCTTCGCCCAGGTGCTGGCCTCCCAGGGACCGGAGCGCGTGACCTGCCGCAAGGGCTGCAGCGACTGCTGCCATGCGCTCTTCGACCTCACCCTGGTCGAGGCCATGTACCTCAACAGGGCCTTCGGCAAGGCCTACGGCTTTGGCCCCGAGCGCTCCGCCATCCTGGAGCGCGCCTCGGAGGTCGACCGCAGGCTCGCCCGCCTCAAGCGCGACCTCTTCCGCGAAGAGAAGAAGGGCATCGCGCCCGAGTCCATCATGAAGGAGGCAGCCGGCGAGCGCATGCGCTGCCCCCTGCTCGGCGACGACGGCCTCTGCGCCCTCTACGAGGCCAGGCCCCTCACCTGCCGGATCTACGGCATCCCGACCGTCATTGCCGGCCAGGGCCATGTCTGCGGGCTTTCCGGCTTCGACAGGGGCGGCCAGTACCCCACCGTGAAGCTTGACAAGATCCACGCGGCCCTGGACGACATGAGCCTTGCCATAGAGCGCGGCGTCAAGAGCCGCTTCGACAAGCTCCACGAGGTCTACATGCCCCTTTCCATGGCGCTTCTGACCGACTTCGACGAGCAGTTCCTCGGCATCGGCCCCGCCAGGAAGGAAGACTAGGGCTGGCCCTGCGCCCCCAGCTTTGGAGAACGCCATGCCAAGCTTTTTAGCCAACATCCACGCCTCCATGTACCGCGACGGCGCGCCGCAGGAGCTGACCCCCGAGCAGGAGGCCAGCAAGCGCAGGATGTACGAGCAGCTCAAGCCGCGCGGCCGCAAGTACGTGGACCGCATAGGCTACGAGAACTGGGATCCCTTCATGAAGCCCAACGATCCGCTCGACATCCGCCAGGACGTCACCAAGCGGACCACCCAGGAGCTGATCCGGGAGTTCCTCCAGACCGTTGCCCGCACCAATGGCGAGGCCTACAGCAACGAGTACGCCCAGGGCGCGCTGCAGGCCGCCCTTGGCATCGTCAACCGCGACGAGACCATGATCGGCACCATGGACTTCTGCCTGTGGTACGTGGACCTGCTCAAGCGCGAAGGGCACCTGGAAGTCACCCTGAACCAGCTGCACGCCAAGAAGGATTAGGAGTCCGTCCGGCGCCACGCCGGCCAAGCACCGCCCGGGAGGGGAGAAGATGAAAGACAAGTACGACAATCTCGACGAATACATCAGCGATCTCAAGGCCGCCATCGAGCAGTCCGGCGGCCAGTGCGCGGCCCACCACTACCAGCTCGGCCTCGCCCTGCTCTCCAAGCGCGACATGGTGGGCGCTGAGAACGAATTCCGCGAATGCCTGCGCGAGTCCGCCCACATGGCGGAGGCCATGGTCCAGCTCGGCGGCATCTGCATGCAGCGCGGCGACCTCGAAGGCTGCCTTCGGTACAACCAGGACGCAGCCGCCTGCCGTCCCAAGTTCGCCGTGGCCGAGAGCAACATCGGCTTCTGCTACCTGCAGATGCGCGATCCCAAGAAGGCCGTTGCCCACCTCGACAAGGCCGTGCGCTGGGATCCCAAGTTCTCCCAGGCCAGGAACGGCCTCGCCGTCGCCTATTACATGGAGGGCAAGCTCGACCAGAGCGAGAAGGAAAGCCGGGAGCTCCTGAAGGACGAGCCCGCCTTTGCGCCGGCCTGGAACAACCTCGCGCTGGTGCTCTTCGACAAGGGCCAGTACGCCGAGGCCAGGGAAGCCGTGCAGAAGGCCCAGGCCGGCGGCTTCGAGGTCCAGGAAGGCTTCCTCAAGGAGCTTGAGGAAAAGCTCGCCGAAGCCAAGTAGCCAGGCAGTCATGCAGCCGGACCGGCCGCGTGCCGGCGAGGTTTTGCGGCCCTTTCCAGGCAATGCGGCGGCAATGCCGCGGCATTTCTGCACGAAGGCGGCGTCTGCGCTTCCCCAGGGGGCCGGGCGTCGCCTTCGGCGTTCTGAGGCGCGGCCTGCCTGTCCTGCTTGGGCCTGACGTCAAGCTGTCAAGTTCAGCTGTCCTCGCGGATATGATGCTGCTGGCGTGACCTGAATCCGTGTCAGGCCAGCATTCCGGCGGGCCTTGCGGGCCGGCGCGCTGAGGCGCGCCTGCGGTTCCGGCCTGGCGCTTTGCTCAACTCTTCTCTTCGTCGTGCACGTGGAGCAGGCCGACGGGCCTGCCGTCGCGGACAATGAAGATGCAGGTGACCTTCCTGCGGTGCATGGTGGCGAAGATGCGGCTTGCCGGCTCGCTTTCAGTGGCAGTCAGGGGGTGGCGCGTCATGACCTCGCAGGCCTTGAAGCTCATGAGATCGCGGCCCTTGCTGTTCTTGGCGTTCAGGGTGTCCATGAGCCGGCGCAGGTCGCCGTCGGTGACGATGCCGACAAGGCGCCCGCTGGCGTCCACGACGCCGGTGCAGCCAAAGCCCTTGCTGCTCATGACGTAGACGAAGTTCTGGAAGAGCGTGTCCTCGCCGACGAGCGGGAGCTTGTCCTGAGGCGCCATAATCTCGCCGGCCAGCGCCAGGCGCCTGCCGAGGGCGCCGTGGGGATGGAACTCGTGGAACTGCTCCTCGGTGAAGCCGCGCACGTGGAGCACGGCCATGGCCAGCGCATCGCCGAGGGCCAGGCTCATGGTGGTGGTTGTCGTCGGCGCGCAGGCCAGCGGCTTGGCCTCGCCGGTTTGGGGCAGCTCGAGGACGATGTCGGCCATGCGGCCGAGCACGCTTTGACGCCTGCTGGTGACGGCAATGACGGGCACGCCGTGGCGGCTGGCAAAGTCGAGGACGTTGAAGATCTCCCTGGTCTCGCCCGAGTTGGAGAGCGCGAGGACGAGATCCCTCGTGGTCACCATGCCAAGGTCGCCGTGCCCCGCTTCGGCAGGATGCAGGAAGTAGGCGGGCGTGCCCGTGGAGGCGAGGGTGGCGGCTATCTTGCGCGCCACGTGTCCGCTCTTGCCCATGCCGGTCACGGCAATTCTGCCCCGGCAGGCCAGCACAGCCTCCACGGCCCTGGAGAAGTCGCCGTCGAGCATGGCGGCCAGCTCTCCAAGGGCCTTCTGCTCCTGAAGGATGACTTCCCTGCCGATGGCGGCCGTCTTGACGGGGTCGAATGCGTTGCTGCTCATGGGCGTGCTCCTTCGCCTACGTGGAGCGGCCATGGGCTGCGTGCGGTACCATGGCCGGAGTGGCTGGATGAAACGGCGGAACGGCGGCCGGCTGCCAAAGCCGAGGCGTGCTGGCGCAGGCCATGAAAAAAGGCTGCCTGACAAGGAAATGTCGCCAGCGCAGTCTGCTTCGAAGGCGCACGAATATATACGAGACGCAGGAAAACGCCAGTCTTTTGTGCGGACCTAGACAATTTTGCAACCTACTGTTGACTAGAAAAATATGACAGTTCTTCTCTAGGCTTGTTCCGCATGAAAGAGGTAAAAGTGCAGAACTAAATGTATCCGCAGTCGCGTAAGGTAGAAGGCGATCAAAGAAATCGTCTTGTGAAGGGAGCATGCCGGTCCAGTACGTTGCTACTGGACCGGCGCGTCCCAGTCTTCGGGCCAAAGCGCGCGATGATCCGGCGCCTCGCAGGGGCTGGCTTCGGGAGCGCTCTCAAGCTCCTCTTTCCCGAGGGCGTAGCTTGCCCGGAGCAGCTTCTCCTCTATGGCCGAGAGCAGCTCCTTCAGTCCCTCGCCGGTTTTGGCGGAGACGTGGATGGCGCCAGGGTACAGATCTCCCAGGGAGGCTCTGGCCTCGGTTGCCAGCAGGTCCCACTTGTTGAGGACGAGCAGCCTCGGCGTGCGGTCGAAGCCAAGCTCGGCCAGGGTCTGGAGCACGGCCTCGGTCTGCTGGACAAGGTCGCTCTGGCTGGCGTCGGCCACATGGATGAGCAGGTCTGCCTCGCCCAGCTCCTCGAGCGTTGCCCGGAAGGCCTCCATGAGTTCTCTGGGGAGGCTGCGGATGAAGCCCACGGTGTCGGCCACGACGATTTCGCGCTCCTCGGGGAAGCGGAGCCGGCGGGTTGTGGTGTCGAGGGTGGCGAAGAGCTTGTCTTCGGCCAGCACCGAAGAGTTGGTGAGGCGGTTCAGGAGCGAGGACTTGCCGGCATTGGTGTAGCCCACCAGGGCTGCCGTGGGGATGCCGCTGCGCTCGCGGCCTGAGCGCGTGAAGGCCCGCTGGCGCCGCAGGGTCTCCAGCTCCTTGGCGAGCCTTGCCATGCGCTCGCGGGTGCGCCTTCTGTCGAGCTCGAGCTTGGTTTCGCCAAGGCCCTTGCCGCCTATGCCGCCCATGAGGCGGTCCATGCTCCTGCTGGCGCCGGAGAGCCTTGGCAGGGCGTACTTGAGCCGTGCCAGCTCCACCTGGAGCTTGCCGGCCTTGGTGACGGCGTGCTGGGCGAAGATGTCGAGGATGAGCTGGGTGCGGTCGAGCACCCTGCGCTCGGTGATGTCGGCAAGGCTGCGCTGCTGGGCCGGCGAGAGCTCGCCGTCGAAGACGAGGGTTTCGGCACGTCCCATGAGGGCCTTGACCTCGAGCTCGGCCATCTTGCCTCTGCCGAGGATGAAGCGCGGATTCACCTGCTTGACGCGCTGGACCATGCGTCCGCAGACCTCGAGCCCGGCCGTGCGGGCAAGCTCCTCAAGCTCGTCGAGGTTGCGCTCCTGCAGGCGCCTCGGCTCTGCCGACACCGACACCACGAGGGCGCGCTCAAGCCCCCGGGAATCCCGGGTCTGTTCGGCGCGGCCAAGCTCCTCTTCGATGGCGAGGGCGGTGGCGAGCAGATCCCCCTGGGTCTGATCCCAGGGGCGCAGGGGGCCTGCCCGGTAGGGCGCGCCCGACGAGCCCTCTGGTCCCAGGGCCCCCTGCAGGCCCTGCGGCAGGAGATGGCCTGCCTGCCACTGGACAGGCTCGCCGTCCGGGCTCACCGTGAGGCACACAACCGCGTCCAGGCGCAGGAAGAGCATGTCCGTGAGGTCCTCTTCGCTCAGGCCGGCAGGCGCAAGGTGCGTGTGCAGGAGCCGCAGCCCCCTGAGGCGCAGGGCGCCCTCGCGCTGGCGCGGGAGCTCCGGGATCCAGATGCTGTCGGGCTTGCCGACGACGACCATGGCCACGCGCCCCCGGCGGTCGACGAGCAGGCCTATCTGCCGGCCGAAGGAGCGCGAGAGCAGGGCGAGCTCGCGCGCCTGCTCCGCGGTGTAGGGCTCCTTCTCGGGAAACTTGCGCTTGGCCAGGCGGTCGAGGGCCTTCAGCTGGCTTGGCTTGAGGCCCTGGAGATTGCCGTCGATGCGGGAAATGCCGGGCCTCCGCTAGGGACGAATGTAGGAGGTGATGAGGGCGTCGTAGCGCGAGGTGGCGTCGAAGGCGCGCGAGGCCATGAGCTGGCGGAATTCCAGCGAGGAGCGCATGTCGTGGGCCTTGAGGTCGTTCATGGCGGGGCCGTACCACTCGGGCGAGGGCACCACCAGCACGGAGTGGTAGTTCTTGGCTGCCGCCCTGATCATGCAGGGGCCGCCGATGTCGATCTCCTCCACGGCCTGCTCCAGGGAGAGCTTGCGGGAGACGGCGCCGGCAAAGTTGTAGAGGTTGACGCAGACCAGATCGATGGGAACGATGTCCATCTGCTTCAGGGTCTCGAGGTGCTCGGGGAGATCCTTGTTGCACAGGATGCCGCCGTGGATTTTCGGGTGCAGGGTCTTGACGCGGCCGCCCAGGATTTCCGGGAAGCCCGTCACGTCGCTCACCTGCTTGACGGGGAGGCCTGCGGCCTGCAGGGCCTTCATGGTGCCGCCCGTGGAGACGAGCTCCACGCCGATGCCGGCGAGGAAGCCGGCGAACTCGGCAAGGCCGGACTTGTCGGTGACGCTCAGGATGGCGCGTCGGATGGGAAGTAGATCCATAGCAGCTCCTTGGTGGATGAAGCGGTGCGTCCCTTCCAGGCAGGCGCGGTGCAGACAGGCTTTGCCAGGCAGACTTGGGCCGGACAGACTTGATCCGGGCAG
>DFDR01000253.1 GCA_002369295.1 Desulfovibrionaceae bacterium UBA3823
AGCCGGGCTCGAAGGTGACGTTGTAGATGCCCACGGTCTTTTTGGCGTCGGTCAGGGGCTTCAGATAGCTTTGGCCTATGAAGTAGCGCGCATAGGCCGTGTTGGGCTCGCCCATGCCGAAAAAGCCGCCGTGCGCCTCCTGCCCGCCGTCGTCGGCATAGACCTCCTTCGCCATGCGGAACGCGGCCCAGGCGTTGGGCCAGCCGGCGTAAAAAGCGACATGCGTCAGCATCTCGGCCATCTCCGTCCGGGTGACGCCGTTCTTGCGGGCGCTTTCCAGATGGTATTTCAGGGAGCTGTCCGTGATGCCCTTGCTGACGAGGGCCGTGACCGTGATGACGGAACGCATCTTGAGCGGGAGCTTGTCCGTGCGGGACCAGACTTCGCCGAAAAGCACGTCGTCGTTGAGCTCGGCGAATTTCGGGGCGAAATCCCCCAGGGCCGTTCTGCCTGCCGTTTGCTTGACCATTGTTCCTCCTCCTTTGGCATCGCTGCCGGCGGCCATGCCGCAATCTGTCAGGACGGCTGTCCCCGCCCCAGCCATGAAGAGCAGGGCGGAGGCGGCGATTCGCAAGACTTGCCGTTTCATGGCGCGGCTACCGCAGGACGCTTTTCGCCCACTCGGCGAGCTTGGCCTTGTCGGGGCTGCCGTTGAGCACCCGGCCTGCGCGGACGGCGGCCTTGGGGCAGAGCTCCTTGAAGATGCTTTCGGTCTTGCCGAGGCCGCTGCCGCCCGACGTGGCGAAGGGCACGATCGTCTTGCCCGAGAAGTCGTAGCTTTCAAGGAAGGTGGAGATGATGGTCGGACTGCGGTGCCACCAGATGGGGAAGCCCACGAAGACAGTGTCGTACTGTCCCATGTTCTCGACCTTGGCCGCGATGGCCGGGCGCGAATTCGGGTCGTTCATCTCGACGCTGGAGCGGCTTTTCTTGTCGTGCCAGTCCAGGTCCTGCCGGGAGTAGGGCTTTTCGGGCCTGATCTCGAAAAGGTCGGCGCCGAGGCCTTCCGCAAGCTGCTTCGCCACGCGGGCCGTCGTGCCCGTGGCGGAAAAATAGGCCACGAGCATCTTGCCGTTCTTGTCCTTTGCCTCCGCCGTCATGCAGGCCGCGGGAAAAAGCGCGCTGAAGGCCGCGAACCCTCCGGCCAGTTTGAGGGCTGTGCGTCTGCCGAGAAGTCGATTGTGCGTCTCAGTCATGAGAAAACTCCTTTGATGAAAGCAGTATGCGGGTTTCCTAGCAAACAGTACCGGGCAACGCCAGTGTCCCGGTTCGTCGTGACTCGAAATGGATTTCGCCTGCACCTCTGCCAGATTGCCGGCGCAGGCCCTGTTCGGCTCTTTCTTTCTGGGGGCAGAAGCTGCTGGCCTCGCGTATCTTCATCCTCGCACAGCACGGATGTTTCGCGCAGAAGCACTGCCCGCAGCGGTCATGGGCGCGGCACATCCCGCCCAGCCGCCACGCCGGCTCACGAATGGCCCATCCCCCATGGCAACGCCGGGCACCACGGTCTCGCGGACGCCAAGCCGTGCCTTTCTGCCGACGAGATGAGGGCGAAGGGCACGTCTCCGCGGATGTCAGCGGTCACGCCATGCGCGGACGCCGCCAGGGTGGCGCGGCGCCCGATGGCCATTCCCTTTCCTCCTGCTACAGGCTGCGCCCAAGCTCGTAGGCCTTTTGGGGATACGCCGTGCCGCTGACGGCGCCTGCGGGCCAGACGCCAGGGGCGATGACGCGGCCGGCATCCGTCCAGCCAAGATAGTCAAGCAGCATTTCATAATGCGCCTGCAGGGGCTGCTCCTTGCGGGCGCTGCTGTCTGCGTAGGTCATCAGCAGCACCGCCTTCTTGGGAGTATGGATGCTGCCGTTGATGGCGTAGAAGCGGTCAAGGACTGCCTTGAGCTGGGAGGAAAAACCGAAATAGTACATGGGCGTCGCGAAGGCCACCAGATCGGCCGGGACGATATGCTCGCGCACGAACTGAAAATCATCCTGAAACACGCACGGCCCGTCCATGCCGCAGGAATTGCAGGCGATGCAGGGATGGACATTCTTCAACGCCGCATCGAAGCGCGTCACGGCATGGCCGGCTTCCTCGGCTCCCTTGATGAACTGCGCGGCCAGGGTGGCGGAATTGCCGTTTTTCCTGGGGCTTCCGGTCAGAACCAGTATCTTCATGGGTTTTCTTGCCTCCACGGCAGGTTGGGCGTCGCTGGAGGAGACCGCAGCGCCGAATCCTGCCACGGCCGCGGTCAGCGAAGCGGTGATGAATTGACGGCGGTTCATGCGCAATTCCCCTGATGCCATGTGTCTCTCAATTCCACGGATATTGTTTCCAGCAGCGACATGGAGATGGATTTGTGTTTTTGTTGTTTCAATATATATTGAAATATGACATAATATGATATAACTGATAATCTGCTTCACTGACAAATATTTCATAAAATATTAATTTATTAATGATGTTTCTTTTTATCAATACAGTATATGACAAACATAAAATGTT
>DFDR01000162.1:0-10404 GCA_002369295.1 Desulfovibrionaceae bacterium UBA3823
GGTAAGAAGGTGCTCATCGCCAACCAGGCAGGAGCGCTGTGGGAGACCGTCTCCGCCATGGAGCACCCCTCGGCCCTGACGGCCTGGCTAGGCGCTCTGGCGTTTACCTTCCAGATCTACTTCGACTTCTCCGGCTACATGGACATCGTCTCGGGCGCCGCCCTCATGGCGGGCGTGAGGCTCCCCCAGAACTTCAGCTCCCCCCTTAGGGCCACGGGCTTCATCGAGTTCTGGCGCAGGTGGCACATCACCCTTTCGAGCTGGATCAAGGACTTCGTCTATACGCCGCTGGGCGGCGAATGGTGCGGGCCGGCGCGGCAGCTCCTCAGCTTCGCCTGCGCCATGCTGGTCTGTGGGCTGTGGCACGGCTTTCAGCTGACCTTCCTCGCCTGGGCGCTCATGAACGGCGTCTTGCTGCTCGTCAACTACTTCTTCCGCAAGGCCGTCGCCGGCAGGCCTCTGGAGGAGCTGGCGCGGCTTTTGCCCTGCAGGCTGGCCTTCGGGCTTGCCACCTTCCTGCTCCTCAACGTCTGCTTTGCCATGTTCCGGGCCGACTCCCCCATGACCGCAGTCTTCCTCTACAAGGCCATGGCCGGAATCGGGGCTGACGCCGCCGCCAGCGCGCCTCTGCCGGGCTTTGCGATCGGTTCCTGGCGCATGCTCTTCCCTCTCGTCCCCGCCATGCTGGCGGCCTTCCTCCTGCCCGCAAGCCGCGAGTTCGTGGCCGGCCGCAGGGACGGCAGCCGGGCGTGGCTCGCCTGGTCCATGAACGGCTTCTGGGCCTGCGTCTGCGCTCTGGGGATCTTTGCCTCCCTTGTCCTGTCTGGCGAACCCAGGCCCTTCATCTTCTAGCCCCTTAGCCAGGGCTGATCCGGTCCACCGTCAGGAGGTTGGGCTATGCCGGCAATACCTACCGAAGGAACACTGTCCCCCTGGGCATGGACGAAGCGCGTCCTTGTCCTCAGCTGCGCGCTGCTGGGCCTTGCGCTGGCGCTGGGCGTGCCCTTCTCCTTCGCCTGGCTCTACCAAAGCGGCGACCTCGCCGTAGAACGTGCCGTCGAGGCCCAGCGCCAGGGCTTTGCCCTCTACGGTCCAGGCTGGGAGATTGAGGACCGCCAGCGGCTGGCCTACGGACTCAAGCTCCACGGGGACCGCAAGCCCGCCGTCCTCGTGCTGGGGTCGGCAAGCGCCGGGCAATTCCGCCAGGCCTACTTCTCGAGGCCCGCCGTCAACATGGCGGGCACGGCCGCCTCGCTGCCGGAGCTGGCCGCGGTCCTGGATCAGGCCCTTGCCGTTCACAGGCCCGAAGTCGTGCTCATCGGCATCGACTTCTGGTGGTTCTCCCCAGCCTGGGATGCCGCGCCGCTGCGCAGGGCGGAGCTTTCCGCCGAGGGCGCAGGCTATCTCGACGGAGTCCTGCGCAGGCCCTGGCAGTGGCTGCTTCAGGGGCGCATCTCCCTGAGGCAGTTCCTCTCTCCCCTGTGGCTCGGCATGCGCGGCGACCGCTTCGGCGCCAAGGCGCAGTGCCTTGGCGACGGCTTCGGCCCCGACGGCTCCTGGCATCCCTTCTCCCTGCTCAAGGCGGCGCCTCCGGCAGAGCCGGGCTTTGCCGGCGCCCTGCGCCGCCTGAACGCCCGCATCGGCGAGTTTGCGCCCTGTCCGGGAGGTCCCGGCGAGGCGCACGTCGATGCGTTTGCCGACATCTACTACCGCATCAAGGGCAGGGGCATGCTGCCCCTGGTCTACCTCTCCCCCCTGGCATCTCCTCTGGCCTCGAGGCTCAGCGAGGATCCCGAGGCCTACAGCCATCTCTTCGGCCTCAGAAAGGCCCTTGCCGCCAGGGGCATAGACCTGCTCGACGCAAGCGCCCCCGGGGCCTGCGGCATTCAGGACTGCGAGTTTCTGAACGGGCTAGCCATGGGCGAAGTGGCCTCCTGCAGGCTGCTGCGGGAATTTGCCAGCGCCAGGCCGGAGCTGCTCGCCTACGTCGACATGGAGCGCGTCAGTCGCACGCTTAACGAGTGGCCGGGCCACGCCTTCGTTCGCGACGAGCGCGTGGATGCGGGCTACGAGACCGACTTCCTCGGGCTCGGCTGCCGCAAGCGCACGCCGTAGGGCGGCCTTGCCACGTTCCGGGCCGACTGCGCCCTCCAGAAACGCCAAGGAGCTCCCCCGGGGGAGCTCCTGCCGTTCTGGAAAGCCTTGTGCCTTGCGCTACTTCACGTAGAGCACGAGCGCGATGAACTCGAAGTCTTCGGAACCCTCGTTGAGCACGCTGTGGAACTCGCCGTCCTGGCAGACGGCCACGTCGCCGGGCTTCAGCGTCGTCATGGTGCCGTTGTCGTCATACTTGGCTTCGCCCTTGAGGACGTAGTAGGCCTCGAAGTCGCCCTTGTGGGCGTGCTTGCCGAGGCCGCAGCCGGGCTTGAGCACCACGTGGCTGAAAATGCGGCCCGCGTCGTGGAATTCGCCGGCGTTGAGGATGTAGTTGAAGATCACTTCGCCGGGGGCGTCGAACATCTTCTTCTGGGCTGTGGTCTTGTCGCTGGATCTGCGGATCATGGCTGCCTCTCTTGAAGGGTTGAAGGGTGGCGGTATGCGGACTGCGCTACGCGGGCTGGGGGCGCCTCGGCCTCGCCCTGCGGGCGCTGGCAAGGGTCTTTGGCCGGCTCTTCTGGCCCAGCGCGGCCTTGAGCGGGGCAGACCGGGACGCGGCCCTGGACGGCAGATCCTTCACGTGCAGGTCCATCTGCGGGAAGGCTATCTCGATGTTCGCCTTGGCGAAGTTCTCGTTGATGGCGAAGTGGAGCCTCGAGTTGACGCGGTCGTTGTCCTCGAAGTCCTTGATCCAGTACCGGAGCTTGAAGTCGAGGGTGCTGTCGCCGAACTCGCGGAAGAGCACGATGGGCTTGGGGAAGGCCAGGATGTCGGGATCGGCCTGGGCCGCATCGAGCAGAATCTTGGTGGCGCGCTCGGTGTCGGAGCCGTAGGCCACGCCCACGGAGAGATCGACGCGCCTGGCGCGGCTGTCGCTGGTCCAGTTGGTGAGGCGTCCCGAGATGAACTCGGAGTTCGGCACGTAGATGGTGGCGCCGGAGTAGGTCTGCACCACGGTGGCGCGGACGGTGATCTGCCTGATGCGCCCGACAACGCCGGCGACTTCGACCACGTCGCCGACCTGGAGGGTGCGGGAGAAGATGAGGATGAGGCCGGAGACGAAGTTGTTGACGATGTTCTGCATGCCGAAGCCGATGCCGACGGACAGGCCGCCGGCGACGACGGCGAGGCTGCTCATGTTGAGGCCGACGGCATGGAGCACGAAGAGGCCGAAGAGCGCCCAGACGAGGTAGGTGAAGCCCGTCTGCATGGGCGTGACGAGCGAGGCGTCGAGCTTCATTCCCCTGGAGGGCATGGACTTGATGAAGCTGTTGCCCATGCGGGATGCCGTGCGGGCCAGGAAGAAGACCGTGATGATCAGGAGCAGGTGGAGGAAGTTGATGCGCGTGTCGCCGATGTTGACGCTTGCGAAGACGTAGTCCCGCAGAATGTAGAGGCCGCCAGGCAGGGTGCCGAGCCACAGGCCCACGGCGATGACGGCGAGCACGATGACGCAGGGCGCCGAGAGGGCGATGAGCAGGCTCCCCATCACGGCCTTGGCGCCTTCCTTGGGCAGCCGGTCGTTGAGGTCGGAGATGAAGAACATGCTGCCTGCGAAGAGCTGCACCGCAATGGAGATGGACGTGTACATCAGGTAGAGCAGCATGCTGAAGATGTGGTAGCCGGGGAGCAGGACGAGCAGGCATGCCCATAGGATGAGAGGCTCGAGGTCGAGCACGGCGTGTTCGATCTGCATGCTGCCGAGGTGGACGGCGTTTCTGAAGCGCCGGCGGACGATGATGTTGGCCAGGAGGCAGACAAGCCAGCCGAAGCACAGGAAGAGCCGGGGCACGGGCAGGTAGAGGAAGATGTACGCGCACATGGTGAGCGGCACGAGGTTCCAGAAGGGGGACTGCTCACTGGTGATCTCCGGGAACTTCATGCGCCGCAGGTCCCAGGCAAGGAAGATCTGGCCCATGATGAGGCTGAGGTTGCCGAGGGCCAGCAGGAGCCGGTAGGTATTGTCGCCTGCGGGGGTGAACGAGCAGATCAAAAGCGAGAGTCCGACGACGTTCCACGGCATGCTCCAGCGCAGGATGTGCTCCTTGAGGGGCGCGTTGCCGAGCAGCCTGGCTGCCAGGATGGTGCCGAATATGCTGAGAAAGCCCATGGCAACGATGAAGCGGACAATGCAGGTCTGCCACTGGGCGCTGGTGCTCGGCAGCTCGGCCGGGCGCCTGAGGCCCAGGCTCTGGGCGGTATAGCTTAGGATCCGCGGAATCATGGCCCAGTACTCGCCGGAAAGCCACGGCGTGGGGCCGAAGGTGTAGAAGCGTTTCCAGAGGTCGGGGAGGCGCTTTTCTATGTCGTCGCGGGTGCGGTCGATCTGCTTGATGAAGGATCTCGCCGGCGCGAGGGCGCTTTCGTAGCGGGTGATGACGGCCGTGAGCAGGAATCGGGCCTTGTTGAAATTGCGTATGTACTCGCGCACTTCCTTGCTGCTGGCGGCAAGCGTCGGCATGGTTTCAGCAGTCCTGTTGAGGCGCGCGAGCAGCTGCCTGGCTTTTTTTTCGCTGGCTGAGGCCTGCCTGACGAGGTCCCGGACGTAGTCCGACTGCAAGGCGAGCTTGCGGCTCAGGCCTTCGAGGGGGGAGGGCCAGTCCCGATAGTTGTTGACAACGACGGTGAGGCGGCGAAGGTCCTCGACGACGGGCATGATGTGCTTGGTGATGTCCGTATCGTGCTGGAAGTTGCGGGTCAGCCTAATCGCGTCCGCAATCGTGGTGTCGACCGAGGCGCGCTGGGACTCCCAGGCATTCTTCCAGTCGTCGTCGCGGGAAAGTTCTTCGGCCTCTTTCTTCTTGGCTTCGACTTCCCGCTTGAGCGCCTCCTTCTGGGCCTTTTCCTCAGCCTCCCTCTGGCGCTGAATCTCTTCGGCCCGCTTTCTGACCTCCGCTTCCCTGATCGCGTCCTCGTCGGCCCGGACGAAGATCCGGGCCTCCTGGTGCGCCGTCACGCGCAGGACTTCGAAAAGGCGGGATTCGCGGGGGGCATCTGCATCTTTGCCTTTTTCTTCCTTCTGCGACGCCTGGCTGGCATCGGGAGAGGATGTGCCCGGCTCGGCGCAGACGGGGCGCGCAAGGGCAAGGCTGAGTGCAAGGACGAGAGGCAGGGCAAGGACGAAGAGCAAGAGGCGTTTCATGGGACAGAACCTGGCAGAGGTGGAGGTGGCGGGCGCCAAGCTTTACACGCAACGGCCCGCTTTGGAAAGAAGCTCTGCATGCGGAGCGCGGTGCGCCGTTCCCCCCTCTCGTCTTTTGGACGGAAGGCGGGTAGCATGGCCTTCGGTGTCCGGTCCCGGTCCGGCAGGAGCGGGACGCGCAGACAGTGTACACGCATGCAAGAAAAACGAGAAGACGGAGGTGCGCCATGCCCGTGGTTTTGCCCAGCGAAACGGAACTCTACGCCCTGACGGACACGAAGCTGTCGGGTGGCCGCAGCGTGGAGGAGGTTGCCGAAGCCCTGCTCGGCGCCGGCATCCGCATCCTGCAGTACCGCGAAAAGCACATGAAGGAGGGCGGCATGCTCGAGGAGTGCCGCATCCTGCGCCGGATCACGGCAAAGTACGGCGCCTGCTTCATCGTGGACGACCACGTGGATCTGGCCCTGCTCGCCCATGCCGACGGCGTGCACGTCGGCCAGGAGGACATCCCGCTGGCGGACGTGCGCGCCCTTGCGGGAACGGAGCTGATCATAGGCGTCTCCACCCATGCGCCTGAGCAGGCCCTTGCGGCCCAGGCGGGCGGCGCCGACTACATCGGCGTGGGCCCCATCTTCGCCACCAGAACCAAGGAAGACGTCTGCGATCCCGTCGGCCTCGGCTATCTGGACTGGGTTGCGGCCAGCATCAAGATTCCCTTTGTCTGCATTGGCGGCATCAAGGCCCACAACGTGCGCGAGGTTGTCGAGCATGGCGGGCGCTGCTGCGCCCTGGTCTCCGAGTTCGTGGCCGCACCCGACATACGGGAAGCCGTGGCGAGGGTGCGCGAAGCCATGACAGGCAGCCGGTGCGTCATGGTGTAGGCGTGCAGGACAGGCCGCAAGGGTCTTCCGAGCGATCCGGCACAGGACCCGCGGCTAGCCGCGACGCTTCCTGTGCTTGCGGCTGGCCTTGTGCCTTTCCTTGTGCCTGCCGGCCGAGGAGGCCTTCGCCCTTGAGCTTCTGGACGGGGCGTCCTGCCTGACTTCCGTGCTGGAGCGGGTCCTGTGGCGGTGCATGTCCTCGCTCGAGCTGGCGAGGCCGGCGATGTCCTCGGCGAGGGCGAATTCAAGATCGCGCCCCTTGAGCGCCCTCTCCGTGCCGAGGGCCGCAATGCGCAGCTTGGTGCTGGAGACGGCGTTGCGCGCCGAAATGTTCTTGAGGTGGGCTTGGGAGCCTTCTACATGGGCCCTGCGGCGCACCAGCAGCACGTCAGCCACGATGGCGCCCCGGTCGCCGGCCTCCAGCGCGGCGGAGCCGGCGTAGCCCTGCCTGACGCAGGCTTCCAGAGATGCCTGCGAGGCGCTGCCTCTGGCCACGACGGCGATTTCAACGATGCGGTCGGCTTCGCTCGGCTTGTCCGTGACGGAGAAGCCCTTGAGCCCCAGACGCTGTTCGAGGTAGTCGTGCAGGCCTCTGGTCAGGTTCTGGCCGTCGCGGATGGAGAAGTAGGCTCTGCCCTGGCCGCGCTCGGCCGGCTCCACGGGGGCGGAGCGAAACATCTCGGCGCGCTCTGCGGGGCGGTACATGACGTCCCCTTGCGGCGTTGCGGCAACGGCTGCGCCGGAATGTCCCTGCCTGGCGGGGCGCTGCGAGCAGGACGTCGCTCCGAGCGCCGTCAGCAGGGCCATGAGCAGGGCGGTGGCTGTCAGGTTGAAGTGTCGTGCGGACATTCGGCTTCCTCCTGTGTCGCGGCCAGGCGCAGGGGCCTGGCCCTGGCAAGATGGCGGCGCAGGGCCGCCGGCCGCTAAGGGCGGGGTCGCAGGCCGTTCCGCCTCCCGGCAGGCGAAGCCTTGGCCTGCCGGCAAGGCTGCGGGCGCAGGCTACTTGCGCACGCAGCCGACGATGTCCTGGGCGAGCTGCTCCTTGAGGGCCGCAAGGCTCTCCTCCCTGGTCATGCCGTGTCCCTTGGCGGTGACGGCGTGCTCTTCGGGCGCGGGCTCCTCGCCCCGTCTGACGATGGAGACGTCGGCCACCATGGCCCAGGTGTTGTCGCTTTTGGCATCGAAGGCCGAGGCGCCGAGCCCGAGCAGGGCGCCGGCGCCGGCGCCGACGAGGGCGCCCGTGCGGCCGCCGGCAATGCCGCCGACGCCGAGGCCGAGGACGGTGCCCATCAGGGTGTTGCCGAGCGTTTGGCTTCCGCTCAGGCGCGCGCCCGAGGTGTCGCAGAGGTAGATGTCCTTGACGTCGATGGCGACGACGGCATCGGCCTCGCTGCGGCTGTCGGCGGGTACGAGGCCGCGCTCGCTCTGCAGGGAGGCGGTGACGAGCGAGGCCAGGTCCTCGTTGGCGCCGTTGTTCAGGCCGCGGACCTCGACAAAGACGCAGCTGCCTTCGCCGAGATGGCGCGGGGCAAGGCGGGTCAGATTCGGCATGGGGCCCTGTGCGCCGCCTTTCGAGGCGCAGCCGGGAAGAGCGCACAGCGCAAGGCAGAGGAGCAGGGCGAGAACGGTGCAGGGCAAGGGTCGCTGGCAGGCGTGCATGATGGCCGTCCTTGGGTTAAAATGTTAAAGGCGTTTACCATTCATATCAGGATGTTGTCCAGATTGCGCCCCAGGCCTTCCCGGAAGCCGGGACTGGCGTTCCGGGCTGGGGGCCGCGCGCGGCAGCGGCGCGGCGAGGCGTCCTGCTTGACCTCAGGGGCTTTTTCCGTATGGTACCCCCCAATGGAGAAGCTCATGGCTAAAGAACTGATCATCGTCGAGTCGCCTGCCAAGGTGAAGACCATACGCAAGATCCTTGGCCCTGCCTACGCCGTGGAGGCCAGCGTCGGCCACGTGCGCGACCTGCCTTCCAGCACCCTCGGCGTGGACGAGGCCAACGGCTTCGAGCCGGAGTACCACGTCATACCCGGCAAGGAGAAAGTCGTCGGCACGCTGCAGAGCGAGGCTGCCAAGGCCGACGTCACCTACCTTGCGCCCGACCCCGACCGCGAAGGGGAGGCCATAGCCTGGCACGTGGCAGAGCTTTTGAAGGGCAAGGCCAAGGAGATCAAGCGGATCCAGTTCAACGAGATCACCGCCCACGCCGTGAAGGAGGCCCTGGCGCATCCGCGCGGGCTGGACGCCGACCTCTTCCATGCCCAGCAGGCGCGGCGCATCCTCGACCGCCTCGTGGGCTACAAGATTTCCCCCCTGCTGTGGAAAACCGTCAAGCGGGGCATCTCGGCCGGCCGCGTGCAGTCCGTGGCGCTTCGGCTCATCGTGGACAGGGAACTCGAGCGCGAAAAGTTCAAGCCCGAGGAGTACTGGGTGTTCCGCGTCCTGCTTCAGGGAACCGAAGGCGCCCCCTTCAGGGCGGATCTGGCCAGGATCGGCGGCGCCAAGGCGGCAATCGCCTGCCAGGCCGATGCCGAGGCCCTCGAAGCCGCGCTTGAAGGCGCTCCGTTCACCGTGGCCCGGGTGGAGCAGAAGCGCCGCGAGAAGGCGCCGCAGCCGCCCTTCATCACCTCGACCCTGCAGCAGGTGGCCAACCAGCGCCTCGGCTACTCGGCCAAGCGCACCATGGGCATAGCCCAGCGCCTCTACGAAGGCGTGGAGCTTCAGGGCAGGGGCACCCAGGCCCTCATCACCTACATGCGCACGGACTCCACCCGCATCGCCGACGAGGCGGCCAGGGCCGCCGAGGAGTTCATCGCCTCCCGCTACGGTCAGGACTACCTTCCCGGCAAGCGCCGCAGCTACAAGATCCGCGCCAACGCCCAGGACGCCCACGAAGCCATACGGCCCGTCGACGTTGCCATCACCCCCGAGTCCGTCAAGGAAAGCCTGAGCGCCGAGCAGTACAGCCTCTACAAGCTCATCTGGTCGCGCTTCGTCGCCTCCCAGATGGCTGCCGCCGTCTTTATGGACACCAAGGTGGCCGTGGCCTGCCGCGACACCGAATGGCATGCCAAGGGCCAGCGCGAGCTCTTTGCCGGCTGGCAGAAGGCCTTTCCTTCGGGCGAGCGCGATGCGGACCTGCCGGAGCTCAAGGAAGGCGAAACCCTGCGCCTGGAGCAGCTCGAAAAAGAGCAGAAGTTCACCCAGCCGCCGGCCCGCTTTTCGGAGGCAAGCCTCGTGCGCACCCTCGAAGAGCTCGGCATCGGCCGTCCCTCCACCTACGCGAGCATCATCTCCACCCTTGAGGACAGGAGCTACGTGGAACTGAAGGAAAAGCACTTCGTGCCCACGGATCTTGGCCGCGCCGTCTGCTCCCAGCTCGTGGCAAACTTCGGCAAGCTCATGGACGTCAACTTCACGGCGGAAATGGAGAGCGGCCTCGACAAGGTCGCCGAGGGCAGCGAGTCCTGGATCGAGCTTTTGGGCGACTTCATGCACGACTTCAATCCGGCGCTGGACGCTGCGTCGAAGAACATGGCCAACCTCAAGGGCGGCATCGCCACCTCCCTTGTCTGTCCCGACTGCGGCAAGAGCCTCGTGATCAAGTTCGGCAAGGCCGGCGCCTTCCTCGCCTGCACGGGCTATCCCGCCTGCCGCTTCACGAGCAACCTCGTGCGCAGCGATGCAGGCGAGCTCGCCATTGCGCCCAAGGAGGAGCGTCAGATGGAGGTTGTCGGCACCTGTCCCGAATGCCAGAGCCCCCTCGTGGTCAAGCGCTCCCGCACGGGCAGCCGCTTCATCGCCTGCAGCGCCTATCCCAAGTGCCGCTACGCGGCCCCCTTCTCCACGGGCGTTGCCTGCCCCCAGTGCGGCGAGGGCGAGATAGTGGAGAAGAGCACCAAGAAGGGCAAGATCTTCTATTCCTGCAGCCGCTATCCCCAGTGCGAGTTCGCCCTCTGGAACGAGCCCGTGCCTGAGAAGTGTCCGGAGTGCGGCTCGCCCTACCTTGTTCTGCGCCGGACCCGCCAGGGCGTGCGCAAGGCCTGCCCGTCCAAGGACTGCGGCTATGCCGTCGAGGCGGATGGCGAATCCGGAGAAGCCGGCGCTGGCACCGAAGGCGCCTAAGGCGCGTGCATGCGGGGCCGTCCCACCGTAGACGGCTCTGGAAAAGGTTCTGCCAGCCGGTTGGAGCCAAGAAAAAGTGGTGCTTAATGCCTTGATTTTTTT
>DFDR01000162.1:10532-17755 GCA_002369295.1 Desulfovibrionaceae bacterium UBA3823
CCCCCTCGCAGTGAAAAAACAGCTCCTGGCCCATCGCCGGCCCAGGACGCAAGCGGAGTAGAATACACTATGAGGCATTTTCTTTCCACCGTCGCGCTGCTAGCCATGGCCTTCTGCCTTGCGGGCTGCGAGCTTCCCTTCGGCAAGAAGGACGGACAGGGCCAGGGACAGGGCCAGATGCCCCCGCCGCTGGTCTCCGTCGTCGAACTCAAGGCCAAGGACGTGGGCTGGCCGCAGGAGTTTCAGGCAACGGCAGCGGGTTCCCGGGCCGTCGACGTGCGAGCCCGCGTTCATGGCATCATCCAGAAGCGGCTCTACAGGGAAGGCGACTTCATCAAGGCGGGCGACCTCATGTTCCAGCTCGAGCGCGACAGCTACGAGGCCGTCTACGAGCAGGCCGTTGCGGCCTACAAGAACGCCGAGCGCGAGTGGAAGCGCATCAAGCCCCTCTACGCCGCCAACGCCGTCTCCCAGAAGGACCGCGACCAGGCCCTCTCCAACTACGAGAGCACCGGCGCCGCCGTGCGTCAGGCCAAGATCAACCTCGACTATTGCCAGGTCGTCGCCCCGGTCTCGGGCTTCACCTCCAAGGAGGAGGCCACGGAAGGCAACCTCGTGTCGGCCAACTCCCTGCTGACATCGATCAACCAGACCGATCCCATGTACATCGAGTTCTCGGTCGCGGCCACGGACCGCATGCAGCGCCAGCAGCTCGAGCGGCAGGGCCGGCTCCGCTTCCCCGAAGGCCAGGTCTACAAGGCCCGCCTGCGCCTGCTTGACGGGCGCATGTACGGGGGCGAGGGCAAGGTCGACTTCATCGACAGCCAGGTGCAGCCCTCTACGGGCGTCATCCGCTGCCGCGCCACCTTCGACAATTCGAAGGGCGAGATCATGCCCGGCCAGTACGTGCGCGTCTACATGGAGGGCGACGTGCTGCCCCAGGCCCTGCTCGTGCCCCAGACGGCCGTTTCCATCACCGACGACGGCTTCTTCGTGATGCTGGTGGACGGGGCGAACGTCGCCAAGCGCACCAAGGTCGAGCTCGGCCCCGCCATCGGCAACGACTACCTTGTCTATTCCGGCCTTAAGAGTGGCGACCGCGTCGTCACGGACGGCATGCTCAAGTGCAGGGACGGCGCTCCCGTCAATCCCGGCGGCCAGCAGCCAGGCAAGGACCAGCAGCCCGCCGGCAAGGCCTCTGAGGCCAAGGGCAAGTAGGTGAAGCGCCATGGCCGCATCCGCTAGACCCAGCATTTTTCTCCGTCGCCCGATCCTCTCGAGCGTCATCTCCATCATCATCACGCTGTGCGGCGCAATCTCCATGCAGGTGCTGCCCATTGCAATGTACCCGGACCTCATTCCGCCAACGGTCCAGGTTTCCACCAACTATCCCGGCGCCTCGGCTGAAACCATAGCGGCAACCGTCAACGCGCCCCTCGAAGTGCAGATCAACGGCGTCGAAAACATGCTCTACATGACCTCGACGGCGTCCTCAGGCGCCGGTACCGGTAGCCTGACAGTGTATTTCTCCCTGGGGAGCAATCCCGACATGGCGCTGGTCAACGTCTGCAACAAGGTAAATTTGGCACAGACGCTCCTGCCGCAGACCGTCCGCGCCCTGGGCGTCAGCGTGGTCAAGCGCTCGCCCTCGTTCCTGCAGTTCTTCACAATGTACTCGCCCGACGGCCGCTACAGCGACGTGTTCATGCACAACTACCTGCAGATGAACGTCGTTGACGACCTGAAGCGCATTGAAGGCGTCGGCGACGCGCAGATTTTCGGTTATGCATCCTACTCCATGCGCATCTGGCTCGATCCGAGCAAGATGGCCAAGTTCGGCATTACCGTCAACGAGGTCGCAGGCGCCATCCAAGAACAGAACTCCCAGTTCGCGCCTGGCCGCCTCGGCAACGCACCCTCGCCTTCGGAGACGTTGCTGACATGGCAGATGGATACGCTCGGCCGCCTGCCCGAGCCCGCCGACTTCGAAAACATCATTCTGCGCACGGGCGACTCCTCGTCGAAGCTGCTCCTCAAGGACGTGGCCCGCGTCGAGCTTGGCGGCCAGGACTATGCCGTCGATGCCTCCTTTAACGGCAAGCTTGCCCGGTCAGGTGGCGTGTGGCTCCTCCCCGGCGCCAACTCCATTGCTACCGGCGATCGCGTTACCAAGCGGCTCGAAGAGCTGCGCCGCGACTTTCCGGAAGGCCTGAAGCTCGACATCGTCGTCGATACCAACGACTTTGTGAACGCCTCCATCAAGGAGGTTATCCATACGCTCGTCGAGGCCATGCTTCTGGTCTTTTTTGTCGTATACCTCTTCCTGCAGAACTGGCGCGCCACGCTCATTCCCTGCATCGCTGTGCCCGTCTCCATCATCGGCACCTTCGCCGGCATGCTGGCGCTCGGCTACTCCATCAACACGCTGACCCTCTTCGGCCTGGTGCTGGCCATCGGCATCGTGGTCGACGACGCCATCGTCGTGCTTGAGAATGTCGAGCGCATCATGTCGACTGAGCACCTGCCTCCCAAGGAGGCCACGGCCAAGGCCATGAGCGAGGTCACCTCAGCCCTCATCGCCATCGTGCTCGTGCTCTGCTCGGTGTTCATACCCGTCTCCTTCATGGGCGGCCTCGCCGGCCAGATGTACAAGCAGTTCGCCATCACCATCTCCGTCTCGGTCGTGCTCTCGGGCATCGTCGCCCTGACGCTGACGCCCGCGCTCTGCTCCCTGCTCCTGAAGAGCCACGGCGAGGCAGGCAACACGCCCCGCTTCTTCGTCGCCTTCAATGCCTTTTTCGATGTGTGCACCAACGGCTACGTCGGCACCGTCAACTTTTTTAAAAATGCCAGATTTCTCAGCTTCCTCGTCTTCTGCGGCGTTATCGCCAGCGCGATGCTGCTGTTCAAGATAGTGCCTACGTCCCTTGTCCCTAACGAGGATCAGGGCTACGCCCTCGGCTCCATCATCCTCGATGACGGCGCATCCACCCACCGCGTGAGGAAAGTCGGCAAAATGGTGAGCGACTTTGCGCAGAAGGATCCGACGATGTCAGGCGTCACCGTCATCAACGGCTTCGACATCCTGAGCTCTTCAGTCAAGTCCAACTATGCAACGATCTTCTACAGCTTCAAACACTGGGACGAACGCAAGGGCGACGGCATGGCGGACGCGGACTTCATCCAGCGTGCCGGCAGCCTGAATATGGCCCAGTCCTCAGGCGTCGTCCTAGGCTTCATGCCTCCGCCTATTCCCGGCATGAGCAATACGGGCGGCTTTGAAGGCTATCTGCAGTGCACCAATGGTGACAATCTGCACGTCATAGAAGCCAATGCCAACAAGGTTATGGAAGCCGCTTCCAAACGTCCGGAGATAGCCGCTGCCCGCAGTCTCTTCACAACCGGCGCGCCCCTCATGTACGCCAACCTTGACCGGGAACGCTGCAAGGACATGGGGATCAGCATCTCCGAGGTCTTCACCACCATGCAGGGCATCTTCGGCACCTTCTACGTCAACGACTTCAACATGCTGGGCCGCACCTTCCAGGTTCGCCTGCAGGCCGACCAGAAGTACCGCATGAAGCCGGAAAACCTGAACGACGTCTACGTGCGCAACGCCAAGGGCGAGATGGTGCCGCTCTCCGCCATCGTCACCCTGGAGCGCCGCACGGCGCCTGAAACCGTCGACCGCTACAACGTCTTTCCGGCGGCCCACTTCATGGGCAACCCCGCCCCCGGCTACACCACCGGTCAGGCGCTCAGGGCCATGGAAGAGGTCGCCAAGGAAGTGCTGCCCAGCGGCTACCATGTCGGCTGGGCCGGCTCCTCCCTGCAGGAGAAGCTCGCCAGCGCCGACACCTCGATCATCTTCATTCTGGCGCTGGTCATGGTCTTCCTGATCCTGGCCGCCCAGTACGAAAGCTGGTCCCTGCCCCTGGCCGTCCTCACGGCCGTGCCCTTCGGCATTCTGGGCGCCCTTTTCGCCACCTACGCTAGGGGACTCTCCAACGACGTTTACTTCCAGGTGGCGCTGGTCACCCTCATCGGCCTGTCGGCCAAGAACGCCATCCTTATCGTCGAGTTCGCCGTCGAGGCCTGGCGCGACGGCAGGAGCCTGGCCGAAGCCGCGTCCCATGCCGCGAGGCTGCGCTTCCGACCCATCGTCATGACGTCTCTGGCCTTCATCCTGGGCGTCGTGCCGCTGGCTGTCTCCACGGGAGCCGGCGCCAACAGCCGCCACGCCATCGGCACCGCCGTCATCGGCGGCATGCTGTTCGCCACCTGCATTGCAACGCTCTTCGTCCCCTACTTCTTCCGCGAGATCATGAACCTGTCGCTTCGCCTCCGGGGCAGGCGCGATCCCAACGAAGACCAGGGCGGCGATGAAGGGAGGCTCGACATCAATGTGTAGCACCTTTGCCCGATTCTGCGCCGTTCTCGGCATCGCCCTGCTGATCGAAGCCTGCTCTTTCGCGCCCAAGTACGAGCGTCCGGGACAGGACCTGCCTTCTTCCTGGAAAAGCGTGAAGCTCGAAGGCGAGCTTCTGCACATGGACTGGTGGACGCGCTTCAATGATCCCGTGCTGAACGGCCTCGTCAGGGACGCCCTGGCCAAAAACCAGGATCTGGCCGAGTCCATGGCCAAGATCGAGTCCGCCGCGGCGCAGGCGGGCGTGGCGTCGTCCGCCATCTGGCCCCAGGTCTCTGGCAAGGCCCAGGCCACCGGCAATCTGGCGTCGGAAAAGGCTGCCAACGTGACGCCCTTCGACGTCACCGGGATGTCCCGCAGCACCACCGCCTACCAGGGAGCCCTGTCGGCCGCCTGGGAACTCGACTTCTGGGGCAAGGCCAGAAATGCCTACACGGCCCTGACCGACATCCTGCTCGCCACGGTCGTGGGGCATGAGGCGCTCAGACTCTCCGTTGCCGGCCAGGTATGCCGGAGCTACTTCCAGATGCTCGCCCTCGACATGCAGCTCAAGACGGCCAGGCGCACCCTGCGCACGCGGGAAGAGGGCCTGCGCATCTACTCCGCCCGCTTCAGGCAGGGCGACATCACCGAGCTCGACTACCAGCGCGCCAGCGCCGAGGTCGAGACGGCCCGCGCCCAGGTGCACTCCTCCGCCATGGCCCTCGACGGCGCCGAGGCCTCGCTGGCCGTGCTTACCGGTCGCTCGCCCAGGGAGATCATGGAGGCCGCCATGCCGCGCGGCGCGGCCATCGAGACGCTTCCTGCCGTGCCAACCATCCCTGCCGGCCTGCCCTCCGAGTTGCTCGAGCGCCGTCCCGACATCCGCGCGGCCGAATACGGCATCATGGCCACCAACGCTCAGATCGGCGTCGCCAGAGCCCAGTTCTTCCCCTCCATCTCCCTGACCGGCCTCACGGGCACCCTCTCGGCCGCCGTGGCCAGCCTCTTCACCGGTCCTGCCGCCATGTTCACCTACGGCGTGGCGGCCAACGTTCCCCTGATCGACGGCGGTCGCAACTGGTACAACCTCAAGGACGCCGAAGCGCAGAAGAAGCAGGCTATCGCCGTGTACCGCAAGACCGTGCAGAGCGCCTTCGGCGACGTGCGCAGCTCTCTCACGGCACAGCGCGAAGCCGAAGCCGTCGTCAAGGCGACCAAGGCCCAGCTCGACAGCCTGCGCCGGGCTGCCGAGCTCGCCCGCATCCAGTACGACAACGGCTATACCGACTACCTCACTGTCCTGGATGCCGAGCGCACCCTCTTCAGCGCCGAACTTGCCTACGCCAACGCCCTTCAGAACCGCCTCAGCGCCATTGTCAGCGTCTGCATGGCCCTTGGCGGCGGATGGCAGGATCCCCACGACAAGGTGCCTTTCTTCGGCCCCGACGCCCAGAAGCTCGTCGAGCGCCAGGAGCGGGGACTGGCCCCTGCTGTCGCCAATCCCCAGATCCGATAGCTCGTTCATCATTCTCAAATAGCCCGTCTTTCCAGCCCTCCGGCAGTTCCGTCTCTAGCCGTTGCGGGACAGCCGGAGGGCTTAAGTTTCCACCGGAGCAGACGATAAGAAGGACAGGCTGAAGTGTCCTGAACGGGATGGTCCCGCCGGGAGCGTCGCCTACACGGTGTTCCTATGCTGACTGAACGCTACATCCACAATCCATGCCTTCTGCGACGCCTTGCTCTGGCCTGCGCGCTGTCCGTGGCCTTTCTGCTTCCCCAGCCAGCCGAGGCTGCAGGAACGGAGCAGGCTTCCTATGGGCGGCCCGCATCAATGTTCCGCATACGGCAGACCAGCGGTTCCGTTGGTCGTGTTCAGTCCCTGCAGACGGCCGATGCCGGTCGCAGTGCCACCCCTGCCCGCTCCAGTCGTTCAGCCCGCTCAGCACGGGCTCCCCGAAGCAGTGCGGTCAAGGCGCAGACTGGCCTTCATGGCGCGCCTTGGGCCTTCAGCGACGGTCCCAGCTCCAAGGCTTGGCGCAACGAGGGCGTTGACGGCATGCAGCTCTGGGAACGTGCGCTTAGGCACAGCAGAAAGACGGCGCCCGCGACTGCGGAGGCTCAGGACCAGAAGAATGCCAATCGCAGGAGCGCCAGGCAGCAGGGCCGGAGCGAGGACGGCATTCGCCTCAGCATAGACCGCCAGTCGCAGGAATGGCGCCAGGACGATCGTGCCCTGCACGACGTCGATGAAAAGGTTTCCATGGACAGCCACCACCGCGTGCGCGCTCTTGCAGGCGTCAAGGAGGACGACCTGACCATAGGGCTTGGCCCCCAGTTCATTGTTAAGGACAGTTCGCAGGTGCGCGAGCATGTCGGTCGTAGCGACGACCCTGACGTTGATGCCGGCATTGGCATGCAGTTCCAGCTCGACTTCTAGCTAGTGTCCATCTGCCTGGCCGAGGCAGTCGTAAATTTGACAAGCAGTCTGCGGATGCCAAGCCGCTCCGCAGTGAAGGTTATCCGCGCAGGAATCTGGCTTTGCGCGGAACATGAAATTTCCCAGCAAGGGCTGGTCATCGTATCTTGACCATCTTCCCTGTCAGCCGAGGCCCTGCTGGGAGTGCGCCCTGTTTATACACGGGAGCAAGAAAACGCCCGTCCGAAGCGGAGTGGTTCCGCTGAAGGCGGGCGCTTCTCGTTCTTGGCGACCAGCTGCGCTGGCCTGAAGAGTGCTTGTCGCCCCTTTGTGGCCACCGCAGGGAGGCGATCTCTGTCAACTACCGTCTTTTAACTGACCATGAAAGTATCGTCT